>CAYFUB010000696.1:0-11527 GCA_964346195.1 uncultured Pirellulales bacterium
TATCAGCACCTGACGCCCTGGGCCTCGGGCGGGCGGACGGATCAGCTTGTCAGTTTCGTTGACTTCGCCCCCACCGTGCTGAAGCTGGCCGGCGTATCGATTCCATCGTACATGCAGGGTCAGCCCTTCCTCGGCCACGGGGTTCGTGTCGAGGGCATCTTGGGGTCCCCAACGCGAAAGAATGCGTTGGGGGTCCCCTTACCCTCGAATCGCGGGCGAGACGCCCGCGACACGGCGCCACCAGCCCGCGAATACATCTTCGCGACCCACAGCCGGGTCGATGAGGCGTATGAAATGTCCCGCTGCGTGCGGGACAAACGCTACAAGTACATCCGCCACTTCCTGCCACACCTGCCGTACATCCAGCCGAGTGACTACTGCGACCAGGCCGAAATCATGCGGGAGCTGCGCCGATTGGCCGCCGAGAACAAGATGGTCGCAGCGCAAAAGTTGCTCTGGCAACCGACCAAGCCGGTGGAGGAACTGTACGACACACAGGCCGACCCGCACGAGATCAACAATCTGGCCGGCTCACCCGCGCATCGGCAGACTCTCGAACGCCTGCGCCAACGCCTGCGGGATTGGATACTTGAGACGCACGACACGGGGCTGCTGCCGGAAGCCGAAATGCACCTCCGCGCCGCCGACTCCACGCCGTACGAGGTCGCCCGGGACCCGGACAAGTACCCGCTGGCGCGCATCCTCGCGGCCGCCGAGCTTGTGGGCGCCAGCCCACAGGCCCTCTGGGCCTTGATGGAATACCTCAAGGACAGCGACAGCGCCGTTCGCTACTGGGCCGTCGTCGGTCTCGAAGCCCTCGGTCCGGAAGCGGCGCCGGCGCAGGAGGCGCTGAAAAGAGCCCTGAAAGACCCGAGCCCGAACGTACGCTTCGCGGCCGCCGGCGTGCTGTGCAAGCTCGGCTCGTGCGACGAGGCCCTGCCCGTGCTCGCCGCGGGCCTGCGCGAACCGCGTCAGGTCGTGGCCTTGCACGCCGCCCGCACGTTGCAGGGACTCGGCGACCAGGCCCGTTCTCTCGTGGGGCTCATGGAGGCGACCCGCGCGCAGTGCAAGAATCTCGACGGCAGCTATCGCAACGACAACTACGCCATGTTCATCGACTGGGCACTGAAATACGCGATGGAAACCTGCAAACAGTAGGCGTGTCAATGGGAATCCGTGTGACAAGCGTCTGTCATCCTGAGCCGAAGGTGAAGGATCTGGCCGGCGAATGGGAGGTTCGTCAAATACGTGAGCCAGATCCTTCACTGCGCTGCGCTACGTTCAGGATGACAGACTGTGCACGACGGCGGAGCACAAGTCGCATCATGGAGACATTTCGACAATGAGTGAGAATCCTGACATCACGGCGGGGAGCATTCCCGCGAAGGACCTGAACCCTGAGCTTGTGAGCGGGCAGACCGGCAACCTCACCTATGTATTCCTGGTCACCATCGTGGCGGCGTTGGGCGGTATGTTGTTCGGCTATGACACGGGCGTCATCAACGGCGCGATCGGCCCGCTGAAGGCCTACTTCACGCTCAATCCCCGACAGGAAGGCTGGGCGACGGCATGTGCCCTGCTCGGCTGCGCGCTCGGGGTGGCGGGCGCAGGCGCGTTGAGTGACCGTTTCGGCCGCAAGAAGGTCCTGATCCTCTCGGCCGTATTCTTCCTGGTCTCCGCCATCGGCACCGCCGTGCCGCGAACGCTCATTGCCTTCATCCTCTACCGCATCCTCGGTGGTCTCGGCGTCGGGGCGGCCTCGATCTCCTCGCCCATGTACATCGCCGAAATCAGCCCGGCGCGCATCCGCGGACGCATGGTCTCGATCAACCAGTTCGCCATCGTGACGGGCTTTCTGATCGTGTATTTCGTGAACTACTTCATCGCCCTGCAGGGCAACGACGCCTGGAATCAACAGGCCGGCTGGCGCTGGATGTTCGGGTCGGAGTCGCTGCCGGCCCTGATCCTGCTGGTCCTACTGTTCTTCGTCCCCGAGAGCCCGCGCTGGCTGACCAAGCAGGGACGGGAGAACGAAGCGCTGGACATTCTCACCCGCGTCGATGGAATCACCTATGCCCGGTCGGAGTTGGCGGAGATCAAGAACGCGGTGGCCCATGAGACCGGCTCGCTGCGACAGCTTCTTGTGCCGGGGATGAGAATCGTCCTGGTCATCGGCATCGTGCTGGCCGTGCTGCAGCAGGTCACGGGCATCAACGTGTTCATGTACTTCGGCACGGAAATCTTCAAGAAGATGGGCTCAGGCACGAACGCCGCCCTGCTGCAGACCGTCATCGTCGGCGCGGTGAACCTGACCTTCACCATCATCGCCATCTGGACGGTGGACAAGATCGGCCGCAAGCCCCTGATGCTCATCGGCTCGACCGGCATGGGCATTTCTCTGTTCGCCATGGGCCTGGCCGCCTACGCACAGACGACCGGCCTCTGGATTCTCCTGTTCATCCTGGGCTATATCGCCTGCTTCGCCCTGTCCGTCTGGCCGGTCGTATGGGTCATTCTCTCGGAGATTTTCCCCACCCGCATCCGTGGCCGGGCGATGGCCATCGCCACGGTCTGCCTGTGGGTCGCCAACTACCTCGTCTCGCAGACGTTCCCCATGATGGACGAAAACCCCTGGCTCGTCGCGACGTTCCACCGCGGATTTCCCTTCTGGCTCTACGGGGCCTTCTGCATCATGATGCTGGTCTTCGTGTGGGCGTTCGTGCCCGAGACCAAGGGCAAGACCCTCGAAGAGATAGAACGCCGCTGGATAGTATAAAGAAGCCCCTGCGCGGCGGAGGGAGAGGAAAAGCGAGATAACACGCAGGGGCTTGAGGGCTCAACCTGCACTCTCTAATATACCGATGCCACAGGTCCCGGGTAAAGTAAATTTTTGATTTTTTTTGCAAATTCCGGGACCCACCCACAAGGCATGTCGCCCCTCCCTTGCCGGCCGGGAAATACCCCGTTGCGCGAAGAGGACTTGCCCTTCCTTGCAAATCAGCCTGCATCTGCTATTCTGGCGGCCGGTATGAAGCTTCCCGGACATACGACGGTGCAGAGCCATACGATTACCATAGTCCCGCGGTACGCCGAGACCGACAAGGGCGGCGTGATTCATCACAGCGTCTACCCGGTCTGGTTCGAGATGGGACGCACCGAGCTGCTCCGCGCCAACGGCATCGCTTACCGGGACCTGGAGGCCGAGGGAATCTTTTTCGTGGTGGCCGAGCTGAGGATCAAATACCGCCGTCCGGCCCTCTACGACGAGCAGTTGCTCCTTCAAACCACGACCTCCAACGTCACGCCGGGCAAAGTGGAGCACACGTACAGGCTCACGCGGCGCGACACCGGCCTGCTCCTGGCGGAGGGCGCGAGCGTGCTGGCCTGCGTGACGGCCGAAGGCAAAATCCGCCGGGTTCCGGAATTCATGTATCCGGCCTACGAGCCGCCCAGGGACAAAGAGGCCTGACGCCGTGATCGTCCTGCTGACAGACTTTGGAGCCAGTGAATACGTCGGCATCATGAAAGGGATTATCCTCGGCGTCAATACCGGCGCCGTCATCGTCGATCTGTGCCACGACATCAGCCCACAGTGCGTCATTGAGGCATCGTGGGTGCTGAAGAACAGCTACGAATACTTCCCAAAGGACACGACGTTCTGCTGCGTAATCGACCCCGGCGTCGGGAGCGAGCGCCAGGCACTCGCCGTGAAGACACAGCACTATCATTTTGTCGCGCCCGACAACGGGCTGCTCTGGGAAACGCTGGGCGGCCAGGGCGGCGTGACGATACGCAGGCTTGAGATCCCGCAACGGGCCAGCCGAACCTTCCACGGCCGGGACGTCTTCGCGCCGGCCGCGGCGCAAATCGACCTCGGCCGTTTCGATGAGCTGGGCGAGAAAATCGACCGAATCGAGCCCCTGGAACTGCTTAGGGATGGCCGCCGGGGGATCGTGGTCCGCGTCGACCGCTTCGGCAACGTCATCACGAATCTCCCTCCCCTGGACAAGGATCGGTATGACGTTCGAAGCGCCGACCACGAGTACACGATGAGTTTCTATCCGACCTATAACGCGGCGCCGGAAGACGAATTGTTCCTCATCACCGGCTCGAGTAACACCCTCGAAATCAGCCTGAAGAACGCCGCCGCCAGTGAGAGGCTGCACCTCGCCCCCGGCCGACCGCTCGTCATAGCCTGACGGGTTTCAATCCGGCGCGGGGCACGCGCCGAGCGGCGGGGCAATTCCCCAACGCTCCGCGTCCGAACGTCTGCACACGTCATGGTCGGACCGCAGGAGCAGCGCCGTGCAAATTGAGGACTTTATCCAGGCCGGCGGCAAACTGCTCTTTGGCACGGTCCAGGTACTCGTTGATCTCGTCGACGTAGCCGTCGGCGGAGGCGCACCAGACCCGGCTGAGATACCGTTCCCCGGCGGCGAAGCAATTCATCACGTCGCCGTAGGCACGGAGCCCGCAGGAGTGGGCGATGCTCTCCCGGGCGCCGATGAAGGTGTTCAGGTCGTCCACGAACAGCTCGTCGATCCGGTGGCGAATATCGTACGGGTCGATGTTGTGCCTGGCCTCGTTCAGCCGGGTCACATTCTCGACGACCCGGCGCAAGCTCTCCTCGATGGCGTGCATGTTACTGGTCAGCCGTTCGACGGCGCGCTTTTCGCGTCTCTGGCTCGTCCGCACCAGAACCACGCCGGCAAATCCAACCGCGACCACCAGAGCAAACGGCTTCCAATGCACGGCGTCCTCGCTGAGCACGGACGCCAGCGCGCCGCCCAGGAAACCGATGATTACCAGAAAGAATCCGAATTGTCTCATGCAGTCACCTCAAGCAGCCAGTTGGGCCAGCCACGGCCGCGCAATGGCGTACACGGCGAAACCGACCCCCATGAGGCCCTCGCCCACGATGAACCCGGCCGCCACGGGAATCCCCACCTCATGGCTGTAGCGCGGCCCGCGCACCCGGTCCACGAAGATCCGCAGCAGCATGCCGACGGTATAGGTCAACACGATATTGAATGGCAGGTAAAAGCCCAGGCCCACCAGGATGCCGAGACCGCCGACGCCGGTCGTGCCCAACAGGATTCCCAGCACGGCGCCGGCCGCGTACTTCGGGACCGGGACATCGCCGCCCAGAATCCCCTCGATCACACCCGCCAGCGCGCTGGCCTGAGGCGCCGGCAACCGCTCGCTGCCGAGGACGTAATGGCGATGTAACACATAGATCAGAACCATGATGACGACAGGCCCCAGCCAGGTGGCTATGAACTGTCCCATCTGCTGTTTTCGAGGCAGAGCGCCGACGAGATAGCCGGTCTTGAGGTCCATCATCAGGTCGGTAGCCTGGGCCATGGCGCTGCTCATAGCGGCCCCAACCATGACACAGGCGACAATGGCGGCGCTGCTGCCGAGGTCGCGGGCGATGAGCACGAGGATGGTCACGCCGATGAGGGTCATACCGCTCATGGGCGACCAGTTGGTCCGGCCGGTGCACTCGGAGACGATGACGCCGGCCATCCAGATCCACAACGTCCCGATCACCGCCATAATGACGCCGCGCATCAGCCCCATCCCCGCGACGGAGTAAACCGCCACAATCGAGAGCACGAGCACCGCCGCCGCGATGCCGAAGTACAGGAACCGGATCGGCATCTCATCGGCGGACCGGCCCGTCCGGGTCCGCGCGGCGCTCTGCATGCTGCGGATCGCATTGACGATCAAGGGGAATGCCAGCACGATCCCCGTGATGGCGCCGCCCACGAGCATCCCGATTCCCACCGGGCGAAAGAGATTCAAACGCATGTACTTCGGGAGGGTGGCAAGCGGATCCCCGACTCCCAACTGCCCCGGCGCGGGCAGCAGGCCCCTCCAAGCCAGGACGGGGCCCAGAATCCAATAGCAGGTGAAGCCACCGATGATAAAGGCGAACCCGCCCCGGCCGGCGATGAAGCCCACGCCGACGGTCAGCAACGAGACGAACCAGACGCTGTTCATATAAGCCGGCAGGCCAAGGTATTTACCCAGCGGCAGGTCCTCGAACCCGGTGAGATGGCTGACCACGCTCACGGCGGCGCTCAGGCCAATCCCGAGCAGCAGCAGCATGGCCTTGTGCACGCCGGCGCCCGGCGACTTGAGGACCGTGGCGACGGCCACGCCGCCCGGGTACGTCAGCCGCTCGAAATCGATCATCTGCTTGCGCAACGGGATGATGAAGGCCACGCCCAGAAAGCTGCCGGCGACGCAGCCGAGGACCATCAGAACCGGATTGAAATCGGTCTCGCCGACGATGAACAGGGCGGGAATCGTGAACATCATGCCGGCGGAGGCCGCGTTGACGCTGCTGGCAATTGTCTGGTTGATATTGTTCTCGATGATGCTGGTGCGCCCCATCAGACCGCGCAGGACGCCGAAGCCCAGAATCGCCGCCAGCTCCGAGCCTTCGTGCGAGAACCCGAGAATCAATGCGGCGTAGCCGAGGCTGATGGTGATAAGGATGCCGATGCCGTAGCCAAGCAGCACGGCCGTCCAGGTGAACTCGGGGTACGGTCCCCGGCGGATGACCCTGCCCCCGCGTCCTTGAGCGTCCGTCACGTCCGATTCTCCTTCTTACGGGCGTCCTATCGATGGCGATACTACCGGCCTCCCCGGGAAACCACCCGAAGGTGCAACGGAGAGGGCGGGATTCGAACCCGCGGTAGGGAAACCCTACACGGCCTTTCCAAGACCGCTCCTGAGGCCACTCGGACACCTCTCCGACGGCTTACGTAAACCGTTGGCTCCCATGATTCTATGAGAAACGACGGGAAAGACAAGCGGAATCGAGAAAAACACCGCTCAGGGAGTCGTGCTGCGCAGGATGGACGCCAATCGGATTTTTTCGCACAATGATGAACCGGGCGACCGGCAACGCAGACTGAATAGACAGATGACGGATCATAATGAACAACTTGTTGATGAGCTGCTGGTCATGGAGTGTCAGGACGGCAGCGTCCAGGCCATGGACATGCTGGTCCGTCGCTGGCAGCAGCGCCTGTGGCGCTATGCGTATCGGCTCACGGGCAATCCGGAGGCCGCGTGGGAGGTAACACAGGAGAGCTGGCTGGGCGTCATCCGGGGCCTCTCGCGGTTGAACGACCCGGTCCGGTTCAGGCCCTGGATCTACCGGATTGTGACGAACAAGGCCAACGATTGGCTCAAAAGGAACACCAGAATGAAACGGCTCGGCGCGGACTTCCAGGCACAAGGCCGGCCGATTGACGAGCCGCAGGCGGCCGTTGCGGCGACCGACCTCCACAGCGTTCTGCACCGGCTCTCGAACGCCAGCAGAACGGTACTGACCCTCTACTACCTGGAGGGCTTCCCGCTGGCCGAAGTAGCGATAATTCTGCGCACCGCGCGGGGCACCGTGAAGTCTCGTCTGCACACCGCCCGGATCGAGTTCAGACAGTTGTGGGAATCACTCGGCGAGGCGCCGCAAACCGAGACGACGACATGCGAAAAAGGAGAAGTGAAATGGACGAACAGATCAAGCGAATAATCGACGACAGCTACAACGCCTCGCAGGAGGATACCGTCCTGTCCCTCGCAAGGGACTTCTACAGCCGGAAACTGATGTCGATTGCCATCATGGTCTGGGTGTGGGCGATCATCTTCTTCGCCGGGGCAGTCTACAGCGCCATTCAGTTCTTCAAAAGCGATGAGACCAAGTCGCAGATCATGTATGCGGCCATTTTCGTCCCATGTGTCCTCGGCATCGGTTTCATGAAGGTCTTTGCCTGGGAGATGGTCAATCGGCACAGCATTAAACGCGAGATCAAGCGGCTGGAGCTCCGCATCGCCGAATTATCCGAGACCGTCAAAAATAGATAACTAAGAGTCTGCTATTCACCGAAAGGGTTGTAATATGAATGCGAAAAAAGCTCTGTTCTACGTTTTGGCGTTCATGCTGGGGGGCTGCGGGACCGTTTCGACCATCCAACCGCTGTATGGCGAAAAGGATGTCACCTTCGAGGAGAAGCTGCTCGGGGTATGGTCGACCGATCCCAACGATCCGAACAACCGCCTGCAGGTCGAGCGACTGGTGAGCGCGGCGGGAAACGCTTACAAGCTGACATTCAGCGACGCGGACGGCAGCAAAGGAGTCTTCGGACTGCGGCTGGTGAAACTCGAAGGCCAGTTGTACTTTGACATCACCCCGCAGGCGTTTCCCTCGGGCGAAAAGATCGAGGACGAGCCGTACGCCTATAATGGTCTCTACTTCCTGCGACTGCATACGTTCGGCAGGATCGAGGCCATCGAACCGGTGCTGATCGTCCGGCTCACTAGCGAAAGCCACATGAAGGAATTTCTCACAGAATCGCCCGACGCCATCGAACATACTTTCGCTGAACGAAACAAGCTGCTGATCACTGCCTCGACCGACAAGCTTCAGGCCTTCGTAATCGAGTACAAAGACGACGAGCGGGTTTTCGTCCAGCCGATCGAGTTCTGCCGCATCAAGAACGGCGCTCCAAGCTGTTTGACTGAAGGAGAGCGAGATGGGGGAAGATAATGGCCACCCAAGTCTCTTGCAGAGAAGTCATAGGGGCGTGCAGAGCCACAGCGTCGAACGTGGCCACGGACTCCAGAACGTACGGCGTCGGATTAGGACTACTCAGAATGACCGGACAGGATCGATTTCTCAGGCTTTTCCTGCGGATCATCGGCAGTGCTTCATTGCTCGCGGTTGCAGGCGTGGTGATGCCCCATGCCTGGATGGATGCCATCCACGGGTGGCTTGGGATGGGCGGGCTGCCCAGCGACACAATCGTCGGTTACCTGGCCCGCTCTACATCGGCATTCTACGCCCTGCTGGGCGGTCTGCTCTGGGTCGTATCGTTCGACCCGCAAAGACATCGGCTCGTGCTGTGGTATCTGGGTGCGGCGATCATTGCGTTTGGCGGGGCACTCTTGGCCGTTGACCTGCTTGAAGGGATGCCGCTTTTCTGGAGCCTCTGCGAGGGTCCGATCGACATAGGCTTAGGCCTAGTCATTCTCGGGCTGAGCCATCGGGCCCCAAGGCGTATTTCGCCCGGTGAAGGAAAGGCCGGCGAGAGGAGGATTGGCGATGCCGAAGCAGCTTTGGAGAAATCGAGAGAGCCCGGGTAGGCTGAAATTCAGTCGGCTATTTGGAGAAAAATCATGAAAAGTCCAATCACAAGACCATGCTCTGCCGCGGCGGTAATAATGGCCGTGGGCGCCATGCACTTTGGCACGTCAATTGACGGAACGAGCGTCGTATTGGCTGAAGCGATCCAAAACGTTGAGCGGGTGAAGTCGGCTATCATGAAAGAAAGGCGAATCTTCACGTGCGATGGGAGAGAAGTCTCATTTCTGAACTCAGATGCCGTGCGCTACTACTCTTCGGAGTATGGAGCCAGGGAGGATATGCGCAACGCAGAGGGCTTGCTGCTGCATCAGGTTTATTGGCTTATACAAGAGAATATGCGCATCCGAATTGTGCCGCCCATGGAGCAGTATGAACGTGCTGAGTTGACTGAGGCAGAGCGTACAGTTTGGGGCCAGCCAGGCGTCAGGCCTATAGTAGACTTGCTCAAGGCCCGGAAGCCCACACCGTTAGACCGTGGCAAAATGAACGGCAGAGAGACTGAGGGTTTTCAGATTGCGGGCTCAGCGATGCAGGCACTGATTCCTATCCAAGTTGATAGTGGGGTGGCGCGATTCTGGGTGGATGTCGAAACCTCCTTGCCCGTCCGGTATGAGGCCGAATTACTGACAAGCGATAAACTGGTTACTTCCATGACCGATGGCAAACCTGTAGGAATAGCGGTCACAGGATATGAGTTCCAGTGGAATGCAGGGATTGAACCAAGCATTTTTGAGCCTGATATTCCTCGTGATTACACGATACTGAAACTTGCCTGCGGCAAGCCTGAGCTTGAGATCACCACCAACTTTGGCGTGGCGGGCGTGGCCCCTGAATACCGGCGGCTCGAATTCCCTCACGGGGAGCGACCTGACATTTCGTGGCTCAAGGACCTGGAGGACCTTGAGTACATCCACACCAGCCGAGAGGGTGTGTCCATCGTCCTTCGAAAACAGTTTGCCGTGGACATCGCTGCCTTCCAACTCCAATGCCGCTGGGAAGATCTGGAGGATTTCTATGAGGAGCTGGATATCGGCTTCACAGGCACATCAAATGCCAGTCCAGGAGACTACGCGATACTCAGTCCCAAAGTGGCCCGGCAGGTCTTTGAGCTTTCAGAGTCAAGTGATGTGTTCGCCCTGCGGGCACGGTCAACGCTCAAGGCAGGAAACGGTCACAAATGCCTTCTCAGTATCAGCAACTTAGGATCTGTTGTGCTGGGCCTGGTTCAGAAATACCGCGAGCAACACGTTGATTTGAGCTTTTCCTTCTTCCCTTATGCGTGGCTGGAAAACGCCGAGACTCCCGGCGTAAACCGGGCCAGCGTGGACGTCCCGAGCATCAAAATCGGTCCTCGTGAGGCCGTACTCATGAGGTATGCAGATCCCGCCAGGGCAATTTGCAGGGACCGTGGCAACACAGAAAATGACTCGATGGAGAGTATAGTTATGCTCCTGGTGCAGATAGCGGAGGTACAGAAGTGACTCTGATCAGGTAGGCGGAAGAGTGGGCGGATTCATGTCCGGGGAATGATTACGAGAACCAGCGAATGCAGGATTACGATTCAACTTCGCTGTGCCACTCGCTGGATTTCCCCGTTAACCCTGCCCTCAACCGCAAGGAGCGCCGATGCGTCCGGCCCCGATGCAGGCTCGCGTAGACCGTTTGCCTCATCGATTCAGTGACACACACGCCCAATCTTGATAATATGTTCTCATCGTATGTGCGTGCTTCCAAAGGAGAAGCTCATGGGATTGACTCACACGTGTTCGGCCTTTTGGATCCTATCTGCGATGTCAACAGGGCTTGCGACGGGGCAAACAAATGAGGTTACCTACGCCGAGCGGCTCGGGTGGCCGCGCGGCACGAAGGCGGTTATCTTCCACGTGGATGACGCGGGGATGTGTTACGACTCCAATGTGGGAGCGATCCAGGCCCTGGAGGGGGTCGCCACCTCGGCGAGCGTCATGATGCCGTGCCCGTGGGTGCCGCACTTCGCGGCGTACCTGAAGGACCATCCCCAAGCGGATGCGGGGCTTCATCTGACGCTCAACGCCGAGTGGAAGAATTACCGCTGGGGCCCCGTCGCGGGCAAATCGGCGGTGCCCGGCCTGGTGGACCCGCACGGGTATCTGTGGCATGACGTGCGCGACGTAGTGGGCCACGCCACGGCCGAGGAGGTCGAGGTCGAGATTCGCGCCCAGCTCGACCGGGCCCTGGCCCTGGGCATCAGCCCGACCCATCTCGACAGCCACATGGGCACTTGCTTCCAGCAGCCGTTCGTCGAGCGGTACGTGAAAGTGGGCATCGAGAAGGGAATCCCGGTCCTGATGTTCGGCGGGCACATGCAGCACATCGGCGCCGAGGCCG
>CAYFUB010000697.1:0-3853 GCA_964346195.1 uncultured Pirellulales bacterium
GCTTGATGTCATTCGATACAGTCATGCGGCCGCCGTCACTCGTGATCCCCGTCAAAGTCAACCACGTGCCACACGTCGGTTCCTTCCAGACAATAGCGGCATGAGCCGGGCTCGGGGAATGCGATCTCGCCGACGCGCTTGGCCGCCTCGTAATCGACCCAGAACGTGCCGTTCTTGCGATAGTGCCGCGCGCCGCCCAGAGTGACCTTCGCCTTACGTCCATCGGCGATACGGTATCCGATCAGGCTGAAATGCGTCTGAAAGACAACCACGTCACTGTGCGGCGACCAGTGAATGGCCTTGTTGAAGTCTACATCCTCCGGCAGAGCCGCAATTTTCACCGCCTGCCGTGGGTCCCTGCGAACGTACAGATGGTGGTTCGGGCCGTCGATGGATGGCCGGTCGATGACATATGCCTCACAAGCGCCGTCCGGCGAACGCGCCGATTGAACGATGGGCGGGCCCAGTACCGCCGCGCGTGCCTGGGCGAGACAGAACGGCGTCAGCATGATCACCGCGACGCCGACATATCTGAGCACAGGAAACAGGAGAATCGATGGAAACAGCGAGGCCGCCACCAAAAGGTCCCTGGCCCGGCCGCCCACACGCTTGAGCCGCCGCAGGCCCCAGGCGAGAAACACCGCCGCACAAACAGGAAAAAAGGACGTGAATAAGAGACCGCGGGCGACGGTCAGCAGCGTCGCGGTCAACGTCGCGAAATGCCGGCTGTTCGTATAGCCCGTCAGCAGCAGCGCGTTAGTGCTGATCCACCCAACCACGCTGCAGAAGCCGGCGAACAGCAGCAACCACGTCACCCATCGCCGGGGGCTTGCAGACTCGTCTATCGACGCCATGAGCCACCTCCATAAGGAGAAGACCGACTGCTGTGCCATCTATCGCTCACAATTCGTGCTCCTGCGTATCTCCCCATGCTACCACAATGTTGCCTGCGATTTCAACAGCGCCAAATCGCTCGGCCGGCGCGGCAGGATCGTGCAACCTGCCGGAATCAGCGGGGCACGACTGTGAAGTTATCGAACGCTGTGGCGGCGTCCGCTTTGGTCCAGAGTCCAACGCCGCCCTTCTGCGGGAGGTAGTCGCCGGCATTGACCATCAATTTCATGTCGCCGTCGAGAAAGACGCGGATACGCTCGCCGCGATGGCTGACCTTGAGCAGGTGCCAGCCGTCCTTGAGATCGAGCGTGCCCGTGTAGCCCAGCATGACCCGCTTGCCGTCTTCGACATAGTACGCGCTGACGTTCTGTTCGAGGGGGTTGCAGCGGGCGATGTAGTAGTTGTTGCGGTCCTGCACTCGCCAGATCGGGCCGCCGCCCTGGTCGATCTTGCCGGACTGCGCCCGCAGAAACACGGCGATCTCGCCCTCGTGGAACTGAACCTCGTTGGTCCAGCAAAGGTTGAATACGCCGCGCTCATTGTGATTGGTCGCCGTCAGTTCCAGCACACCCCGACCGTAGCTCCATGCGAAATCCTTCGCCCGGACCTGCGAGGTTGCAGCCCCTGCCAACAAGACGAAGGCTCCCAATATGCCGCTTCCACACATGACGGATGTCTCCCAATCAGACCTGCGGTATCGTACACGAAGTCGTAGAAGCAGAGATTTCTGCCCCCTCGGCCAATATGATGCGTTTATCGCTCACGGGGCTGCCGGCAGGATACAGGCGGGCCCGGCCGAAACCGGGCCCCTCCTGCAGTATAGCCGCTGGGCGCGGCGCTCGGGTCGCACGCCTGCGTTGCCCTATCCTCCGGCCCAGCACCAGAATCTTACGATGCGCGAGGCGAAGATGCAAGAATTGCCTGGGACCAGACACCTGAACCACAAGACAACGCTCCTGCCGGCAGCCCGATAAGCGATAAACGCAATGTTTCGGTCCGACGAGCATCATGTTGTGCGAAACACGGTGATGGGAGGCGAAGCGTGGTGTAAATGCTCTCACGGTCGTCGCAGGTCGCAGTTGGGTCGGCGTCTCCGGGCCGAGGGTGTCACGGCGTCACGTCGTTGAACGGAGGCGGCGGAACGTACACCTGCACGGCTTCCTCAGGCAGGTCCAGCCGATGGACGACCTCGGAACCCGACTCCGTGTTGCGGCACAGAAGAACCGAAAGCGAGAGCCGACCGCTGCCGCTCTCGGCAATGGGAACCGAACCGGGACAGGGCGTCCACGGTTGGAAGCGGCAAACGTAGATGCCCTCGGATATGGCCAGAGGAGATATGTCGTCGATGCGTACATCCGAACGATATTGCCCCTCGTTCGCAACGAACTTGATCTCGACGGTTATGCTGTCAATCGACAGCTCGGTTTGGTCGCCTCCGGCAAAGAAGATGTGCACGCGGGCGTCCTGGGCGCTGCGGAAGACGTCCGGGAAGTACTCCACCCTGATTTTCAAATCTGCGCCACACACGTACCAACCCGTCGAACTGTGCTGAATGCGGAATCCGCTGGGATCGATATCATTTGGGTCGAAGTCCGCCAGGATCTGCCTGCGCTCCAGCGCGGCGCGCAAACGAGGGTTGAAACGCGTGTCCTCGTTGGGATCGGGGGCCGCTAAGCCCGGATACCCGTTGCCAATTGAGAAGAGTCGTGTCCACCCGGACGAGGTGTATACCGGAATGTCGAAGAAGGCCACGGACGAAACCCAACTCACCCACAGGGCCCGGTAGATCAAACCCTCTTCGTCCTCAAGCAGCAGCTCGCGCGTCTGATAGACGTGGGGAACCATCCAGGCCTTGAAATCCAAAGCCGCATCCAAATCGAGCAGAAAGATTTGGTCATCCCAATCGAAAGCGAGAACGTCCTCGATCGTGAACAGAACCTGCCGGGTCTGCGCGTCTTTCCAGACGGGACCCTGTATCGGCTGCGCCGCGCCGGCCGGCTCTTCCTGACCACCCCAGAGCGCGCTCCCCGCCAGTGGAGAAGAAAGAACACAGAAAGAGAATACCAGCATCCAATGTGAGAAATACCGCCGGCATCGTTTCCTTTGAGATCGCCTCCCCGTCCCTGCCCCTTCGTTGCCTCCTTCAGGTAACGCAATCGCATTGCAGTCGCACATGTCATTGACCTCCCATCCTGCGAACTCTCTTGCGTGAGCAATTACTCGTCTGCTCCCATTCTACCTCCGTGACGGCAGCCGCTGCAACAAAATTTACTTTTTGCTTGCGAGGCACCGACCAGACTCCCGGCGCGGCTTTCAGAGCATTTCTTCGAGGATTTCGGCAGCGTCCTGGACGAGTTTGGGACAGATGGTGCGGAAGAGGCCCTCTTTCTTGGCTTTCTCGGCGCCTTCGGGGGTGCTGATGTCACAGCCCATCAGCTCCCTGCAGACGACCGTGCTGTTTCGCTGCTGGAAACGGGTGGTGAACGCGCAGACGGCGGCGTAGACGCTCTCGCGGCCGTCGCGCTGGTGGCAGTTGGGCCCGGCGTGCTTGAGGCCGAGGACCATGAAGGCGCCGGTGACCGCCCCGCAGGTCTGGGCCAGGCGCATACCGCCGGCGAAACCCGCGGCGAGCTTCATCCCTTGCTCGCGCTCCAGTCCGACCGCCGGGCCATACGTGCCCAGGACCGCCTGCGAACAAGCGGCCCCGCGACAGAAACATTGCACGGCGTCATCCACTCTGCTCATACTTGTCTCCAAGCCGAATTGCATCGATGGTCCACGTCGGGGCCTCAGTCTAATCCGCCCGCCTCGCCCTGTCTACAAGCTGTTGGCTTCGGTTCATAGTGTGCCCGTAAGGGCCCAGTAGCATGGGCGTCCCGCCCATGAGTATCAGAGGCATGTGTTCCCAAACTCGATATATCGTGTTTGGGGACCCCATCCTGCCCCTGTATTGCCACGG
>CAYFUB010000698.1:0-25154 GCA_964346195.1 uncultured Pirellulales bacterium
GAGTTCGACGAGTTCCCCGGCGCCATTTTGATGACGACCAACTGCCTGCAAAAGCCCAAAGAGAGCTACCAGGCCCGGATCTTCACGTCGGGCGTGGTCGGCTGGCCGGGCGTCACGCACATCTCGGATAGCGATTTCACGCCGGTGATTGAGGCGGCATTGGCCACTCCGGGCTTTCCGCAAGATGCGCCGGAGAAGTCGATCACGGTCGGCTTCGGCCGCAACACCGTCATGAGCGTGGCGGGCAAGGTGATCGACCTGGTCAAGCAGGGCAAAATCAAGCATTTCTACCTGATCGGCGGCTGCGACGGGGCCAAGCCCGGCCGCAATTATTACACCGAATTCGCCGAGCAGGTGCCCGACGACTGCGTGATTCTCACCCTCGCCTGCGGCAAGTATCGCTTCAATAAGCTGGAATTCGGCGCGATCGACGGCATTCCGCGCCTGCTGGATGTCGGGCAGTGCAATGACTCCTATTCGGCGGTCCAGATCGCGGTGGCCCTGGCCAATGCCTTCAACTGCGGCGTCAACGACCTGCCACTGTCATTGATCCTGTCCTGGTTCGAGCAGAAGGCCGTGGCGATTCTGCTCACGTTATTGCATCTGGGCGTCAAAGACATCCGGCTGGGCCCGAGCCTGCCGGCCTTCGTGACGCCTGAGGCGCTCAATGTCCTCGTGGATGCGTTCGCCATCAAGCCGATCGGCAGTGTGAAAGAGGATCTGGCCGCCACGTTAACAGTGTAAGGATGGCAAGTGTTCATTTGCGCTTGGGTGGCAGCGTCAAGCGCAGCTTGGCGATGGCTTTCTGTGAGTGCGATGGACCCATCGCCAGGGCCTGCGGCCCTGACGCTGCCACCCATCGTCAAGTCAGCGCGTTCGTAGTGTGCCCGTAAGGGCATGGGAAGAAGTTGCAAGTTTGAAGTCTCAAGTGTCAAGCGAGAAGAGCCAAGCGTCGAGCCTTGAAACTCCACACTTCAAACTTGACACTCCTCAGGAAAACGCCTTACGGCGTCACTACAAACGTGGTAGTTCTGGAGATAACAATGGCCGTTCGAAACATTGTCAAGATCGATGAAGACAAATGCACCGGGTGCGGGCTGTGTGTGACGGCCTGCGCCGAAGGGGCGATCAAGATCGTCAACGGCAAGGCCAGGCTGGTGAGCGATTCGTATTGCGATGGTCTCGGGGCGTGCCTGGGGCACTGCCCTGAGGATGCCATCACCATCGAGCAGCGCGAGGCCGACGAATTCGACGAGCAGGCCGTCCAGGCGCACCTGGCACGGTCGCAGGGCCCGGAGCCGGCGTTCGTCTGTCCGGGTCTGGCGATGCACCAGTTCAAGAGCGAGGAGCCGAAGGACAGAGGACAGAGGACGGAGGGCGGAGGACAGAGGACGCAGGACGACGGTCATCCGCCGTCGCAACTTAGCCACTGGCCGGTGCAACTGAAACTGGTAGCGCCTACCGCGCCGTACTTCGCCAATGCGGACTTGCTCCTGGCGGCGGATTGCGTTCCTTTCGCGATGGGCGACTTCCATCAGCGGTTTCTCCAGGGCCGCAGTATCGCGGTAGGCTGCCCGAAGCTGGACGACGCTTCGTTCTACATCGAGAAAATGGCCCAGATCCTCAAATTGAATGACCTGCACAGCCTGACGGTCGTACATATGGAGGTGCCGTGCTGTTCCGGACTGACCCGCGTGGCCCGCGAGGCGCTGGCCCACAGCGGCAAAACGATGGGTTTTCTGGACACTACGATTTCTCTGCGGGGCGAGGTGCTCCGAACCGAAGTGGTTGGTCCCGCAGCCTGAGATGGATTCGTTCGCCGGTTCTGAAGGTTTTCGATGAGCGAGGTTGTGTCTGGCATCAAATTCGAAACCCGAATGTCGAAATCCGAAACAAATTCGAAGCACAAAATACCAATGACCGAAGCGCTGGCGCCTCACGACGACCCGTTTGAAACATTGGGATTTCGCTCATTTATGTTTGCTTCGGATTTCGTGCTTCGAACTTCGGATTTTCGGCCCAGGGCCGATAGTGGTAAGGTAAGCTATGGTTGATCTCTTGCAGAGAATGGTTCTGGACTTCTGGGCGACCGTTGCCGAGATGTCGCCCTACTTGCTGTTCGGCTTCCTCGTCGCCGGCCTGCTGTCGATGCTGGTCTCGCGGCGGATGGTGGAGCAACATCTCGGCGGGTCCGGAACGCTGCCGCTTTTCAAGGCGGCGCTCTTCGGCATTCCGCTGCCGCTGTGCTCCTGCGGCGTGATCCCGGTTTCCATGTCCCTGCACAAGCACGGGGCCGGCAAGGGCGCAACCCTCTCTTTTCTGCTCTCCACGCCGCAAACGGGGGTGGACAGCATCCTCGTAACGTACAGCCTCCTCGGTCCGGTGTTCGCCATTTTCCGACCCCTGGCGGCGCTCGTGACCGGCATCGTCGGCGGCGTCCTGGTGAATCTCTTCGGGCAAAAGGATTTGACGCCGGCAGAAGCCGCCAATGGTGGGGAGGAGGACGCAGCCGTCGTTACGTACAGGCAGAGACTTCTCAACGGTCTGAAGTATGGCTTTCTGACCCTGCCACGGGACATCGGCAAGCCTTTGCTGCTCGGTCTGGTCGTCGCCGCCGTCATTTCGGCGGTCGTGCCGGATGATTTCTTCGCCGAGCGCCTGGGCACCGGCCTGCCGGCCATGCTCATCATGATGGTCGTCGGCATCCCGATCTACGTTTGCGCCTCCGCGTCGGTCCCCGTCGCGGCGGCCTTGATCCTCAAAGGTCTCAGTCCCGGCGCGGCCTTGGTTTTCCTGATGACCGGCCCTGCCACGAATGCGGCCGGACTGGCCACCATCTGGAACACCCTCGGCCGGCGCACCGCGATCCTGTATCTCCTGACTGTTGCCGGTTGCGCCCTGGCCGGCGGCTTCCTCCTGGATTCCATCGTTGCCCAGATTGAACTTGGGGCCGCATCCCATCTCCACGAAATGGGCCCGAGCCTGGCTCAGCACCTCTCAGCCGTCCTGCTGCTGGCGGTCCTGGGATACGCCTTCCTCACGAAGAAACGCCATTAGTCTCGCTGTCCCACGGCCGCTGCTGTCCGAGCCATTGACGTGCAGGGTGGGTCCTTCAACCCACGCGTCAAATCTCTTCGTTTTCGTGAAGGAGGGGAGGGACTGCTCCGGAGTCCGCCGCGATGCGGCAGGAGTTTGTCGCATTGGCGCCGCCGGCAACAGGGGTGCTGCGCACGCCCTCGGGCGAGCGGTTCGCTCGCATGTTGTGCCGGAGGCTCAAAGCGGGAAACTCACCGAGCAGGCTCGCTTCGGGCCGGCATTGGCCCCTTTTGGCGGCGAGACCGGTTCTTCCAGCACACCGCGTTGCCTGTTGCATTGACCGATGTGGCGCGTTATCATATTTGCGCGACAAGGAAGAAGGATTGTTCAGAACACCGCGTCTTGTGCGGATGATTCTTAATGATTGTTCGACGGGAGAAAATGAAGTCGCTGCGAAAATACATGATTGCTTTCGGCTTCGTCGGCTTGTGGGCTGTGTTCTCTTACGCCTACCTCGGCGTCGAGGATGGGAGTTCCGGCTTGAGCCCTCTGGGTTGGATCCATGCCGCGTTTTTTGTTCCCGGCTTGTTTCTTTTTCGCGCGACGAAGGGAGCCTATTCGAACGCCGACCTGCCCCTGATCGCGGCATTCAGCCTGTGCGTGTATGCGGTTATTGTCGTTCTCGCGATCAAGAGCGCCGGGCTCCTCAAACGAGCCGTTTTCGGGGAACGCCGAACATCAAAGCCCTGAGATAAGAACACAACAGGAGGAAGAGAAATGTCCTTTTGGTGGTATGGGCGGAAAAGAAATGGGAGACGTTATCTGTGGCAGATCGATACTGAACCGTTCGCTATCGCGATGACAATTGTATTCGTCGTCGTCGCGGTCGCTCTGAATCTACTCTCGAATCTCTCCCTTGCTATATCTCTGTCGTTCGTCCTCCTGATCGGCGGCCTTGCCTGCCTAGTCGTCGCGAAAATTTCACTGTATCGACAGGGAATCTGGCTCTCATTCGGTCCCGGCCACATGTCCAGAGGCTATGCCCGGCTCTACAAGATTGCCTATGTTCTGATGGGTGTGGCGGCGCTGCTGACGCTTCTGTTATGGAATGCGGCGCGGCTCGTTGGGTAACCGGTGTCGCGCACTTGTCCGGGATGCGTCCGCATTCAGAATGGGAAATGTGTAAATCTGACCTCCGGGTACCATCGTTCCACCTTCCGTGGCCCACCCCAGGTTGCTCATGAACTTCACGCCACGTTGATTCTGGTGCCAGTGCTGAAATTATGAAGGAGAGCAGGAAGGCTACGGAACACGTTTACCTGAAATGACATCTTTATCTGGAGAACACGGACCCGCGGCTCATCCGTCACGGAGCACACGACCAGCCCAAGACGGCGCGTGCGAGGCGCCCGCCGGTGTGTCTCGCGTTGACGAGAGATGATGTTGGCCTGAAAAGGGCCCCGAAGAAGGGAAGGAAGCCTGGCATGCGGCAACGAGAAGGATTTGCCTTGATTGAGCTTCTGGTGGTGATTGCCGTCATTGCCTTGCTGCTGGCGATATTGATGCCGGCACTGCAGAAGGTGAGAAAGCAGGCGAAGGCCGTTGTCTGTCGGACGAATCTCAAGCAGTGGGGTCTTGCCTGGTCAATGTATACGGATAACAATGATCAGAAACTCCCCGACAGAAGGTTGTTCGATTGGATGGGCCTTATTGAGAGTGATTACTCCAGGGACAGGAAGATACTCTTCTGTCCGATGACCACCAGGACGCATGCCGAGGGGGCGCCGGCCAAGTACGCGATTATCGAAGACGCAGCTACCGAGCGACGAAGCAGTTATGCACTCAATGAATGGATTTGTGTGGGCTATCCGGGTTCATCTTTTTGGGGAAAAACTGATGTCCCGAGACCCAGCAGAGTCCCGGTGATGGCCGATGCGACCTGGCGCAGCGACGCCCAGCCGGAGCCGAATGACCTGCCTCCGGAGTATGATGGACAGCCCATAACCGGAAAAACAGAGGATGAAATGCGCGTATACTGCATTGACCGTCATGACGGATCGATCAATATGCTGTTCATGGATTGGTCGGTCGGAAAGGTGGGGCTCAAGGAGCTGTGGACCTTGAAGTGGTATCGCGATTATGACACGGCGGGTCGCTGGACCCGGGCCGGCGGCGTCCGGCCGGGTGACTGGCCCGACTGGATGAGACGGTTCAAGGATCACTGAGCAGCTACGGAGGGACAGCCCCTGTTGTCCAGTGGCGCGGGCGGAATGTCTGATCGCTTCTAGTGCCACGCGGGAATGCCGATTGGCAGGGGCGGCAGGGGCGCATCAGTCACGGGCAATGGCGCGACCCTGGCGAGCGGCATTCTGATACCGGAATCCACCCCGACGAGCTCGAAACGCTTCAGGGCTTCATTGTACGTGAGACGGTGGGGGGCTCCTGGAAAGCCAGTGAAGCCCAATTGATCGGAAAGCGGCGTGAGCTGGTACGGCCGGCCTCGCGTCGTCCATGCGCCCGACGGCTCAGGCGGGTCAAGGTTCTGTTCCACCTCCCAATACCGTTCGCCGTCCTTGCGTATTTCCCATCGTACCCAGGGGAACCAGATGGGTTGAAAGAGGCCCAGGAAATCGTCGAGTGTCCGCGGCGGTCGGGCCGTGGCATCGAGCAGTCCCGGCGGCCTATCTACCCTCGTCATGGGTATGGGCGGCATTTCGTCAGGGTGATAGAAATCTTCGAAATTCGCACGCTGCCGATCCACGATGCGGATGGAACACGGCAGCGACGGCCCGTGGAATCGGATCGTGGTCTCTGACATGGAGGACGGCGTGAGGGCCCATTGGAGGCCCTCGGGCGATTCCTTGAGCGGAATCTCGAAACCCCGACAGACCGTGTAGTAGGTTCCGTCAATCTTCAGAATCGGAATCAGTGTCTCTCGATAACTCACCCTCTCGACCGGGGGCATCTTGTACCACAGCTCCATGTCGTAGACGTTGACGAATCTCAAGGAGTCATCGGCGGACCGCGTGGTCGCCTCCTGGCATCCCGAGAGGCTTGTGCCAAGGAGGATGAGCCCTGCTGCGATTCCCTTCATCTCTTCTGTCCCTATTCATGCGAATCAAAGGTCATCTTCATGCTCAGCCGCGCCAAATGCGGCGGTGTCGGCGTACACGGAGATGGCTCTCCGCATTTCCAGTTGCCTGTCATAGCGGTATCTTAGAGCCAGGCTGGCGGGAACGCAACGGGGAATGTTCGTGAAGCGGGGAGCGTCCGAAAGCGCCGTGTGGTTGCGTCGTGCGTCGTGCGTCAACAAGCGCTCGTGTCTTCGCTCCAGCCTCCGGACCCTGCCGGGTATTCCCGCTGGTATCCTGCCAAGCGGCAAACGCACCGGTTCCGCCCGAAAACGGCGGTTTCAGTGTCGAGAGGGGCACCGGTGCCCCCTGTGATTGGGGTGAATGATGATTCGCCCCCACGTTCTTGACGCGACGAATTCCAGGACTCACTCGGTGCGGCGTGGGGCTGCCCCCAGGGTCGTTTCGTTTTGCCCCTGATATTTGGCTTTGCGCGGGGCAAAAACTTAAGCGCGCGGGGCCGGGAACCGATAAACCCGAGGAATGTACGATTTACGACTTACGATTTACGATTTCATCCGCAGAGCGGGCATGTTGCTCACGGTCGCGGCCCTGAGTGCGAGCCTGGCGGGGTGCAATAACAAGTTCTTCGACCCCACCCAGGTCGGCCGGTTCCGGCCTACGCCGGCCGTCAACGTCATTCTGGATTCGCTCGGAGTCGCGGAGGAGGCGCCGCTCGCCTGGGAAAATGGTGAAGAACCCCGGCCGGACGACATCGTGGCCACCAAAGCCGACTATGTCCTGCAGCCGGGCGACCTGGTGCGGGTCTCGGTCTTCGAGCTGCTGCAGGAGGGCATTGCTGTTGTCAATGATTACCTCGTCACGGAGACCGGGAAGCTGTCAATACCGGACGTTGGCATTATCCAGGCTGCCGGACTGACCGAAGTGCAGCTTGAGGAGGAGATCAGGCAGAGCCTGTCGCCCAACATCCTGCGGGAGCCCTCCGTTTCCGTGACCCTCCTGAACTCGCAGCAGCGGACCTTTGCGGTCCTTGGCAACGGCGTGACCCGCCCCAACCGTTACGTCATCCCCCGGTACGACTTTCGGCTGATGGATGCGCTCTCCACGGCCGGGGCGCAGATGCAGTTCAACGTCAGCTACGTCTATGTCTCGCGAAGGGAAGACGGCGCCGTCCAGTCTCCCGACGGGGGGACCGAGAAGCGGGTGCCCGAGCTGGACCTGGTCGAGCCGCAGCAGCAGCAATCGAGGACGCAGACCAGGACCTCCGATCCACTCGCCGCCCTCTTGCCGCCGGGTTCGCAAACACGAAATGCGACGTTTGGCGGGCTTCCCAGAAATGATGAATCGCTTCCGCGGCCTCGGGTCCCATCCCCGGCTCCGGCCGGAGGCGGCAATCCGCCATCGCGAGCGGAGATCCCGGAGCCTTCGGAGCCGGCGGCACGGTTCGAGGCGGAACGGGAGATGCTCGAAATGATTGCCCCGTCCGCGCAGGGCAATGCGGCCGGGCAAAGCGGTGCTTTGCTGCAAAATGTGAATTGGCCGAAAAGCGGAAAAATCGTCGAGGCATCGACCCCGACCGCAAAGCGCGGAGAGAATGACGTCACGGCCACGGTTCTGCCGTATGGTTTTCGCCTGCTGGGGTCGCCGAAACCGCAGGCCCCCCGGAAAGGGGTACTCCGCGTGGAGACGCGAGACTTTGCCTCGGTGCCGGTGCAGTCACCCGTTGAGTTCGGCAGTGGCAACCCGCCCGCAGGGACACCGGATCTTGCGTCGGCGCCCGCCGACTCGAACGCGAACGAGCGTATCGAATGGATTTTCAAGGACGGCAAATGGGTCCCGGTCCCGGCTGGGAACGGCAGCGGTCAGGTCGGCGAACAGCCGGCCCCGGCGAACCAGACGGACGGCGGGATCGAGTGGGTCTTCCGGGATGGCCAGTGGGTTCCCGAGCAAAAAGGTGGAACGCAGTCTGCGAACGGGTCCCGGACCCAGACGCGAAACGCCGTGCCTGGGGTCCCGATACTGCCTGTGAGGGCGAAGACGCCTCCGGGTCGGGCGCTGCCGTTGGAGGACGCGAAGCTGCCGATGGACCTGGAGTGGGAGCAGGCGGTCCAAACACGCCTGATCAGGATTCCCGCCGACAGACTCCTTGCCGGCGACCCGCGCTACAATATCGTTGTCAAGCCGGGCGACACGATTCACGTCCCGGTTGATATTATCGGCGAGTTCGCTATAATGGGCAACGTCAATCGCACAGGGCTCATTAACATCACGGGCCGGCCTATGACGCTGAAGATGGCGATCGCGGCGGCCGGCGGCCTGGGACCGCTGGCGTGGCCGAAGCGCGTCGAGGTGGTGCGGCGGATCGGCACGAAGAAAGAGGAGATTGTTCTGGTCGACTTGGACAAGATCGCCTCGGGCGAACAGCCGGATTTCTTCATCAAGCCGAACGACCTGATCAATGTGGGAACCGAGGCGACCGCGCGCTGGCGTGCGGTCCTGCGGAATGCCTTCCGGGCCGTCTATGGGTTCGGATTCGTGTATGACCGCAATTTCGCGGACGAAGATTACGGCACAGGTTTTCCGCACTGGTTCTAAGGGACATGCGGGGGTATGGTGGATAAGACGGGCCCTTCACGGACGGCAGGGCGAGCGTGGGCTCGGGTCCCCGAGTGCGATAGTTCGCACGTGGGAGCTCCTCCCGAACGTGATAAATCGCGTTTGGGGAACGCGTCCCCGCGCGCCGGAAATAGTCGTGCGGGCCAGCCGCGCCGCAGGCCCCCGGGCCGAGGTGACCTACGGTGGCGCGAGCTCGGGCCGCACAGTTACGCAAAGGTCATTATCCTTGGGGGATTGCTCGGTTTCTTCTTCCGGGGTGAACTGGCGCGCATCGTTCACCTCTGGGTGACCGACCCGAACTGGTCGCATGGCTTTCTGATTCCGCTGTTCAGCCTCTACTTCGTCAACCGGAAAAAGGCGGAGATTCTCGGACTGGAGCACGTGCAGGACCCGCTCGCGGAGTTGTTGCGGGGCGGGTGGCCGAAACGCCTGTCGCCGGGGCAGACACGACCGAACTACTTGGGCTTGTTCTTTCTGCTTGGCACGCTGGCCTTCTACGTTTTCAACGTGGTGAGCCCCGCCGGGTACGCCTATTTCCGACCGCTGTCGATGATTGCGGCGACGGGGGCGGTGGTCCTGTTTCTGGGCGGCTGGCGCTTAATCCGATACACGTGGCTGTCCATTCTATTCCTGCTGTTCGCGATTCCGTTGCCGCGGCGCTACTACGTGGGGCTGACGACGCCCATGCGGCACCTGTCCGCCGAAGTGGCCGCCGCACTGCTCAATATGGTCAACGGTCTCGAGGCGACGGCCAGCGGCGTCATCATCGAAGTGGTGTACAAGGGGCAACGATTAGAGCCTGCGCTGGACGTGGCGGAAGCGTGCAGTGGGATGCGCCTGCTGATGGCATTCCTTGCCCTGGGTGTGGCGATGGCGTATCTGCATTATCGGCCCCCGTGGCAGCGGGCCATCTTGTTGCTGAGCACCGTGCCGATAGCGATACTATGCAACGTGGTCCGCGTGACGGCCACGGGTTTCCTCTACGTCCTGGCGGGCCAGAAGTATACGCAGGGCATCTACCACGATATGCTCGGGCTGGCGATGCTGCCTCTGGCGTTCGGTCTCTACGGGCTGCTCGCGTGGTTCATGTCCAGCCTGTTCATCGAAGAAGACGACGCGGTCCGCGCAAATGTCATCATCAGAAAGCGTGACACATAATGGATGACGCGCGTCGCAACAGCGCAACATATTTGCAGCCGGCGTTCCTGATCTGCACGGCTGTGCTGGCGTTGGCCGGCGGGGGAGCGTCCATCGCGACGAAAAGGCTCGGCCTCTATCTGAAGAAAGAGCCGCTGCCTCTGAAGAAGCCGCTCGATGAGCTGGATGAGCAGAGTCTGGCGCCCTATAAGGTCGTTGCGAAGCAGATCATTGAGAACGAGGAGGTTCTCAAGTCACTGGGGACGCGGGACTATATTCTTTGGGTCGTTCAGGATCCGCGCGAGCCGCAGATGAGCGCCGTGCGCCAGTGGATGGTTTTCATCACCTACTACAAGCTCCCGGACCGGGTGCCTCACGTGCCGGAGGAGTGCTACGCCGGCGGGGGGTACCAGCGACTGGGCACCAGTGCGCTCGATTTCCAGGTCGCCGAGCCGGGCGGCACGCGCACGATTCCCGGACGCTACCTCCGCTTCGGCCGGGGCCCGGGGGGAATGTCGCTGTCGGCCGAGCAGTTTCCTGTGCTTTATCTGTTCCGTGTCAACGGGGAATACGCCGGCAGCAGGGACGACGCGCGAATAGCCCTGAACAAAAACATTTTCAGCAAGTATTCATATTTCTGCAAGCTCGAACTGGTCTTCAATCAAGCGCTTGCCACGCCCGACAGGGAAGACGCGGTGAGGGCGAGTGAGAAGCTTTTGGCCATTCTCTTGCCGGTGCTGGAGCAGAATCACTGGCCCGACGGAAAGTAGCGGGGCAAAGAAAGGGGAACGCTCATGGCGAGAAAGCGACTTAACAAGAAGGTGGCACTGATTGGCTCGACGGTGTTCCTGCTCCTCGTGATGGCGGCGGTCGTGGTGATTTTGAGACTGAACCGGGACCCCGCACCGTTCATCGCCGATGGTGACGCGGCCTGGGCGGCGCAGAACTACGAGGCCGCGCGTGAGAACTACGCACGGGCGTACAGTCTGACCGACTCCGCCGCCGGGAAGATCGAGCTGCTCTTCAAGCTGGCCGACGTGTACACCCGGACCAGTCAGTGGGACAAGGTCCGCCAGTGCTGGGGCATGATCATCACGTCGGACCCCCAGAACGTGAAGGCTCGCCTGGGACAGCTCAAATATAGTTACGTTCTCGCCGACAGTTTGGGCAACGCCGGACGGAGCATGAGTGACTTCTGGGACCAGGTTCTCACCCAGGCGCGGGATGCCTTCAAGGTCATCGAGCGTGTGGGTCTTTTGAGCGATGACGAGAACCGATGGGAGCCGTCCCTCGGCGCCGTCGCGGACCGCCGGTGGGGAAGCTCTCGACAATTGGGTCCGCGCCTGCGTTTTATCCGGGGCAGGGCGGCGCTGGAACTGGCGCGAATGGGGGCTGTCACCGCGCCGGGCGAGTTTCTCAAGGAGGCCGAAGCCGATCTGCAGGAGGCGCGGAAGCTCGATCCCAATAATCCGCAGGTCTATCATTACCTGGCGGAGGTTTTCAGCGAGAAAGGCGACATCGCGGCCTCGCGCGGGAGTCTGGATGAGAAGGATGCCGCCGAGAAACAGGCCGACGACATTCTGGCCGAGGGGGTGCGTGCCGCCGGCAGCGCTGCCGATGCGCATATCCATCTCCTGGCTCGCCGGTTCGCCGTGGCACAGCGGGGCGGTGTCGCCGCCGCACGGGAGCAGATCAAGGCCCTGGAGTCCCAATATGAGGGCCTGACGCAGAGATTCGAGTCCAGTCCGCGTGCTTTTGCAGCTTTGGCGCAGTTCTATTCGTTCTACGCCGCTTATCTGGATTCGCAAGCAGCGATTGAGAAACTCGACCGGGCTATCGAAGCCGTCGAGCGGGCGCGCTCGCTGGATGACGCCAATGTCGAATACCCGATTTTCGCGGCCGGCTACTGCTATCGCAAGTTCTCCATCTCCGGTGACACCTCGGCCCTGCAAGCGGCGGCGGAACTGGCCGAGACGGCGCTGAAGCTGCCGGAGGCACAGGACACGCCCGGCCCCACGCAGTATGCCAGGCGGATCAACCGGTTCTCCCTATGCTCTCTGCTCGCCAGGTGCTGTAGCGAGCGGGTCCTGGCCTTGCCCGCGTCGGACCCGGCCCGCGCGGCGTATCTCGCCCAGGCACGGAAGGCCGTTCATGAGATCGGACAAATCCAGGGCAGCGGCGAGAACCCCGAGGTCTTGAAATGGCAGGGTATGTTGGACCTTGCCGAGGGGCAGACGGGCAAGGCCATCAAGAGTCTGTACGCGGCGTATGAGCAGATCAAGGCGAGCAATCCCCCGGACGAGCGCGATCCGTTCCTCTCCTATACGCTGGCAGACATCTTCAAAGACACCTCCGAATCCGGTGCCGTTATCGAATTTCTGGGCGCCGCCCTCAGCTCGGGGATCGTCCAGACGAAGCCGGACGCCCTCCTGGACTATGGCGACGCGCTGCAGCGGGTGGGCTCGCACGACGTCGCCCTCAGTGCGGTCAACTCGTACGACGAGCGGTTCGGGGTGAACGACAGGAGCCGAGCGCTCCGCATCCGGGCTCTCATCGGCAACGGGAACGTGTCCGAGGCCGAAGAGCGTGTTGCCCGGTTGCGTCCGGACGAGCCGGACGCCATCGCGCTGAAACTGGATCTGGTCCGCACCAAGGCCGGTCAGTTGCGCGCCGCCATTTCTCGGGAGAAGTCGCCGGTCGCCGAGACCCCGATTATGTCGAGACCCGCTGATACCGGTCGCACTGAAGGTGCCGGTGCCGTGGCGGCCGAGCTGCGTGAGTGCTATCGCGTCCAGGCCGACCTCACACGAAGCCTGTTGCAGGTCAATCCCGGCGCCGTCGAGGAAAGAGCCGTTGTCGAGCTTTGTGATTCCCTCGTCCAGCAAGGAGATGCGGGTCTTGCCAAGGCGATCGTTGAGACCTTCGTGACCCAGGCGCCGGATAACGTGACGATCCTATCCTATCGGGCGCTGCTGTCCGAGCCCGACCCGTTGAATTGCCCCGAGTCCAGGCGTAAGGAAATCCGGGAGCAGGCCATTCACAGCATCGTCAATCCGATTCGCCGGGCCCTTGAGCTCGGGTCGTATTACCAGCAGAACGAGCAATGGGATAAGGCCCTGCCCCAGTGGCGCAGCGTGCTCGACGCCACCGCGGGGCAGGGCGCTGCGGAGGTGCCCGCCTACCTGAGGGCCAGACAGTTGAGCCCCCGGCACGTGGCGGCCGGCCATTTGTTCGACCTGGCTTGTCACCAGGAGGATTGGAGGCTGGCGCAGGAGGCTGTGGACATCGCCCAACGGGACGACCTGGATGACTGCGGCGGTCATCTCTTCGCCGCACGGCTGGCCTACGCCAGAAAGGATCGTGAAACGGCGCTGAACCATCTGGACGAGTGCCTCCGGCAACGGCCGATCTTCTCGTACGGGTATATGCTGCGCGGCAACGTGAAGGCGGAACTCGGCAAGGAGGATGAATCCATCGAGGACGTTCGCCGGGCGGCGAATCTCAACCCCGTGGACGCCGTCGTGGCGAGAGCGGTCGCGAGTGCTCTGTTCGCGCGCAATACCCGGCTGGGCCGCAAGCTGTCCTCACAGCAGGAGCAGGAAACCCGGCAGGCCCTGGAGCGGGCCATACGCCTGAATCCGCGCGACGCGAATCTGCTCACGGTCTACGCCGATTTCATCAGCGCGAGCGAACCCTTGAAAGCACTGGCGCTGCGGCAGTCCCTCCAAGTCAATGCGCCCAGCCTCAACAACGCCGTCATGCTCGGCAAGCTGGCGATGCAGGTCGCCCTGAAGGAGACGGATGAGGCGAGGAAACAAGCGCTGTTCACGATGGCCGAGACCGCCTTCGAGCAGGCCAGGCAGATGGAGCCGACCAACCAGTTCATGCTCGAAAGCTACGCGGAGTACTTCCGGGCCCGCGCGCAGAACGAGAAAGCCCGGCAACTGCTCGTCGATTCGGACGACAGTCGCCTCCTGTGGCGGCATCATTTCCGCGTGGGAGAATACGACGAGGCCCGCAAGCTTCTCGAGACGATGTATGGGGAGAACGAAGACAGGATCGACGCTCTCAAGGGGCTGGTCCTGGTGGCGGAGGAGACGTCGGACCGACAGGGCGTCCAGAAGTACTCCGGGGAGCTCCTGCAACTCGAGGACAACATCGTCAACCGCGTGGCGCAACTCCGTGCCTACCTGAACGTGGGACTTCTCCAGGAAGCCCAGCAGAGGCTGCAGAGCTTCCGGGAGAAATATCCTGATGAGCCGGGCGTGCTTCTGATGGAGGCACTGGTGGCGAAGCGCCTGGGACAGCTCCAGCGGGCGTTCGATCTGACGAATCGCCACCTGGCGAAGGAGGCGGAGAGCGCGTCCGCCTGGCGGCTCCGGGGGGAGATCTCTTTTCGGATGGGCAACCACGACCAGGCGATCCTCGATCTTCGCAAGAGCCGCACGCTGGAGGACGACCCGGCCACCACCGTGGATCTGGCGAAAGTATACCTGTGGATGGGCCGGGATGAAGAGGCGATCGACGAGTTGCGGCATGTGTTCGACCGCCCGGAGGCGCCCGCGGAGGCCAGAACGCTGTTGGAGACCACGTACGTGAAACTCGGGCGGACCGAGGCCCTGAGACAACTTTACACCGATACGCTGGCTGATTTTCCGAATAACGTCTTCTGGCTGAACCGTGCCGGCGCCTTCGCCCTGGATCGGAGACAGTACGAACAGGCCGAGCAGCTCTTCGGGAAGGCGTATCAGTTGAAGCAGCAGGCGACCGCGGGTCTGCCGACGGCCGACGCCACGGGGGATGTTCAATATGCGGCGACTCTCGATGGGTATCTGCGAGCGCTGGTTCTGGCGGCTGGTGAGCCCGGTGCTGCCGGTGTGACCTGGCGTCCCGAAAAGCTGGACAGGGCTCTGCAGGAGGGCGGCAAGTATGTCGATACGCCCTACGCCCCCGTAGCCCTTTACCGCATGGCAGAGGCCAAGAGAAAGCTCGGTGATATGGATGCCGCTCGCGGCTATTGCCGGCAAGCGGTGGACAAGGCATGGGTCAATGAGCAGTTGGCCGTGGAGGTGCTGTTGCGCGCCTACCTGATGCTGGGCGGCGAGGAGGTCTCGAAATACTGTCAGGAACGGCTGGAGACGGCCCCCGATTCGCTGGCCGCCAACTTCACCATGTTCAATCTGGCCAAGCTCCAGGAGAGACATGATAAGGCCGTGACCCACATCGACAAGTGTATTCAACTGGCCGGGCCGGATACCGAGCGCGGGGTCGGGTACATCATCAAGAAGGCCCAGGTGCTCACCACGGCCCACAAGCAGACGTCTGATAAAACGTATCTCCAAAAGGCTATCGGCGTTTACGAAAGTCTCCGCGCGAAAATGCCGAAGAACAGCAGTGTCCTGAACAATCTGGCCTACCTGCTGGCGCAGAACGACGAGAAGCTCGCCGAGGCTTTGAAGTACGCCAAGACGGCGGTCGAACAGAGCCCGAATGAGGCCAATTACCTGGATACGTATGCCTACGTCCTGTACAAGAACGGCCGGAACGCCGAGGCGGCGGAGTCGCTGGCTGCCGCGATTCAGCAGTACGAGGTCGAGGGAGCGGCACCGGCGGAAGTCTACGAGCATCTGGGACTCGTCAATGAGGCCCTCGGAGAAAAGGGCAAGGCCCGTGCCGCGTATCGCCGCGCGCTGGAAGTCGGAGGAAGTACGATGCCCGCGCTTGCCAGGGAACGCCTCAGCTCGGCGCTGGAGCGCTTGGCGCAATAGGGATAATGACTGACATGATGCGCCGCGCTTTTCCAGGCGTCGCGCTTGCCTATATGCAGTGAACGGAGAGTGACACGATGAAAAGAAATCCGACCGTCGTCGGCAGGATGTCGAGACCACCCGATCCGAAGGGTGCCTCGGGGGCGACCCTGACGCCCAAAGAGGCGCTGGGCATGTTGCGCCGTCACGTCTGGCTGGTCATCTTTACGACGATTCTCGGCGCCGCGGTCGGCTTCGGCGGCTGGCATCTCTTCCGGCGGTATCTGCCGCTCTACAAGGCAGAGGCCATCATCAAAGTCCTGCCCCCCATCGATACCGATCCCATGGATATCGTGGCGTCCCAGGTGCAGCAGGACATTCAATACGGGCACCGCGTCTCTCTCGCCAATCTGATGAAGAGCCAGAGCAGTTTGCAGGGGCTGCTGCGCGATAGCGATCAGGTGCGCCGGACGGAGTGGTTCCGCCGGACGATGAAAGGGGACGAGGACCCGCTCAAGGCCACCATCAACGCGGTCCGGTACTTGGAGAGGAACCTGATCGCTTTTCCTCACCGTGAGGCGGAGCACATCATCGTGTCGATGACATGCGCGCGTCCGAAGGAGGCGGCCTCGATCGTCAACGAAATGGTCAGGCTGTTCGTCAGCCAGCATGGGGAGACGGAGAAGGCCGGTGTCCGCCAGAAGCTGATCGAGCTGACCGACCGTCAGACGGCGGTTGATGCTGAGGTCAAGGAGAGCGAGCGGGCTCTGCAGCGGGTGCGGGAGGAAACGGGCATCACGGACCTGGAAGTGCCGGCCGGCAAATACTTCCAGCACACGATTACCCTGCGATTGAATGACCTCGAGTTGCAGGAAAGCGAGCTGAGGCTGGCCATCCAACAGCTTGGGGCCGATATCGAGAACCTCAAGCAATTGGCGGAAGGTCCGATCACGGAACAGATCGAGCACGCCATCGAGAGAGACCCCGTGATGCTCGGGCTGGCCCAGCAACTGGCCCTTCTGGAGGCCCAGCAGTCGGGTCGGCTCACCAAGTTCGGCGGAAATCATCGCCAGGTGCGACAAGCGCAGGAGCAAATTGAGGAGATTGAGGCCAAGAAGAGCCAGCGCCGAACGGAGATCGCCGAGCAGACCCGGCGCGCGAATCTGATGAATGCCAGAGATAATCTCCGCATCTTGGAAGAGCGGCTGACCGAGTTGCAGAGGCTGCGGGCCGAGGCGATGGAGAAGCAAAAGAGTCTCGACAATGCCCGCGCCCTCTACGAGCAGCGGCTCAAGACGCGCGAGGAGCGCATCGAGATGCTCAACCAGATCAAGCTGCAGGTCGAGAAGCTGCGGATCATGCTGAACGATCCTGAGACGCCGAAGGTGCAGCCCGTCAGCACCGCCCCCGAACCGCTGGAGATGGTGATCTCCCGGCACTACCTGCTCTGGCTGCCCGGCGGCACGATGCTGGGGCTGATCCTGGGACTGTCCCTGGCGTTCCTGGTGGAAATGCTCAACGATCTCGTGCGGACCCCGAGCGACGTGCGGCGGTTTCTGCACATCCCGCTGGCGGGCGTCATCCCGGACGCGAACGAGGACCGTGCCGTGGATGACATCGATCTGTGCCACGTCGTCAGCGAGGCGCCGTACTCGTTGCTGGGAGAGTGTTACCGTCGCTGTCGGACCAACCTGGAACTGTCCACGGATGACGGCTTCAAGACGCTGCTCGTTGCGAGCGGTCAAGCGGGAGACGGCAAGAGCGCGGTGGCGTGCAATTTGGCCGCGGCGTTTGTGGCCAAGTACGAGAAGGTGCTGTTGATCTACGGCAATCTCCGGCAACCGAGCCTGCATCTGTCATTTCCGCGGAACGCGTCGGACCAGGAGGGCGAGGGGTACCCGGCGCGCAGGGGCGACCCCGACCAGCGTCGGCTCGGACTCACAAGTCTTCTGATGGGAGAGTGTGGCTACGAGGAGGTCATCCGGCCCAGCGGGATCGCCGGTCTGGATCTCATCCATGCCGGTCCGCCTATGCCGAATCCGGCCGAACTGCTGGCCAGTCACCGGATGAAAGGCCTGATCGTGGCCGTCGCCGGGGAATATGACCGGGTCATTATCGACAGCCCGCCCTTACTGCTCGTGAGCGATGTCAAGATGCTGGCCCGGCTCGTGAACGTCACGCTCCTGGTATTCAACGCCGTCACTACGACCAGAGGAGAGGCACAACGGACGGTTTTCGAGCTGCAGGAAGTGGGCGCGAACATCGTCGGCTGCGTGCTGTTCGGCGCCGAGGCCATGAAGGGCGGTTATTTCCGCCAGCAGTTCCGGGCCTATCGTAAGTATCTCAAGCCCCAACTGGCGGCCAGCTCTGCCTGACGGATTTAGGATTCTTGATTTACTATTGCTGCTGCGCTCTTTGCCATGCTGCAGAAGTTGGTCAGTTGCGGCGGGAGATCAAACCGTAAATGGTGGATGATAAATCATAGATCCTGAGGGTCCGGCGAGCGACAGCGGCAAACTCCGCAGGCCCTGCTTGGGAACCCCAAGCATGCTGTATTGAGTCTGGGAACCCTTGCTGCTGCCATCCATCCTCGACGCCTCAAGACCTTCACGGACACGCACCGTTCCACACGTCACAAAACATGACAGCAAAAAGGTTCCCATTCGGCAGCGGACACCGTAGTATGGGATTTTCTCGTTGTGGCAGCTTTTATGAGGGGACGCATTGATGCAGAGATACTTGGTGACCGGCGGGGCCGGGTTCATCGGCTCGAATATTTGCCGGCGTCTGATTGCCGAGGGGTGCTCGGTCCGCGTGGTGGACAATCTGCTTACCGGCAAGCGCGGCAACCTGACGCCGATCGTGGGGAAGATCGATTTCATCGAGGCCGACATCGGCGCGCCCGAGGTGGCGCGCTCGGCCGTAAGAGACATCGACGTGGTTTTGCATCAGGCCGCGCTGCCCTCGGTGCCGCGAAGCGTGGACGACCCTGCCTTGACTCATCAGCATTGTGTGGACGCCACCTTCACGCTGCTCCTGGCCGCCCGCGACGTCGGCGTGAAGCGCTTCGTCTATGCCGCCAGCTCGTCCGCCTATGGCGATACACCGACGCTGCCCAAGGTCGAAACGATGGCCCCTGACCCATTGTCCCCGTACGCCGTCGGCAAGCTTGTCGGCGAATACTACTGCTCCGTCTTCTCCCGGGTCTTTGGCCTGGAGACGGTCTCGCTGCGCTATTTCAACGTGTTCGGCCCGCACCAGGACCCCGCCAGCCAGTACGCCGCCGCCATACCGGCCTTCGTGACGGCGATTCTGCGCGACCGCCCGCCGACCGTTTACGGCGACGGCGAGCAGAGTCGCGATTTCACGTACGTGGACAACGTCGTGCAGGCCAATCTGCTGGCGGCCCGGGCGAAGAAGACGCACGGGCAGGTCATCAACGTCGCCTGCGGCGAGGCGGTCACGGTCAACGCCATCATCGGCGCGATCAACGGGCTTCTGGGCAAGGACATCGAGCCTCTTTACGCGCCCCCGCGTCCGGGAGACGTGAGGCATTCTCTCGCCGATATCACTGCCGCGAAGGAGCTGATCGGCTACGAGCCCGTCATCCGGTTCCGTGAGGGCCTGGAAAAATCCATCGACTGGTACCGCCGCCACGTCGGGTAAGCGCAATAGCCCCGCTTCCGCACAGATTCTGAAAGAAGCACGTGCCAACCATCTTGTGACACTTCCTTCCGTTTTTCTCTTTCCACGCGTTATTTCTCCGGTGGCCACAAGTCCCACTTCCAGAGAATGTTGGCTTGGCGATCCTTCGTGGGGGCCTTGCGGCCGTACACAGAGCCAAGATAGAGATGGTCTCCGTTACTGCGCAAGTGAATGATTCCCTGGATGGAGCGCTCGTAGAGTTGAGCCCTGCCGGACTTGAACTGCTGCCGCTGTTTCTGGGTCAGAGGGGTAAAACAGGCGGCCAACTCCGTGGAAAAAACGGCCGGTTTCTCGCAACAAGAGTAACGGGTGATTGTCCCGACGAGTACGGCGCGTGGATGTCCGTGAATGTCATTTCGGTCGTCGCCGGAAGAAATGACGGCCGCATTTGGCTTGACCGCTCGCAGGAACGGCAGGGAGAAATCCTGGCTCCCATGGTGGGCGGCCTTGTAAACGTCGGCTTCGAGAGGGTGGGGCATTCCGGGGATGCCCGGGTATGCGCTCAGGAGGTCGTCCATGGAGCCGGTGTTGAGGTCTCCGGTCAACAGAATTCGCCGGCTCCCGTGTCGTACACGCAGGACGACGGAGTTGCCGTTGACCGTCTTGCCGGCGTCTCCATACCAGGGGTACGAAGGCCGACCATCCTGGGTGGTAGCTCGGGGCCACAGCACTTCGAAGACCAGAGGTTTTCCGGGCTGGTCATACGGAGGGACGAACCTGTCGGCGGCATCAAGGCGCCTGCACACAAAGCCTCCCTGTGGGACATCGACCCTTCGACCCTGGCCCTCCATCTTCTGGATGACAACGGGGAGGTTTTTCTCCGCCTTGTCCAGCGCCGCGATCAGCTTTTTCATGAGCGCGGAGAGCGCCGGGCTGTCCGTTGATTTTGGCCGGTCGACAAGGCCATAAACACGTTTTTCCTTGTGTGGGCCGGGGTCCTGCTTTCCCTCCGTGCGCCGGAACAGACCGTTATGGTAAAAGCGTTTCACGGCGATCTTCGGATCGGCCAAAATCTTCAGGAGTCCCTTGGCGTGATCGTCGTCGCTGTGGGTAGCGATGATGGCGTCGAAGTCGATGTAGTTGTTTGGTTTGTCCAGACGGTACTTGTTGCGGATGAATTCGTGAGTATCGTCGGATTTGCCGGCGTCGATCAGGATGCGGCGATCCTCCGGAGTCTGGATGAGGATTCCGTCGCCCTGACCAACGTCGAGAAAAAAGACCTCGAGATGACGCCTCCTGGTCAAATCCTCGAGTTCGACGTATCCCTGTCCCCCACGATACTTGACATGGACCCGGCGGGTCGGGGGCATTTGCTCGTCCAGGACCTTCATCCACTCTCCCAGGAAGAGGTTGGCGACGCCCTTGCTGCCGGTGCGGCCCTTGAATACTTTAACCAGGGCCCTGGCCGCGTAGGCGTAGTCGGGAAATTCCGGATCGACGGGCTCACCTAAGAACGCTGCTGGCATAAGTCACCTCCCTAACCAAACTGACAGACACTTTCCTTTTCGCAAACCGGGGGACGAGCCGGCCAGTCGGGACACCTGGCTATTGTATCCATGTCCCATCTGGTTTTTCTCTCGGCCCTCGGACTTCCACGCGCATCCCATTCCTTTCGGCCTCACCGCTTCCGTCCGGCCCACGCCGGGCCCAGCCCAGTCGTCGCAGCTTCATCAGGGGTGTCTTGCCGGGGATTATTATGTCGGACGGGTGCCACCAGGCAAGGGAAAAGTGACAGGTGGCAAGAGAAAAGTGGGCGCGCAAGGCAGGTGACCAGGTCATAAGTCATTCCATGGCAGGCGTTTACAGCGGAAGCTGAGATTACGTTTACCGCCTTTTGGGGTGGCGGCGGAGGGAAGGCAAGTCCGGGCGGATGCCCAAGTTCCCGCTGGTATCCCGCAAAACGCCAAGCGCCGTGGTCGCGGGCGACTCGTGCTTCGCAACGGCCTGTTTTGCGAGACCCGCTACGCGGGGCGAAGGAGAGAACGCCGCTTCGCGGAGTGCAGGGCCGGATCGGATTGCCCGCTGCCCGGTACGTGGTCGTCGTCGCCCCTCGGGGGCAAAAGGCCTGGCATTGTCCGGATTTCACCCGGCGCCGAATTGGGGCGCATACACGATAAGCACGCGACGATAAGGATGAAGTCACAATCGAGTAAGGAGGCGTCAAGTAGCAAATCGTAAATCACAAGTCGCAAATCGGAGGATTCGAGCACCACTGGCGGTGTGACGACAGGACTCTTCACTATCCGTATCACTCGAGTTGATCGCGGAGTGACTGTGCGTTCTCGATGAGCCGGTCGCGGGTCGGGTATTGCCTGGGGCTCAGCTCGAAGGTCCACTCGTACGCATCCACGATGTGGCCGGGATAAAGAACCTGGGCGAAGAAATCGAACGGGAAATAATCGTGCAGCGGGGCTTTGAGCTTGCGGTGGGTATTGAGCGTCTCGTAGCCGTCTCTGCTGGCCCGGACCCAGTAGTCGCCGTACCAGTTGAACGGGACCGTCACCGGCGAGACGCCGATTTCCTGGTCGTTGAGGACAATCGTCGCCCCTTGGGGCTCGGTGTTGATGGTCAACCTTCGCTCCACGCAGCCGGCCAGCCAGGCTGCGGTAAGGCAAAGGACGGCAAGGGTGAGCACTGAGTTCCTGGCCATATCAAGAATCCTCCCTAGATTACGTGCAAACCCGGGTCTCCGGCAATTTGACTAAGAGCGCGTTTCCCGCGTGTCAATCTGCCAGCACACATCGGCCTTTTGCCCAGTGACGCAGGTTGGCAACTCGCTCGGCCATCGTCGCGGACAGCGGGGGCGAACCTTTCAACACGGTTACGATTCGCTCGGCATCAATATCTGTTTTGCTCGCATAAGCCTCATGCAAGGCGCATATCACACCTTGTTCGATTTCCGAGCCGCTGTAGCCTTCCGAGGCTTGGGCCAACCGGTCCAGGTCGAAGTTCCCGGGGTCGCGATTGCGCTTGCGCAGGTGAATGGCGAAGATCTGCCGTCGGACGGCGGGCGCGGGGAGGTCCACGAAGAAAATCTCGTCGAATCGCCCCTTGCGCAGCAGCTCCGGCGGCAGGGCCTCGATGTCGTTGGCCGTGGCGACCACGAAAACCGGGGCCTGGTGTTCCTGGAGCCAGGTCAGCAGCGTGCCGAACATTCGCTGTGAAAGCCCGCCGTCAGCGCTGCGGCTGGCGGCGGAGGCGAACGCCTTCTCGATCTCGTCGATCCACAGAATCACGGGCGACATCATCTCGGTCTGCCGCAGGGCCTCGCGCAGGTTCCTTTCGGATTCCCCGATGAAGCTCGCGTACAGTGTGCTGGGGTCCATCCGCAACAGCGGTTGCTGCCAGGCCGTGGCAATCGCCTTGGCGCAGAGACTCTTGCCCGCACCCTGCACGCCGAGCATGAGGACGCCCTTCGGGGCCATCAGGCCGAAGGCCCTGGCCTCGGAGCTGAATACGTCCTTGCGGTGGTTCAGCCACCTCTTGAGATTGTTCATCCCGCCGATTTCGTCGAGGTCGAGCGGCGTCTGGATGTACTCGAGGAGGCCACCCTGTTGGATGATGCGCCGCTTGTTGGCGATGACGACATTGATATCGTCGTCGTTGAATTGCCGGTCGACCGCCACGGCGTCGCTGATGATTCTGACGGCCTGGCGGCGCGTCAGCCCGCGCAGGTTGCGGATGATCGTGTCGAGCCCTTTTTGTGTGATGCCGATCTCGATAGGTTTCTTGCGATGGAGCCGCTGGAGCGTGGCCCGAATGATCTGCTGGAGTTCCTCCTCGTCCGGATAGGACAATTCGAATCTTCGGGCGTAGGCCTTGATCACGTCGGGCAGATTGTCGGTGCAGTCGATCATAACGATGGTGATGCCCGTCTTGTGGAAGCTGTCGACCATGTCGCGCAGGATGCGGAGGGCCTTGCCGCCCCGGAGATGGTCGGCCAGGTCGAGCGTGACGCAGATGGAACCCGCCTTGGCGCGCGACATGCTGGCCAGTCCCGCGGCGGGTGCATCCGTGTCGGCGATGCTCGGACTGCCGTCGATCAGGCCATCCCGCAGGCCGTCCGCGATGGACCAGACCCACATATCGCGTTTGAGCCTGGCGGCGGTTTTGCGGACGATTTCCAGCGCGTAGCGCTCCTCGTGCGTGACAATGGAGATGCAGTAGGTGCCGCTTTCGACGAGTTGTTGGAACTGCTCGAAGTCGTCGTTCATCCGTCTTTTCCTCCGCATCGCGGCACCGTTTCGGTGCGGCTACTGCTTCGGACCGATCAACTCAATGATATTGCCGTCCGGGTCTTTCACGAGAATCAGATAATTGTTCCCGCCGAGAGAATAGGGCTCCTTGACCGGTGCGACGCTGTGCTGCTTGAGTCGCTCCATCGCCTTGCCCAGGTCCGAGACGAACACGGTCAGGTAGCTGAGGCCCAGACTCGACCCGATGTACCGGTTATCGACCCTCTTCGACTCGGCGCCGGGAATCTCCATGATTTTGAGCTTGGTGGCGGTCGGCTCCTCGCCCAGAGCGAACACCCGCACCTGGAAGGGCCTGGAATCGGTCAGGCCGGTGTCGCCGGCCATCTGGGCCGAGACATCGAAGCTGCCCGCCTCGGCAAACCCCAGCGCCCGGGTGTAAAACTCCGCCGCCTTCTGAATGTCGCTGACGACGATACCGACATCAATCGTCGTTCGAGAGAACTCCATTTCTCCACCTTTCTCTTCGGCGACCGCAAGCATGAGAACGCCCGCGACGAGCCATGCCGCAATTAACACGTAGATTCGATGATTCCTCACAATTGTACTCCTTAGATGAGCCTCCATCAGGCAAATCTCACGATTGTTTCTTCATTGCTTGATTGCCGCAGCTTACCCGAAGTCGGGGGATTAGACAAGACAAGAGACTCCAACAACGGCGGCGCGGGTGCCCATCGCTATGGTGTGCCGCGAAGTTGACACCAATGGCCGCTGTGGGTAGTCTATGCAGCTTTGGTGAGTTTCTATAAGGGCTTACGAAATGAAAATCTCTCTGGATTGGTTGAATGAGTACGTCAGCACGGGGCTCGGGGCCGAGCAGATTGCGGAGATTCTGAGCAATCTGGGCCTGCCGTGCGAGGGGATCGAGCACCTGGACGGCGACTCGGTTCTTGATGTCGAGGTGACGAGCAATCGCGGGGATTGCCTGAGCCATATCGGCGTCGCCCGCGAGTTGGCCGCCGCGACGGGCCGGGAGCTGCGGCTGCCGCAGGTGCGTCTGGAGGAGATGGACAAGCCCGCTGCGGAGCTCGTGGAGGTGGAGATTTGCGAGCCGGACCTGTGCGGCCGATATACCGCCCGGGTGATCGAGGGCGTCAAAGTCGGGCCGTCGCCGGACTGGATGCGCCGGCGACTGGAAGCCGTCGGCATGCGGAGCGTCAACAACGTCGTCGACGCGACCAACTACGCGATGATGGAGACCGGCCAGCCGCCCCATGCGTTCGACTACGCGACCATAGAAGGACGCAAAATCATCGTCAGAAAGGCCATTGCCGGCGAACGGATCGTCAGCATCGACGGCACGCAATGCGACTTGATGCCCGAGATGCTGGTCATTGCCGACGCACGACGGCCCGTGGCGGTGGGGGGGGTCATGGGCGGGTTGCAGACGGAAGTGGGAGACGCGACGACGACCATCCTGCTGGAGGATGCGTACTTTGATCCGGTAAGCATCCGTACGACGTCGCGGCGGCTCTCGTTGCCGTCGGAAGCCTCGTTCCGCTTCGAACGGTTTGTGGATATCGAGAAGATCGACTGGGCGTCGCAGCGAACGACGCAGCTTATCGTGC
>CAYFUB010000699.1:0-4044 GCA_964346195.1 uncultured Pirellulales bacterium
AGAGACTATCTCAAAACGACACTCTGACTTGTCATGGTGAGCGAAGCGAAGGGGTCCCCAAACGCGAAGTAGTGCGTTTGGGGGGCCCCGAACCATCTGGCCATCGGATGAGGGGTTTCTCAAGTGCGCAGCCCAGATTCTTCGCTTCGCTCAGAATGACATTGCCGTTTTGAGATAGTCTCTTAGCGATACGAGCGCACACCCACAGGTTACCGGGGTTGCCGCGCTTGGCGCAGGTTTGTCACCCCTGCACTGCAGGGGCGCAACATCTTGTTTCTTTCGCAAGCATTTTTGGTTGCGGCCCGAGGCCGCGTTGCGGAGGCAGGGGTCCAGCCGACCCGCGAAACGCGAACGTGCTTGTCCCTCGGACACGATCCCACGCGCACGGTGTCTGGATTGGGGACCCCAAACGCCATCCATCGCGTTTGCGAACCTTACCTGCCTGCGCTGGAATGGCAGAGGCGTGGCGGCTGAGCTCGCTGTCGCAGGGGTGATGAATGGGTGTCGGGTAAAGCTCATTCTGTTGGAGGCTTATGAGGCGCAGCGCAACTGGATATTGAACTGATGAGTGTTGACTGAAGCCTTGACGGGGCATATAGTTGTCCCTTGATGACAATGGCGCTGTACGGGCGGGTTTCAAACCCGTCCGTACGTTGCCGGATTCGAACAGACCCTACTGATAGGAGGACGTTCACCATGAGTGAGAGCACGCCCAACACGTCACGTCGCGAGTTCTTGAAGAGCACCGGCCGGCTGGCCGCGGGCTCGGCCCTGGTCGGGGGCTTCGCGTCCCGCATGTACGCCGGGGAAAACAACCTGATTCAACTGGCTCTGGTCGGCTGCGGCGGCCGTGGGTCCGGGGCGGCGGGGGATGCCATGTCCGTCCGGGGTCGTGGTCCGATCAAGCTGGTGGCTATGGCCGACGTCTTCGAGAACCGTCTCGCCAACAGCTACAAGGCGCTCCAGGGTCGTCATGCCGACAAGATGGACGTGCCCGACGGACGCAAGTTCATCGGCTTCGACGCCTACCGCAAGGCAATGGATTGTCTCAGGCCGGGCGATATCGCCATCTTCGCCACCCCCCCGGCCTTTCGCTGGGTCCACTTCACCTACGCCATCGAGAAGGGCCTCAACGTCTTCATGGAAAAGCCGGTCACCGTAGACGGCCCGACGAGCAAGCGGATGTTCAAGCTGGCGGAAGATGCGTCAGCCAAGAACCTCAAGGTAGCGGTGGGATTGATGTCCCGTCATCATCGGCCACTCCAGGAACTAGCCAAGCACATCCAGGACGGCGAGATCGGCGACATCATCCTGCAGCGCGGTTATCGGATGCACGGCCCGCTCGGATTCTTCGCCTCCCCGCCCAAGCCGGCCGGGATCAGCGATTTGCTCTACCAGGTGCAGCGCTTCCACAGCTTCATCTGGGCCAGCGGCGGCAACTACAGCGACTTCTACATCCACATCATCGACCATCTCGGCTGGCTGAAGGGTTCCTGGCCGGTCAAGGCGCAGGCGCTGGGCGGCCGTCACTACCGCGGCAACTCAGTGGATCAGAACCTCGACGTGTACGCGGTGGAATACACCTATGCCGACGGGAGCAAATTCAATTTCGACGGCCGCTGCATGGACGGCTGCGAGGGCTTCTACGCGAGTTACCTCCACGGCAGCAGGGGCATGGCGGTGGCCTCCGGCGAGGGCGATTACGGGAACCCCCGAAGACCCACCGGAACCTACAGGAGCCAGAATCCGAGCCGAGAGACCAGGATCTGGGAGGCCAAGCTGCCTCCGGACCAGCAAAGTCCCTATCAGAACGAGTGGAATGATCTGGTCGACGCGATTCGCGGCGACCAGCCCTACAACGAGGTGAAACGGGGCGTCGAGGCCAGCCTCGTGACGAGCATGGGCCGCATGGCCGCTCACACCGGGCAGGAAATCACCTACGACGGCATTCTCAACTGCGAGCACGAGATGGCGCCCGGCCTGGACCAACTGACGATGGACTCGCCTGCGCCGCTGGTGGCCGACGCCCAGGGCCGGTACCCTGTCCCGCAGCCGGGCATCGTCACGAACCGGGAGTACTGAGTCGTCTTCGGAGAAATTCGTGCGCGGTTCGGACTCGGTCATCCTGAGCGGCAGCGAAGGACCTGGCCCGCGGATGAGAGGCCTGTTGCGTTCGCAGGCCAGATCCTTCATTCCGCTGCGCTCCGTTCAGGATGACATAGTGAGCGCACGAATTATTCCCAATCCATGTGAATCGTCGTGTGTCGGTGGTCTCTCGTCGCTCGCGCGGCGACGTGGCTGCAGAACGAAGTGTGGTGGGTAGGGGCGAAGGGTTCCCAAACGCGATGTATCGCGTTTGGGGTCCCCAATCATCATTCGCCCATCGGTTTGAGCGCACAGGTCCTGTGGGTCCGATTGGCCCCATAGGAGCTACTCGTTTTCTTGGGCGGGCACGCAGGGCGTCAGCAAATTCGCGCCGCAGGGGCGAATCATTATTCGCCCCATTCGCCCCTACCCGCATCGGATTCAGGGCGTGGCCGAACCGGGCGCAATGTCGAGCGCTCCCGCAGGATGCCGAACTGCGCTCTCTGCCGGCTCGAGGTTGTTGTACCAGGTGAACTTTAGAATCGCCGACGTCACCGCAAACACGGCAAAGCAGATCAGCGTTCGGCCGTACTGCCGGATGACGAGGAAGATCGGTGCGGCCACCATCGCCAACTCCCAGATGATTCCTACGATGACGTTGAACCAGTCGCGGGCGAAATCGCGATTCGGTTCGAGCGTCGGGTCTTCGGCCCGGCACTTCTGGTAGATGGGCTCCCAGAATCCCCACGGCCGCACCGTGCGGTAGAAGCGCTTGAGCACATCGTCCTCTTCCGGCCGGGTCAGCAGGCACACGACCACCGAGGCAATCGTGGCGAGTGCCATGATGGTCGGAAACACCACGTAGACGGGATGCAGAGTGATCGGCGTCAGCCCCAGAAGCTTCATGTAGTCCGTCTTGAGGAACAGCAGCACCAGGGCCGAAAGCGTCCCGGCCACCATGCCGGCGAAGAACCCATAGCCGTTGAACCGCCACCAGTGCCATTTGATCACGTTCGGAATCACGAACGCCGGCACAATCACCGAGACGAGGACCTCGGTGATCGAGTGCACCGATTGTGTCACGAACCCGAAGCCGATGCCCAGGGCGATGATCCCGATGGAGCACAGATAGCTCAGCAGGACGTAGCGGCGGGGCGAGCCGTGCGGATCGATGTAGCGCTTATAAATGTCGTTGACGATGTAGGCGGCCCCGGAATTGACGGTGGAGACGAAGGTGCTCATGAAGGCCGCCAGCAGGCCCGCCAGAATCAGCCCTTTGGCCCCGATGGGCAGGTGCCGGTTCACGACATCGGGCAGGATTCGCTCGAAGTCCACCTTGCCGCCCGCGGCCATCTCGCGGATTTCCGGGCCGAAATAGGCGATGCCCAGCGTGCCGATGCCCGCGATCAGCAGGAAGCGCGGGGCCAGAGACGCAATGGCCATCATCAGATTTTCGAGGGCCGCCTCGCGCGGGCTGCGCGTCGAGAGCACGTGCTGAATGGCATAGTTGGGCGTCGGGCCGGCCATGCTGACGAGCACGCCCTTCAGGAAGAGCATCAGGACGAACAGCCCGAAAATCGAGTAGCCGTCACCGCCGGCGCCGACCGGGTTATAGAGCTTATTGTTGAGTTGCGGGATGTCGCGTGCGGCCCAGTCGAGGTTGAGCCGCCAGCCGAAGAACATCCGGTCCCAGCCGTCGGGCACGGCGGACAGGATGTCCTGCGATGAGGTCGCGCCGATGGCGATGGCGCCGATGATGATCGAGGCGATCACGATCAGGGCGAACTGAATCAGGTCGTTCATCACGACGCTGTACATCCCCCCGGCGACGCAGTAAATGCCCGCGATGAGCATGATGACGACGGCGAAGAAATCCGCCGGCGTCATGTTGCCCGGCAGCGCGGCGGCGGACAGGCCCAGCGCCTCGAACGGGATGAAGGAGGCCGTGAATTTGCCGAT
>CAYFUB010000700.1:0-1876 GCA_964346195.1 uncultured Pirellulales bacterium
GACCGGCCAGATTCGCCACGCTGATGACGGACAGGTCGATGCCCCCCGTGATCAGCGACATCATGACGGCCAGAGAGAGCACGCCGAGCTCGGGAAACTGAAAGCACATGGAGGCGAAATTGCGATAGGTGAGAAATCGACCGGGATTCAGGACGCTCATCAGCGCAAAGACTGCCGCCGTGATGCCCAGCAGCCGGAGCAGGCTGCTTTCGCCGATAGCCATTCGGCCCAGTCCCCGCCTTAGAGCCCCCAACCAGATTGTTCTCGTGTGGTTCATGGGCACAGTTCGACTCCGTGAATCCGTCGCGTGCCTCTCCGGGCGGTGAGCGCCGTGCTCATGATGATCACCAAACCAATGGCGACCTTCTGCCAATATGAGGGGATGTTGAGCAGAATCAGGCTGTTGCTGATGATAACGAGCAGAAATACGCCGAGCACCGTGCCGAGGACCGTTCCGCGTCCGCCCGTGATGCTGGCCCCACCGAGCACGACGGCGGCGATGACGACCAGCTCCACGCCGACCAGGTCGAACGGGTTGGCGTTTCTCATCATGCAGGCATGCACGGCCCCGGCCAGGCCGGACAGCAGGCCCGCGAAGCCGTAGATGAAAAGCTGGGTCCTGCGAATGTTGAAACCCACGTGCTGGGCCGCCGACATATTGCCTCCCATGGCGTAGATGCCCCGTCCGAGCATGGTGTATCGCAGGACGAGCCAGACGGTCACGGCGGCCAGCACAAACAGGAGGAAAGAAGCCGATAGGCCCATGGGCTCACCGCCCGGCGAGGTCCGGCCCCAGAGGGTCAGCCTGGAGAAGCGGACCATCCCCTGGGGCAGATTGTTCACGATCGACGTGCCGATGAAAGCCAACAGAAAGCCGCGAAAGATGCTCGCAGAGCCCAAGGTCACAATCAGCGTCGGCAACCGACAGAATGCGATGAAGAACCCGTTGAACAGGCCCAGCAGCGCGCCCACGGAGCCTGCCAGTAGAAAAGCGACCGCTGCCGAGCCCTGGAAATCTGCTGCCAACAGGAGCCGGCTCGTGACATACATGCTGAACGCGCCGACGGCCGCGAACGACACGTCGATACCGCCGGAGATGAGAACGATCAGCACGCCCAGCGCGAACAGTCCCATCACCGTGCCGCTCTTGCACAGGTCGAAGAGGCTCTCCCGGCTGAAGAAGGCGGGGTTGACCAGCCCGATGCCCAGTGCCAGCAACACCATTACGACCGCCAAGTAGAATTCGTGTCTTCGCATGGGCCTCTGTTTCCACCCTACGCCAGGGCACCAAGCTCCGCTGCCAGCGCGTCTTCGCTATCGCTCGCTGGAAGCTCTTTGACGATTCGGCCGCGGTGCATCAGCAGAATCCGGCTGCACACGTCCACCAGTTCCGGCAAATCATCCGAGATCAGAAGCACCACCATCCCCCGGCGTGCCAGCTCGCCGATCTTCCTATGGACGTCCGCTTTCGCCCCCACGTCCACGCCGGCGGTCGGAGCGTTCAGGATCAGGACTTTGGCCTGCGTGGCCAGCCATCGGCCGAGGACGGCCTTTTGTTGATTGCCGCCGGAGAGCTGTCCCACGGCTGTCTGTGCCGAGGGGGCCTGAATTCGCAGGTCCTTCATCCATCGACCGACGAGCGTCTTCAGAGGCACGGACCTGATCCAGCCGACGCGCCCGGTCAGCGCGGGCAGACTGGATATAGCGAGGTTCCTGCCTGTGGACTGTTCCGCAAATATGCCTTCGGTAAGGCGATCCTCAGGGACATAGGCTATTCCGGCTTGAATCGCATCCTGGACGTTACAAATCGTTACCGCACGCCCGTCCAGGCGAATCTGTCCCGAGTCCGCCGGCGCCAGGCCGAACAAAGCCAGGG
>CAYFUB010000701.1:0-2312 GCA_964346195.1 uncultured Pirellulales bacterium
GACATGGCGACCATATAGAGCAGACCGGTGGCCGCCTTGGCCAGGTAGAATTCCCACCGGTACAACGGCGCCGCCAGTGCGGCACGGATGGTGCCGGACCGCGTCTCGTCCGCCATGAGCATGGCGGCGAAGACCAGCACGAAGATCAGGCCGATATCCGTGAACACCAGTTGCATGGACAAGGCCACGTATCCCCAGGCGTTCGCTGTGTCGGCCGTGCCGATCTCGCCCGCGACGACGCAGGTAAGCACGCAGATCAGCCCTCCCATCAGCAGGCCGAAGTACGGCAGCTTGCGGCGAATCGCCTTGACGGTCTCATTGCGCAGCAGGGGCAGGAATTGACTAGGCATTCCGGCGGTCTCCCGTGATGGAAAGGAAGAACTCCTTGAGTGTTCTCTGTCTCGGGGTGATCGCGGACACCCGGAAACCGGCTTGCAGCAGATGTTGATTGAGCCAGGCGGCGTCATTGGCAGCCAGCATGATCTCCAGGGTGTCGGAAGAGATCGACTCCACGCGCTTGATCCGCTCGTTGGCCAGCAGGCTCCCGGGCTCGGGGACTTCGCCTGCGAACGTCGTGCGGACGATGCGCTCGTGCGGCCTGAGAATGTCCCGGACGTTACCCGAGGCGACCAGGCAGCCCTTGTTGATGACAAAGACGGTGTCGCAGTATTCCTCGACCTCGTACAGCAGGTGGCTGGAAATGAAGACGGTCAGCCCGTCGTTTCTGACCCGATGCTGCAGAAAGCCCAGAATCTCGCGGGTCCCCTCCGGGTCCATGCCGTTCGTGGGTTCGTCGAGAACCAGGAGCCGGGGCTTGCCCAACAGGGCCCGGCCGATTCCCAGCCTCTGTTTCATCCCTTGCGAATACGTGCGGACCCTGTCGTGCTGGCGGTCGGCCAGACCGATGCGTTCGAGAATCTCGTCGATATCGTGGCGGCCGACGCCGCCAAGGACGCGGGCCGCCAGTTGCAGGTTCTTTCGTCCCGAGAGGTACTCGTAGAAGGCCGGCGTTTCGACCATGACGCCGACCGACCGCAGGGCCCCTTTGAAATCCCGCCGGAGGTCGATACCGAAGATGCGGATTTGCCCACCGCTCGGATGCACCAGGCGCGGAATCATGTAGAGCGTGGTGCTCTTGCCGGCGCCGTTGGGACCGAGAAAGCCCGCCATCTGCCCGGGCGGGACCTCCAGTGAGAGGTGCTCCACTGCATGGATGCGGCCGAATCGCTTACACAGGCCGTCCAGGGCCAATGCCGGTGTCGTCACCTGGGAGTTCCTTTCTGCTGGTCTGATTGGGACAGGTACACGGTGATCTGCGCCTCCATCACCTTTTGCACGAACAGGTCGGATATTCCATCGCCGTTGAGGTCGGCCGTGTCTACCATGCGTGCCTCGACGGGGGCGGCAAAACTTAAGGCCGGTCCGGCTTGAAAGAAGTCGCCAGCGGGAGCGCTCACATACACGTCGAACTGCTCGGGTCCGCGCTCGACGAGGATGTCCTCGCGACCGTCGCCATTGAAATCACCGTCGATCAGGAAAAGGCTGGAGACCGATACGCTGCGTGGCGTCATGCTCGTGATGTCCATCTGGAAATCGGGGCCGCCGGAGTAGACGCCGTCCCGGCCGGAACGCACCGTGAAGACCCAGTCCACGCTGCCGGAAACGAAAAGACTGACCAGGCCGCTCCAGGAGGTCACGCGCGTCTTGAGGGCGACCAGGATCAACTCGCACCGGCCGTCGCCGTCGAGGTCCCAGAAGGGCGACGTGCCTACTTTGCGATCCACGCGGATGGGCAGGCCGCTGTGGCGCAGTACCCGCGAAGGTCGTTCCGGCAACGTGCCATCGGGCCCTCGGAGCAGAAGCAGGATCGTGGTGGCGGGGCTTACGTCGCCCCGGGTTCTCCACAGGACGAGGTCCTGCCGCCCATCCCCGTTCACATCCTGGCGCTGCGCGTCATAGTGGTCCCATTGGGCATCTTTCGCAATCTTGGCAATCAACTTCTGCGTGGCCTTTTTCTCCTCGCCCTTGTCCCGGCTCCCGCCCGCGCGAATGTTCTTGCGTACCTCCATGTTGTAGGCAGGGGCCGGTCCCATCATCCAGTTCTCCTCGCGCACCCGCCACGTTGTCTCCATTGGGCTCAGGTCCGCTGTCCTTGCGGCTTGCCAGGCATCGTTGGCGTCTCTCTCATACAAAACGGCGTGGTCCTCGAAGATGACGGGGACGACATCGTTGGCGTCTTTTCCGCCGGGAGCCGTCGGCGCGATGCGGAGGCGGTCCGTCGTGAACACCTGCCGGGCTTCGATGAGCGTTCG
>CAYFUB010000702.1:0-1602 GCA_964346195.1 uncultured Pirellulales bacterium
CCTGTTGCTCATTCAGCGCCGTGGCTACTGGATCAGCGAAAACCGCGTTCGCGATGGGCGCTGCCCCAACTGTGGGACGCCGGTAGCCGGCGTCGGCATGGAAGGTGATTAGGCGGCGGGCATAGGGATGCCCTGCCTACGTTTTACACCGAGAACGAGCTAAGGCAGCTCCGTCGTCTCGTCGTGGAACTCCGCAGCCGAGAAGAAGCGGCCGTAGTTCCTCTTGTTGAACCAGGTCAGATACTCCTCCTGCGGCCGGGTGCGCTCTTCCAGGATGTTCCAGACGTCGTCCGGCATATCCCAGTCGCCAAGTTCTAGATTGGCTTCGAGCTGCTCCTGGTTCTTGACGCCGATGATGACCGAGGTGACGAAACGACGCTTCAACGGCCAGGCGATGGCCGGCTTCCACATGGGAATCCCCGCCTCCGAGGATACCTGGTCCAGAATCTCCGCCGTCTTGAATCCCTTGGGATGCCAGAAGCGAGGGCCGTCTACCCGGGTTCGATAGGAGAGGCGGGTGCCATCGGCCGGTTCGGTCATGTCCTTGTACTTGCCGGTCAGCAGTCCGCCGCCCAGCGGGCTGTAGGGGACGATGCCCAGCCCGTGGTCCACCGCGGCGGGTATGATCTCCCGCTCCGGTTCGCGGTGGATCAAGTTGTACAGGTGCTGGGCGGCGACCAGGCCTTCCAGGTTCAGACGCGCCGCGACACCGTTGGCCTTGGCGATCTGCCAGCCAAACAGGTTGCTACAGCCGAGATAGCGGACCTTGCCCTGCCGGACGAGGTCGTCCAGAGCGCGCATGGTCTCCTCGTACGGCGCGACAGGGTCGGGGCCGTGGATGTAGTACAGGTCGATGTGGTCCGTCTTCAGCCGCCTCAGGCTGGCTTCGCAGGAGGCGATGATGTGCTTGCGGGAGACGCCGTACTGATTGGGCAGGCTGCCCATGGGGAAGTAACACTTGGAGGCGATGATGACGTCGTCGCGGCTGACCTGGGGCAGAAAGCTGCCGATGATCTCCTCCGCCCTGCCGCCAGCGTAGACGTCGGCACTGTCGAGACAGTTGCCGCCAGCGTCCAGATATTTCTTCATGATGGCGTGGGACTCGGCCTCATCGCATCCCCACTCAGCGACGCCAAAGGTCATGGTTCCCAGCGTGATGCGCGAGACAAGCAACCCCGAAGAGCCCAAGAATCGGTATTTCATTATGGTTCCCCCTTCTTTTAAACCAGTCTTCGCGGAAGTTTTCGGAAGTATGCTGGCTACGTTTTATCCTGAAGCCAGGTACCTGGCTGGCATGGGATTGTCCTCACGTTCGTTGTCCCATAGCATATTGATGATCCACCAACGCTGTCCGTCGTGATAGAGCTGGATGCTGTTAATGCCGCGCCCGAAAGGCTCGGGATCGTCCAGGTTGTGACGCGATTCGTAGGTGCTAAGCGCGTGGGCGATGTTGCCGAATCTTTCGGTGCGGCGGGCAATTTCCATTTCATAGAAGCTGTGCTCTCGGAAGTAAGCCGAGGTCGTCTCTATGTAGGTCTCAACGTCCATCACCAAGGCCTGAGGCGTGCCATCCTCGGCGATGATGGTTCTGACCATATGCGC
>CAYFUB010000703.1:0-2293 GCA_964346195.1 uncultured Pirellulales bacterium
GTCGTGTAGTAGTTGCCTATGCGGTTCTGCTCTTTGCCCTTCGGCGTCAACGTCATGCGGTTCGGGAAGTGCCACGTAATCAGAAATGTCACCGGCACTGACTTCTTCGGCGGCAACTCCATCGCGACCGCCAGCGACGCCATCGGCGTATCCTCGCCGGTGGGGTCGCGCTCATCGAGCTTGCCGTCCGCGCTGAAATCGTCCCAGAAGTCCAGTGCTGAGCTGCCCCAGCCGCCGGGAATCCAGGAGACGCGGTGCGTGACGTCCTCCGCTGTGGTCGTTGTCAGGGCGATGGTGCCCCACTGTTGGGCCCTCTCGGCGACCCCCTGGGAGTCCATGAAGATGCCCTTGATCTGCCGGCCTTCGCGGTACTGGTTGCGGTTGGCCTTGCCGCCGGTGGCGATCAGGTCGCCTTTCCAGTCCGTGGTTTGGCCGGAACCGTCCATACCGACGAAGTTGGGCATCGTGCCGCAGACCGACACGGCGAGGGTCCGGTTCGTCTTATTGCGAAGCACATAGCGCAGCACGGCCACCGGAATGCCGCTGGTCGCCGGGTCCGCCGGCACGAGCGGATTGAAGGCTTGCAGCGTAGCGTCAATATCCATATCCGGATCGGACAGCATGACCTGTCCGAAGGGGTAGGCCGCCGCGAAGCTGCACTTGCGGAACCGCGGCAGGCCGTGGTTGACGGCCGTGCTGCCGTGGCTTTCTTCGTACGCGGAAAGCTCGATAGGACCCTCCAGCGCCCTCACCAGCGTTTGCCCCTTCGGGTCTTTGACAAAGACCACGAAAAACGGCCCAAACGATCCGCGCTTCGGCACGAACCCCTTGGCCGGCCGGTTCATGATCTCCCAGTCGCGCAGGTCGCCCCGACCGCCGAGCGACACGGTGCCGGTCCCGATCCCGCCGAGCGGCAGGGCGATGGCCTCCAGATGCTCCTGGTCGTACCGCTTGAGAATCGGCCAGTCTCCCGGCTTGTCCACCTGCACCAGCGGCGGCTCGACAGTAACCTCGACCGTTGCGTAAGCAGCCAGCGCCGCGCGTGAGACACCCAGCCCGACAGCCAGCACGATGAACGACAAGAATGCCTTTCTCATATTGTCCTCCCGTCGACGTCGCGACTCCAAACCGCCTTTTGTAAGCACCGCCCTCGCCACCGGCACGGGCGTACGCCCAACATACCGCATCGGGCCCGCGATGTTAACCAGAAATCGCCTGGTCGGGCATGGGTTTGCCTGGCGTGTGAGTTGACTGGGGCAGCAGAGCGTTTCTACCTGCGCAGGAAGGACAAACGACGTGCTTTCAGGAGTGGGGGACTCGGCCGACGCGGTCGAGTCCTCCAATCGAAAGTGTACTTCCGTGGGCGTACGGGTTACGGCTCGATGAAGGTCATGGTCTGCAGGCCCTGCCCGGCCCACGGGGCGTTCTCGATGCAGCCGAACCATTCCAGTGTGCCGTCGTCATAGTCGATGCCCAACAGGGAAAAGCCGATTTGGTCGCCGGCCGCAGGGGAGAAAAGTTCCGGGTCGAAGCTCCCCTGCAAGGCCGTCCACGGAATCCTGACCTCGACCATCCAGTCCTGGGTGGCCGGGTCCACGGAGGCGGCGTACGTGGTGCCGCTGTCGGCCGCGTGGACATCCATAGATCGTAGTCGCCAAGACCGTCGGAGCGTTTGGAGGCGAAGATGAACGTCAGCCCATCATGCGAGATGGTTGGGGATATTTCATGATTCCCGCTGTTGAGCGGGGCGCCCACATTAACCGGCGTGCCCCAGGGGTCGTTGCGGCTGGGCCGCGTACACATCCAGAGGTCGTGACCGCCTGCACCACCAGGACGATCACCGGCGGCATTCCAAGCGTACCAGTCGCTGAAGTAGAGGGTCAGACCGTCCGCTGACAAAGATGGAAATGCTTCATTGTAACGACTGTTGATTTCCTGAACGTTGACAAGCGGTCCCCACGGACTGTCGGCGTTTTGGCGCGTACTGCGCCACATATCGATATAACCAAGGCCCCCGGAGCGTTTCGAGGAGATATACGCTTCCAGGCCATCGGCCGAGAGGATAAATGCTACCTCCCTCGAAGGACTGTTGATCGGCGGCCCCAGATTGACTGGTTCGCCGAAGGTGAAATCCGCCTTGACACTTTTGCCGCGGGCAAGCACAACGACAAGGACGAATCCAACGAACATCGTCCTCATTTTGTCACCATCTAACCATTTCATTTTCTTACCGTCCTTCCCTTTCTAGGGGCTCACGACCCGGCTGTAGATCCGCACGTCGTCGATCAGGCCG
>CAYFUB010000704.1:0-8820 GCA_964346195.1 uncultured Pirellulales bacterium
CAACGTGGCCAGCAGACGCGCGTCGTGGAGGCCGGTCCGCCAAAGCTGTGCGGCGAGCTTGTCGTCTTTGCCGATCTCTTTGGCGAATCTGCGGAGGTTCGGTGCGGAGACTCCCCAGATATTGGCGGCACGAATAGCATAGCGGGCCATGCCTGCCACGGCCTGCGGGTCCGCGTGTGATTTCAGCCGGGCGAGCACCTTCTGACATTTCTGTTGGTCTGTCATCGTATCCTGCGCCGTAGGGCAGCCGTCCCACAGGCTCTTATATTGCAGCACAGCGCCTGCGCCAAGCATGTAACGAGGCCGCACTCGGGGCCGGGACCGGCGTACACGTTTAGTAACAGATGGACAGGTGCGGGTACGCGAGAGGCGTGCTGGCATCAGGAGGAAATATGAAGAAAGAACAATTCATCGCGAGTCCGGCCCGTCCTGAGCGACCCGCGGCAGATCGCTCGTCACGCCGGCGCGATGTTCAGGGCGCCGTGGAAAAGGTTGTCCGGGTCGTACTTCACCTTGACGGCCTGCAACCGCTCGTAGTTGGCGTCGTAGGCACCCTGGAGCAGGCGATCCCTGTCCTCGCCGAAGCCCAGGAAATTCAGGTACGAGCCGTGGGCGAATCGCTGCAAGTCGTCGTAAACCGTCCGGGACCAGGCGACGTTGGCATCGGACTGGTCCGGGTCGGTCCAGTTCGATTCGATGGCCACGGCGTAGTGGACATCGCGCCGGGCGAAGGCGGTCGCGTCCGCCGGAATGCGATTCATCGCACCCTCGAGAAACCACATATCCACGGAGGTCAGCGGCGAGGGCCGTCGCGCGGCGTGCTCGCTCAGTGCAGTCACCACTTCGTCGTCGAAGCGATTCAGATACACGGACTTCCAGTAGTAGAACCTCCCATTGGGGTAATCGGCGTCAGAGAATTTCTGCACGTCCACGAACCGCTTCGGCTCGCTCAGGACCGCCATCGGCTCGGCGGCGTAGTGCAGCGGCCGGAAGACCTCTTCACCCTCCCCCACCGGCCCGTGATAACAGGCAAGCAGAATCAGAGCCGAGGCGCCGCGATGCTCGCGAGGCACGAAGCGCTCCTCGGGCGCCATCCAGAAGGTGCCCAGCAGACCGAGTTCTTCCGGCGCCTGCTTCATGAAATCCGTCGTGAACCGCATAACGCGCCCGGCCTGCGAAACCGGATAGACGAGGACCGAGAACCACACTTCCGGCCCGACGGGGTGAGCACGGAATTCGAATGAGGTGACAACGCCGAAGTTGCCGCCCCCGCCGCGGATGGCCCAGAAGAGGTCGGGGTGCTCATCCGCGCTCGCCCGGCGCAACTGCCCATCCGCCGTGACGATATCGACAGAGACCAGATTGTCGAGCGTCAGGCCGTACTTGCGGGTCAGCCAGCCCATGCCACCGTGGAGAGTCAGCCCGGCGATTCCGGTCGCCGTGACCACGCCGACCGGCACCGCCAGCCCGAACGCCTGCGTCTCATGGTCGACGTCGCCGAGCGTGGCGCCGCCCTGCACCCGCACGAGCCGACGGGCCGGGTCCACGCGCACCCCTCGCAGGGGGGACAGGTCGATGACCAGGCCGTCGTCGCAGAGCGCCCGCCCCGCCACGTTGTGCCCGCCGCCGCGCACGGAAAGGAGCACATCGTGCGCGCGGGCAAAGTCAACCGCCGCGATTACGTCCGCTGCCCCTGTGCATTGGGCGATCAGCGCCGGGTGCTTGTCGATCATCCCGTTCCACACCTTGCGGGCGTCGTCGTAAGCCGGATCGTCCGGAGTCACCAGCGGACCGCGAAATGACTGCCGCAGGCCGGCGATGAGATGCTCGTCCAGTACGGCCCGCCGATTCGTATTGGTTTGTGTCTGCAAAGTCTCCATCGTACTACTCCATGCACTTCACCACAGGCGGCAAGGGCCGGTCTCAATCTCGCGGCTTGATGTTCCATTCACGCGGAACAGGTTGCCCGGGTCGTACTCGCTGTCCCTCCACGTGGCTACTCCTGGTGCTGAGCAAGGATCTCCTCAATCTCGGCCAGCGAGAACTTGTTCAGTTGGACGATCTTGGCCCGAGGCCGGTAGATCGGAGGAAGGATGAACAGGGCTTCCTTCTTGTTGTCTACCTCTACGATGATCCACGCCTTGTGCTCTCCATCCCGGCACCCGAAATCCGCGTGCGTCAGGTAATGTGAACCGGCGCTGAGCAGGATCTTGACGGCGAGAGCGCACTCCCACGGCTTGGCCTCGTGCGGAACCTCGATGAGAAATCTGGCCATGATGCGAAGTCTCCTTATCCAAGGCGAAGTTGAACGGTTTGTCCGTGGCACACCGGAAATCGCCGGCGCCGGCCCGAAACACTACACTTTCCGAGTCCCGGGTCCTGCTGAATGGCGCTGATCGTGCTTTGCAGGGCCTCACGGTCAATGCCGTTAACGGTACGGACTGTCTGTTGTGTTGCCATGATCCATAACCTCCCAATTGTCTAAGCGACCGCCGTTTCGCGGCCGTCCGATCCGGAAACGTCGTAATGTTCCTACTGTCGCCGTATTGGGCGGTTCTATCGGCAGGCATTTTTCGCAGGCGGGTTCAGGATTCTGCCTAAGAAGGTGTGTGAGAAGCTGAAATAACTGCGCCTCCGCGATCTGACGGGTGGCAGCGTCAAGGCCGAAGGCCTTGGCGATGGTCTTACGCACGATAACGCCGCCATCGCCAAGCTGCGCTTGACGCTGCCACCCGGAGATACGAAATTCTCAATCGTAATCGGTATAAGAGCCTTTGACAGAATGAGCACACACCAGAGACTGCAGTGCTTGGCGCACTCGGCTCCAGCTTGTCGCCCCTGCGAACGCCGGCTCGGTCGCTAGGACTCTGTCATTCCTGCACAGGCAGGAATCCAGACACCTTTCGTATGGGGATCGCGCGCTGATTCTGTCAGAGGCGCCAAGAGGCGGGATGCGAAGAAGTATAGGTCCCACAGGTCCCCAGGACCCGTGCGACCTGTGATTGATGTGTCTCAATGTTTGAAGTGACGTTTGCCGGTGAAGACCATGGCGATGCCGTGCTGGTCGGCGGCGGCGATGACGTCCCCATCCTTCTTGGAGCCGCCGGGCTGGACGATGGCGGCGACACCGGCCCGGGCCGCGTTCTCCACGTTGTCGGGGAACGGGAAGAAGGCATCGGAGGCCATGGCCGACCCTTTGGCCTCGTCGCCGGCACGCTTCATCGCGATATGGCCGGACTCGACGCGGTTCATCTGGCCGGCCCCGACGCCGAGGATCTTCTTGTTCTTGGCCAGCACGATCGTGTTGCTCTTGGTGTGCTTGGCGACCAGCCAGGCGATGCGGAGGTCTTCGAGCTGCTCCGTCGTCGGCTTGACCCTGGTCGGGAACGTGAGGGCACTCGGCTCCCAGCCGACGAGGTCTCTCTCTTGCAGCAGCAGGCCGCCGACGATGTGGCGGACATCGTATTCATGGGCATCGATCCTGGCTCGGTCGATGGGGCCGGTCTCGATGAGGCGAACGCGGCTGCCCCAGACCTTGAGGGTCCGGATGATCTCGACGGCCTCTTCGTGGAACCGGGGCGCGACGACGACCTCGGCGAAGAACCCCTCGGCCCCGAGGGCCTTGCCGAAGCGGCTGTAGGATTCCATGATGGTGCGGGCCAGCTCGACATCCACCGCTCGATTCAGCGCAATGATCCCGCCGAAAGCGCTGACGACGTCGCCTTCGTAGGCCTTGCGATAGGCAACATTGATGTCCTCGTCGATGGCACAGCCGCAGGGGTTCAGGTGCTTGACGACCACGGCCGCCGGCTCGTCGAACTCCTTGACCAGCTCGAAGGCGGCATTGGCATCGAGCAGATTGTTGAAGCTGATCTCGGTATCGCCCGCCATGAGCTTGCCGGTGCTGACGGACGGCTCTTTGCTGCGCGGCAGCTTGTACTGGGCCGCCGTCTGGTGGGGGTTTTCACCGTAACGCAGCGACGCCTCTTTCATCAGAGAGAACGAAAGGCGGTCCGGAAACTCGATGCCGGCCCGGGCATTGAGATACTGCGCGATGGCCGCATCGTAGCCGGCGGTCAGACCGAACGCGGCGCGGGCCAGCTCCTCCCGCAGCCTGCTGGTGACGGCGCCGTTGTTGGCGCGCATCTGCTCGGTGACGCGCGGATACTGGTCCGGGCTGGTGACAATGGCGACGAACTTGTGGTTCTTGGCCGCCGAGCGGATCATGCTGGGCCCGCCGATATCGATATTCTCGATGGCCTCCTCGAACGCGCAGCCGGGTTTGGCGACGGTCTGCTCGAACGGATAGAGATTGACGCAGACCAGGTCAATGGGTGAGATGCCGTGCTGCCGCATCGCTTCCACGTGTTCCGGCTTGTCCCGCAGCGCCAGCAGCGCCCCGTGGATTTTGGGGTGCAGGGTTTTGACCCGCCCATCCATCATCTCGGGAAAGCCCGTGACGGCGTCGATGTTCGTGACCTCCAGGCCTGCTTCCGCCAGCGTCCGGGCGGTGCCGCCGGTGCTGATGATCCTGACGCCCATCTGAGCGAGCGACTGGGCGAAATCGATGATTCCCCGTTTGTCGGAGACACTGACGAGCGCGGTCTTGATCGTGACATCCATCTGTTCCTACTCCTTCCTTCAATCCCTGACATCCTTCGACCTTGAAACTTCCTTCCGTCACCGGGTTGGCTCCAGGCAAGCGACTCGTCCGGTCTCGTCGGCAATATAGATTCTCGCATCGGCCGTGTTGGCCGCATGGTCGGTCACCGGCGCGAAGTTCACTGAGCTGATCTTGCGGCCCGCGGTGTTGTCCATGATGGCCAGCGTCTTGAGCCGGGTGATGACGTAAGCCCGGCCCCCCGCCTCAGACAGCAGATCGACGCCTTCGGGAAGTGACCAAACGGCCCGGCCGGTCTGTTTCGCGATGGCGTTCAATCCCCGCCCGGGAGCGTACTGATAGACGAACCCGTCGGTCAGCCGCGGGGCACGGTCCAGAACGGCCTCAGTCTGATGCTTCCAGATCAGGGCCTCCGTCGTGATGTCCACCATGTCCACCCGATAGACGTTCGTGTCCATGCTGGCGAGATAAAACGAATTGTCGTCCTGCTGCACCGGCCCGGAGATCGCCTCGGGAGCGTCGAACTGCCACAGCTTGCGCGGGGCATCCGGCAGCATGGCCACGAGATTGCCGGCGTCGGTCCCGAAAACGACAACGTTCTCGTCTGCAAGCACGGTCGTGATCAGCGAATCGTTCTCGGCCGCCACCTGAAAGACCCGCACCAGATCCTTCGCCCGCAGCACGTGCAGGCGCCGGTCGGCGGCGCTGACATAGAAGAACTGGCTGTTGCGCACCGGGGGAGCGATGATGCTCAGCTCCAGGTCGCTGACCCGCTGCTCGATACCCGTATCCTCGTCCAGCTCGACAAGCTGGTTGCCGATGACGGTGATGAGCCGGTTGCCATAGGCGACCAGGCCGAGCACCGGAACGCCGCGCGGCGCGATGGAACGGCTGAAAACAACGCCGCCTTTGACTCGGTCCAGGGACCACATATAGTTCCGGTCCGAGCGAATGTACAGGCGGTCGCCCAGGAGTGTCATCGTGGCGAGGTCCTCGCCCTTCTTGACGGGCAACTGCTGCTGCCAGAGTTGCCTGAGACCGGCATGGTCCAGCAACTCCGGCGAAATGAGCGGCGCGGCGCGTGCGAGTGCGGTCTGCGTCCCGAGACCCGAAATCCCCAATCCCAAGAGGCAAGCAGCCCGTGGCATCAAAGCCTTCCATCGCAATATTGTACGCATGTTCCAAATCCTCATAAAAAGAGATTCCGCCGCCGCATTCGGGCCGGGTCTTGATGACTGCACAACCGTCCTCCACTCCAACCGGAGAGATTCCCGCCGCGCCGGCTCGTCAGGTCAGGTCAACATAATCGGCCAGATCGACCTTGTGCTCGGCTTCGAATTTTTGCATCTGCTCGATCCGCTCGATGTCATCCTGGATACGGTGGACCAGCTTGAAGATATAGGGCTTGCCCGCCAGGCGATTCCGCAGGTCGTCGAGCATCGGTGTCCAGGAGCCGCCGTACAACTGGGCCTTCAGGGCCACCAGCATCCGGTGCTCTTCGCTGAGACCCCGGACGTAATCCGCCACAGCCCCTTTCACATCCCTATCCCGGCTGTCGCTCGTTCGGACTGGTTCAGCCATATACCTGCTACCCTTGTCGTTTGGCCTCCAAGGCTCTCGACGGGCCGTCCCGACACACATCACGGTGACTCTACTGACGCAGATGATACCGCCCCCCAAAGCAACTTTCAACAAGTTTTCCCCGTTCCCGGCCACGCCTTGCCCGCCGACCGGGGACGCTGCCCCCGGACCCCTGAGATTTGCCGCTTTTCGCCAATAGCACGACAGAATGACAACCCGGCGCGGCCATGTGGTTCCTGCCGCCGCTTGAACGGCACGAGATTTGCCGTTTTCGGGCTCTGCGCCGCCATTGCCCATGCTGCACATCCACGGTCGTCCTGGAAGAACCGTGGTGGAGGACAAGGCTGGGACCCCAAACGCGATACAGCGCGCTCTTTGGAGGGCTCGGGCTTCCAACGCAGGATCTCGCGTTGGGGGCAGCGGCTCCCGCACGCGGCACTCCGCGTATGAGGAGCCGAAACCGCTATGCTGAGGAGCAACCTGAGCGGCCCACTGGCATCCCGACGGCGCTGTCACGCGCGTCGCTTCTCCCATGCTATTGGACCAAAGCGATAAATCTCAGGGGTTTGGGGACGGAGCCCCCAACAGGCCCGGAGGTACAGAAGGACTAGATGAGCCAAGAAAGAGATCCGGCATGAGGTCAATAGTCTCTATATCTCCGCATCCACGGCGGCCAGTCCTCCGGCCGCACACCACCGGCTTTGGTCCACTGCCCGGCGGTGTTATAGTCCGGACCCCACTTGAGCGTCCAAAGCTCCTTGAGTCCGACCTTGCGCACCGACCAGTCCATAAACAGACTGTTGATCCCGCCCTGGTGGCGGTCCATCACATATACCATGATTCCCCAGAGAGGATCATACGTCCCTTCGGGATACTCAGGCGGGCGGTCCCGACCGCTCGGACGGCCGTATGGGGTCGTGCAGTCCAGGTACACCGGCACAACGGCCGCGCCTCTCACCAGGCATGAGACCCAGTAAGGTCCGGTGGCATCCTCAGTTGGTCTGGCGCCTGCGTCGCGATTCGTTATCGGCCGCGCCGCCCAGCCGTTCTGTCCATAACTGGACAGAAGCATAGGATTCTTATCCATAACCCACCCGGTATCAATCGATCCGTGGGTGAGGAACCCCGGGTCTGCGGGACGCTTGCGGGCCGCGGGACACAGAATCAAATCCTTGTATGCGTGCAACTCCGTCAATTGGCTGTTCAGGGGGTCGCCCTCGATACGGTTTCTCCGGAGTTCTTGTGGGAGAGCCAAGGGCACAAAGAGTTTCCCGGGGTGCAGCGGCGGCATTCTATAGTTGTTCTCCGCCGTGTACATTGAGTAGTACAATCCCCACTGACGCAACGTGCCCTGGCACGTCACCGTCTGCCCCCGTTTCCTCGCACCCTGCAGGACCGGAAACAGAATCGCCATGAGTAAGGCAACGATGGAGATGACCACCAGCAGTTCGATGAGCGTGAAGGCCGGATGGCGGTGTTTGTCGTGTCGAGCGTAGCGCAGCGTAGTCGAGACATCCGGCCGCGAACGCGACGCGCCTTCCATTGGCAGGCAGATCCCTCGACTGCGCCCGCAATGACAAGAGGTAATCCACGGAAGAGCGTGGCGTGCACACCGTCCACTTTTTGATATGATCCTGGCGGCGAAGCTCATGGGAACCACTCCGTAACTCTTCCCTGCATCTGCACGTGAAGGCGACTTTCCGGCGCCCCATGTCGATGCGACTCTTGAGAATCTTCAAAAGTATTCTCTCCGGGCGCTCTCGCACGTCGAGACGCAACACGGCCGGCGCGAATCCAAGGATGCTATATCGAAGATCCCTGCCGCTTTTTCCATCATGCCGCCGGGCCGGGAGAATGCAAACAGAAAAGGACGCAAAACAAAGCCAATTTCGAGGCCCCCGGCGCTGATGGACCCCATATTGGTTTGACAATGCCGGCGGCAGTCTCTTCAATGGGCAGCCGTATTGTTGTGGAATAACCTGATCTGGAGAAGCACGGATGAATAAGAGAATATCGCGCGTTCTGGCGGCGATGGCAGCTTCGGCCGTATGGTTCGGCGGGTGCTATAAGCCGCAAGTGGCGCAGGCTCCTGAAAGCAGGCCCGCTTATCCGCAGGCCCGTAAGGACGCGGTGGTGGATACGTACCACGGCGTGCAGGTGGAGGACGCCTACCGCTGGCTCGAGGACGCCGAGTCGGCCGAGACGCAGGCCTGGGCCACGGAACAAAACAAGCTCACCGAGCAGTTCCTGGCGCAAATCCCGGCGCGGGAGAAGATCAAGGCGCGTCTGACGAAATTGATGGACTACCCGCGCTATTCGACACCGTCGGAGCAAGGGGGGCGATACTTCCACTGGAAGAACGAGGGACTGCAGAACCAATCCGTTCTGTACGTCCAGGACACGCTGGAGGGCGCGCCGCGGATGGTGATCAATCCCAACCTGCTCAGTGAGGACGGCACGGTGGCCGTTCGCACGTCGGCGACAAGCTGGGACGGCCGGCTCCTGGCGCACGGACTGTCCCGCAGCGGCAGCGACGAGCAGGAGGTCAGGGTCCGTGACATCGATTCCGGCCGGGACTATGACGAGATCCTTCGCTGGTGCCGCTTCACGACCATCGC
>CAYFUB010000705.1:0-4563 GCA_964346195.1 uncultured Pirellulales bacterium
CCGCCGTGCTGGCCCAGGTGGAGCAGGAGATCGACAAGATCCGGGACAACGGCCCGCGCCTGGCGCCGCAGGAGGTTCGCGAGCGGTACGGCGTCCACCCCGTGCTCAACTGCCCGGACATCGAGGCCGCACAGGCCATGCTCGAGGCCTGTAACCGGATCTCTCAGACCGGAGACTCCGCCGGCGGCGTGGTCGAAGTCGTCGTCACCGGCGTTCCCGTCGGCCTGGGCGAGCCCGTGTTCTACAAGCTCGATGCCGAGCTCGGTCGGATGCTGGGCATCGGCGCCGTCAAGGGCGTCGAGGTCGGGGCCGGCTTCGCCGTCAAGGACATGACGGGCTATCAGAACAACGACCAGATGCGGGCCGTGGACGGCAAGGTGGCCTTCGAGTCGAACAACGCGGGCGGCGTCACGGGCGGCCTGGCGACCGGCCAGCCCATCATCGTCCGCCTGGCGGTCAAGCCGACGCCGACCATCGCCAAACCCCAGCAGACCATTGACAAGTACACCTTGGAAAACACCGCGCTGGCCGCCATCACGCGGCGCGACCCCACGATCTTTTTTAATGATACGGCGACCACCGAGATCTACACCGCCCTGGTGATTCTGGACCATCTGCTGATGCACTACGGGTATCAAGCTCTCAAGAGCCGGATTGAGCAGGCGTAACACTGATTGCCGGAGGACCTGGCGTCCTCGCTCGTCCTCTCGGCTGGCCTTCGGCTTTGAGGCTCAGCAGGTAGGAACCTGGGCATGACACGGAACTCGCCAACGCAGAATATCGTCTCCGGCACATAGACTCAGGTGCTGGCGGCCCAGACCTGTGTGCCCTGCTGGGCGGAATATGTGTCACGCGGTAAGAAGGAAGGAGATCAGGGAGCTTCCTCTGAACCGGTCGATGTGCCTGGCGTTCCCTCACCAGTCCGATGACCGAGATAAAAGTGTTTAAGCTCCTTCATGACCCGGGAAGCCTGCTCCGGATTGTCATGCCTGCGGGGTCGAAGGACAATCAAAGGAAGACCCTCGGGCCCCTTGGCCACGGTGGCCTGAACGCCGGGCAACCTGAGAATGATGACCGCAGCCGGGACTCGCTGTGCAAGATAACGTATCCAGGTTTCGATGGAACGAGCTGCCGCAGACGTGTCCTTGCCCTTCTCGACGCACGCCGCGAAGACTCTCGCGGCACGTTCCACGTTGTACATATCTGCGTTCAGGCGTTTGACCAATTCGGCGCGTTCATCAACACTCAAGGGAAATTTGAACATAGGCCATAAAGGATCATCCACCAAATTGCGGAGGCGGGCAATGCTATCGTTCCAGATCCGGCAGATTTGCGCGCCGCCGGTCTTCTCCGTATAACCACATGTGTGCAGGGTCTTTTCTACCTGCGCATACAACGTATTTGACACCTCTATCAGTTGCCGCCAAAGAACGTCATGGTCCTGCGATGTTGAGGTGTCATAGAACGATAGAGCAATAAAGACAGCGAGGGCAACGGCCTTTTCCTGCGGTGTGACTCGAGAGGAGGCATACCGCTCGTTGCAGACAGATATCGAATGTCTCAGCTTCTGAGCATCTGCTACAAATGGGCCCATACCAGCCAGCAGACGGATGTGACCGGCCACCGTGCGGCAGAATTCATGCCTGTTATCAGGCCCGTCTTGCCTTGACGCTTCGCTCACGGCCTCCTCGATCAGGCCAACCAACTCATCGTACGTCATTTGCCCTGCCGGCGGGGGTTGGTGCAGGTATTGCAGGAAGCACTTCATCGACGGGGTAAGCTCCGACGGTTGGGCATCCATAGAGCCCGTTGTGAGATTCGTGCTCTCGACGATTTTGGCAAGATCGGCCAAGAACTGGACGTCCAAGGAGGCAACCTCCCGAATGTTTTCAAGGACCAACCGCCCGTACCAGGACCAGTTGCGAAGCTGGATTTCCTCGAAGATGGCCTCCTTCACGAATCCGCGATCGCCAAACACTTTCGGGTCTATCAGCGGCCTGAGCAAGGGCAGGACAAAATCACGCGTCTCATCGTTCGACCATTTCTTTCTCAAACCCTCCGTGATACGCCCAAGCTCAACAATGATCTTGTTCACCGGCTCCCGGGCGAGACGTACATAGGTGTCGAAATAGGCTCGCGCCGCCGAAGACATGGTCGCACCGGAGGCGGTTTCCAAAGATGCTTTGAAGCACAATTTGTGTAATGCAAGGTCCACCTCATCGGGCAACGGGCCCTCCAAGCACGATACAATGTCAGCGTGAAGTCGCTGCGCTTCCAAGACGCTGGGTTTACGTCTCAGCGCGACACTGCGCCGCTTAAGTGAAAAGTACGCCCGGTACCGTTTGGGCACAGCGGACCACAGGCCCAGCGTGTTGGGATCAAACACATGGGACCATCCTGGCCCGTCGTCCAAAGGTCTGGGCCGCACAATCATCCTGACCAAGTCCTGGCGTGCACTAACCTTGGATGCACGCCACACAACGTTTCCATCAGGGTCTGCCTGCTTGCTGTACGTTCTCCCGAATGGCAGTTGATTGAATACGCGGCCATCGTCTGTCGCTCGCTCCGGAACGGGGGGATTCGGCGAATGTTCTGCCGTCGGTGGTGTGACGATGTAATCGAAGCGAGCACGCTCCCTGCCGCCTTGGAAGAACCGGGCTGCTTCCGGCGTGCTGTCATGGCCCGCGGGGGCAGTCCGGTTGTGCGCGACCATGCTGAAAACAGACTGAAGTATTGATTGCAGCGCATTATCCGTTGGCAATGGTACAAGCCGATCCGCTTGACGCGATCCCAAGGGCAGAGCGCACGTTCCGTTCGGGTCATTATGATGCCAATACACGACCTTATCAGGGTAGAAAAGGAAATCGCTGAAAGCGAGAGAGTCCGTCTGTTCGCATTCCATGGCGGGATCGAGCCAGTAGAAGGCAATACGCTGGCGTGTCCCATCGGTTGCGAGCACTGCCCGATACATACGCGGATGATATGTACTCGAATAACGGGTCAACAACACATCGTAAGAACGACATGGCACGCCATCCAACGAAACCGCCGGCGAGCACCTCACGGCACAGGCAACAATAAGGACAATGGCCCAGACAGTCCCCACGGAAGGGATGACTAAGATGCGGCGTCGCTTATCCCCCCATCGCAGAGCCTGAATCTTCTCTTCAACGTAGTCTGAGGTCTGTCTTGGAGCCATTGTCACTGTCCAAGCCCCCGAGTCTGCGGCGTGATCGAATCTCTTGATCTCTCAGGCGCTCTCTATGGGAGAACAGCGGGGCGGCGTATGAAGCCACGCAAGTCGCTCTCCGATTCGAGAGCGCCTGAATCGCACTTGGATAGCACTAAGGGCCCGTTCTCATTCTTCATCGACCCGCACAAAGGTCTGGGAGTCGCCGGTCGCATAGCACTCCAGCGTGTCGGGAGTGGAATGTGCCTCGGCCCGAGCGAAAGCAGAGTGCCCGTAGTAGACAGTGGCGCCGCTGTACGACATGTCCACATACTCCCCGAACCAGTCTAAATCTATGTCCGCGTCGTTCGGCTCGGTAATCTCAACCGAGGCGGCGCAACTGTAGCCCGCGCCATAGCCGTTGGCATCCGCTATTACACGGTAATCGCTCCCCGCGTCGCCAAATGCAATCACCTCTGCTTCACACAGGCCAGTTACGTAGCCGGTAAGCTTAGGGTCGTCGCAATCGTAGTCCGTGATGTACGTCTTCTTATCGCTATAGGCAGAGGCCACGCCCCAGTAGTTGGTCTCCTCGTCCTCAATGCAAGCGCTCGCCTGCGCGTGCGCGTATGGGAAATCAAATGCGCTGGCATATCCACCGCCGCCTGTATCCCAATCAGCGTCATGGTCGAGGGTCACAGTATGTACTTCATAGGCGTAGCCTGTGGCACAGAAGAGAAAACTTACAGCGAACATCAAGACTCCAATGACATTACAGCCTTTCATGGCTCTTCCTTTCACAATCCATTGTGTACGGTTTATGTTTGTCTCGTCGTTCTACGGCTGCTTTCTTAGCTCATAGGCATCACCGCCTTTCTGTGGATCTACAGACGCGCTGCAGTTGTCGGCGGCCATGGCAGTCTCGGACAAGGCGGTAAAGACAAAACTCCACTGTTCCACCTGCTCAACGTGGTTCGAAAAACGCGACGCCAGGTCTCTCTCGATTTCGGCGGTCTGGGCATAGGCACGCGTCCTGGCAGTCCTTTCTTCGTTCAGCGCCTGCATGGCCTCCAGAACGTACTCCGGCGGCCTTTCAACCACGGGCCAGATCACCCGAGGCAGGCAACTCACGCATCGCCCGACAAACTCGGCCTGAGGATCATTCGGGCGGGCATTCGGATCGGAGGAGGCGTCTCGGAACATGGCTTCATATCGCACATCGCGCCAGACAAAAAACCACCGCCGGTACAGACCAGCCCAGTTGGTCTTGATGTGATGCAGTTGGTCCTGCGAAAAAGGCTTCCGAAAGATCGGCAACAAAGGAGCTTCGAGACTACCGTCGAACTCACGCAGCGCGGCTTTCTTGCCCGCCTCGACATACGCATCCGTTAGAA
>CAYFUB010000706.1:0-11648 GCA_964346195.1 uncultured Pirellulales bacterium
TGCCTTGCATGTTTTGGCTGGCGCGCACGTTTCACAATCCGCTGTTCGCCTGGTCGGAGCACGAGCAGATTGCCGAACGCTCCGCCCGTGCGGCCCATCTGGTCTGGTACTCGGCCCGCCCACCATCCCGGGCGGCCCGCCGACAGCTCGATTATTATTTCCACGGGCGGGTCGAGGTGGTCACGATGCGCAGCGCGTGGGATAACCCGAGTGCCCTTTTCGTTGGTGTCAAGGCGGGCTACAACCAGGTGAATCATGGCCACCTCGACCTCGGCAATTTCGAGTTCGACGCGCTGGGTGTCCGCTGGGGGCGGGACCTGGGCTCGGACGATTACAACATGCAAGGGTACTGGGACTCGAAACGTGGCGGCCGGCGCTGGTCGTACTATCGGCTGAACTCCGCCAGCCACAATGTCCCGATGCTCGGCGGCGAGAACCAGGACCCGCTCGCGAAGTCGACGTTCGTGAAGGCAGAAATGGGTGTTGCCACTCCCATGGTGCTGATCGACCTGACGGGCCCGTACGGGGAGTTCGCGCGTTCGGTGTCACGGGGCGTGGCGGTGGTCGAGGGCCGGCGTGCCGTGCTCGTGCAGGATGAGTTCGACCTCAAGACGCCGTGCGAGTTGGCGTGGGGCATGACGACCGACGCGGAGATCGGAATCGAGAAAGGGTCGACTGCCGTGCTCAGGCTCAAGGGCCAGGAGCTGGTGGCCTCGCTGCAGTGCTCGCACCGGGCCTGGTTCACCGTCGAATCGGCCGAGCAGGAGCCGCCGCAGAAGAAGAACGCCGGCGTCAGACGGCTCATGGTGAGATTGCCGCAGGTCTCGGGCAAAGTCCATATAGCGGTTCTGTTTTCGCCCGTGTGGCCCGACGGCAAAGTCGTCGAGCCGGTTGAAATCAAACCGCTGGCAAACTGGTGAGGCGTCCAGGCGATTCGTTGGCGCTTTGTTTTTTCGTAGCATGGGCATCCTGCCCATGGGTCGCAGGGCCATCTTGGCCCTGCATTGCTGACAGAGGTGTGCCATGCACGACATGTGGAAGAGTGTCGCCGTATTATTACTTGTCGCCGTGTTGCCATCAGGGCCCGTGCGGGCGACCGATGAAGAGCCGCAGCTTTGTGTGGGGAATTACCAGACCGAAGAGCAGGCGAAGGAGCAACTCGCGCGGTTCGCCGGCACGTATTCGACTCTGGCCGAGTGGCAGCAGCGGGCGAAGGGGATTCGCGCGGGGATTCTGCGCGGGGCCGAGCTGTACCCGCTGCCGAAGAAGTGTCCCCTGAACCCTATTGTTCACAGCACACGCGAATACGATGGCTACGGCGTTGAGAACGTGGCCTTCGAGAGCCTGCCGGGTGTGTTCGTTACGGGCAATCTCTACCGCCCGACGAAGGGCACCGGACCGTTCGCGGCGGTGCTCTGTCCTCACGGTCACTGGGGAAACCCTGACGATTACGGCCGGTTCCGGCCGGACATGCAGAAACGTTGCGCCACCTTCGCCCGCATGGGGGCGGTGGTCTTCGCCTACGATATGGTAGGCTATGGCGATTGGGCCAATGCCGGCTGGAATCATCGTCGCCCGAAGGTTCTCAAGCTCCAGCTCTGGAACAGCATTCGGGCCGTGGATTATCTCACCTCCCGGCCGGACGTTGACGCGAAACGCATCGCCGTCACGGGCGCTTCCGGCGGCGGGACCCAGTCGTTCCTGTTGACCGCGGTGGACGACCGCATCGCCGTCTCCATTCCGGTCGTCATGGTCTCGGCGCACTTCTTCGGCGGGTGCGTCTGCGAGAGCGGTATGCCTGTTCATAAGAGCAAGTCCCATGAGACGAGCAACGTCGAGATTGCCGCTCTGGCCGCTCCGCACCCGCTGCTGCTGGTCTCCGACGGCAAGGATTGGACCAAAAATGTGCCGGACGTCGAATATCCGTATATTCGCCATATCTACCAGTTATACGGCGTCGCGGACAAGGTCGAGTATCTGCACCTGCCCGATGAGGGCCACGACTATGGCCGCTCCAAACGCATCGGCGCCTGCAAGTTTCTGGCCAAGCACTTAGGATTGTCCCTGGCCGACGTGATAGACGGCAACGGCTCTATCGATGAAGACTCAGTGGTGATTGAGCCGAAGGAGAAGCTCTACGTCTTTGGTCCGAATCATCCAAGGTCCACAAACGCCGTTGACCCGAACACCGCCGAACTGCCCTGGAACCGGTGATTGTCTATTGCCGGTCGGGGTTCTTGAGGTCTTCGGCTTTGGGCAGGTCCTTGAGCGAATTGAGGCCGAAGACTTCGAGGAATTTCTTCGTCGTGCCGTAGAGCATCGGTCGCCCGAGGATCTCGGCGCGGCCGACGATTTTCACCAAGCCCTTGTACATGAGACTGCGGATGACCTCGCCGACCGCGACGCCGCGGATGGCCTCGATGTCGGCGCGGATGATGGGCTGTTTGTAGGCGATGATGGCCAGCGTTTCCAGGGCGGCCGGACTGAGCTTGGTCTCGCTGCGGACGTGGACCAATTTCTTGAGCCAGTGATTATAGGTGCCCAGCGTCAGCATTTGGTAACCGCCCGCGATCTGCTCGATGCGGAACGCGCTGTTATTGGCCTCGTACTTCGCGTTGAGGCTCTCGATGCTCGCGCGGACCTGCTTGGCCGTCGTCTCTACAATGCTTGCCAGTCGGCCATCGGTCAGGGACTCATCCGTGGCGAAGAGTATCGCCTCGATCACCGATTCGACGGTCGGTGCCTGCTCCGGCTCCTGCACGGCAGGTTCCTCCATCTGCGCGGTCGTCTCGCCTTCCTTACCTGCTTCGTCTGTCTCCTCCGTAGTCTCGGAGGCGTCGGTCGATATCTCACCCTCTTGACCGAATCCCTGCTCTTCCTCGGGTGTCTGTCCTTCCTCTATCTGCGTATCCGCTTGTTCCAGGGTTGACTCACCTTCATTCGCTGATTCCCCCTCCTGTACAGGCTCCTGGTCGATAGACCCGACCGGCTCCGGGGAGGATTCTCCTTCTTCGCTTTCGCCATCCAGCACGTCTTGAGGAGTCTGCTCCGATGTCGGCGCGTCTTCGGGCGGCAAATCCGCTTGTTCGAGCGTTGTCTGATTCTCTTCGTTCAGTGTTTCTCTGGCTTCGTCTGTCATACATTCTTCCACGTGAACGGGTCAGCATCCTTCCTGCTGACCCTGACTGTCAACTCACCCGCAAGCCCTTTCACCCGTCGGGCCAGCTCTTTCAGGAAGAACCGTTCCGACACCGTGTGGCTCAGACAAATGCAGGTCAGCCCGGCCTCCTGGGCCGCCAGGGCCTGATGGTGCTTCAATTCGCCCGTCAGGTACAAATCGGCCCCGCCCGCGATGACGAGATTGAGAATCGCGCCGCAGGTGCCGGCACAGACCGCCGCCGTTCGCACGAGGCGTTTCTGGTCGCCCACGAGCCCGACGGCCTTTGCCCCGGTCCGGCGTTTGACCCTCTCAATCACCTGGCTCAGCCGCAGGGGCTCGGCTAAAGGGCCGATTCTACCCAGACCGAACCGGCTTGCATAATCGAAAAGCTTGAAGATGTCAAATGCCGGCACTTCATAGGGATGGGCCCTCTTCATGGCCGCCACGACGGCTTCGACCCTGTCTGCCGGCACGAGCGTCTCGAACCGGAACTCCTGCACCTGTTCGAGCTTGCCCTCTTGGCCGATGGCCGGTTTGGCGCCCTCCAGCGGCAGGAAAGTCCCGGTCCCCTCCGCGTGGAACCCGCAATTGCGGTAGTTGCCGATGCAGCCCGCCCCGGCCTCGTAAACCGCGTTGGCGACAGCCGCCAGAGCTTCAGCCGGCACGAAGACGACGAGCTTATAGTTGTCCTGCGACGAGTATTCCACGTAATCGCCCAGCGGTTTCGCGTCCCGGATGCCGAGGATGGCCGCCAGGCCGTCGTTGATACCCCCTGAGGCCGCGTCCAGGGCCGTATGGATGGAGAAAACGGCGATGCCGGAACGAATCAGCTCATATACCGTCTTGGACCGGTCATCGGCCCGGACCCGCTTGAGCCCATCCCAGATGACCGGGTGATAGCTCAGGATCAGGTCCGTCCCGAGATCTTTCGCCTCGGCAACCACGGCCTGGGTCACGTCGATGGTGAGAAGGACATTCCTGATCCGGCGCTCCGGGTCGCCGATGAGCAAACCCACGTTATCCCACGATTGCGCCAGACCAAGCGGTGCAATTTTCTCCACCACGGCGGCAATGTCCTTCGCCCTCATTCCTGCCTCCTGCATTCCTGTTCCACGGTTTGCAGAAAGCCCTCTCTGAGCTTTCCGGTTGCGGGCCCGACCTTGCCGTGGCCGACCGTATGCTTCTCCACGCTGATGACCGGCAGCACCTCCATGATGACGTTGGTCAGGAAGATTTCATCCGCCTCGAGCAAGTCGGATATCGAAAGATCCTTCTCGACCAGCTCAATGGACTGCTGCCGGGCCAGTTGGCAAACGGCCTTTCGCGCAATGCCCGGCAGCACCGGCGTGCCGACGGGCGGCGTGTAGAGGACCGAGTTCTTTACCAGGAAGATATTGCTGACGCATCCCTCGGCAAGGCGGTTGTCCGTCGTGAACCATACCGCCTCGGCGGCACGGTTCTGATGGGCCAGATTCAGCGCGAGCAGACGCGGATAATAGCTCGTCGTTTTGTGCCCGCACGTTGGGTCGGTGGGGTTCTGTCGAAACGGGCAGAGCACGACCAAGACGCCTGTCCTGTAGTATTCAGCCGGATAGGGCCGGAACTCGGTGGCGGTGATCAGGAGTGTCGGCGTTCGTTGCTCCTGCGATTCCATCAACGGGCCGTTCGTCAGGGTCAGTCGCAGACGTGCGTCCACCAACTCATTGGCTTGCAGCACTTTGTATGCCGCCTCCGCGAGAAAGGTCTTCTCATGAGAGTGAGTGATGGACAGGACCTCGGCGCTGCGGAACAGCCGGTCCAGATGGTCCTCCAGGCGAAAAATGACTCCGTTGCGGCTGCGCATGGTCTCAAACAGCCCGGCCCCGTACAGCAAACCGCTGTCCGTCACAGAAATGTGGGCCTGCTCGATGTCAATCAACTCGTCATTCAGGAAGACCTTGCCGGCCATTGTCACCTACGGTCATCATTTTGCTGAATCACTTGCTCTGCGATCTCCAATTGACGTTCCCCAGGCTCCGGGTGGCATCGTCAAGCGCAGCTTGGCGATGGCCTTTTTCGTGTCGAGGGCGTCCCGCCCTCGAATCGCGGGCAGGATGCCTGCGACGCAAGCTATCGCCAAGGCCTGCGGCCTTGACGCTGCCACCCCAGTGCTTAATGGCTCGCTGAGTGTGCCGCCTGGACGGCCCTGATGCCTGCCAGCAGGGCTCGTGCCTTCGTTATCGTTTCGTCCCATTCGGCCTGTGGGTCGGAGTCGGCCACGATCCCGCCTCCGACCTGCACATAGGCGCTGCCACGAGTGATGATAATCGTTCGGATGGCGATGTTCAAGCAAACAGTCCCATCCAGACCGATAAAGCCGATGGAACCTGTGTAGACCCCTCGGGCCGTCGGCTCGAGTGCCTCGATAATCTCCATGGCGCGAATCTTCGGGGCGCCCGTGATCGAGCCGCCCGGGAACATGGCCTTGAGGATATCGCTGAACGCGATGTCGTCCCGCAGCTCGCCGCCTATCGTAGCGACGGCGTGATAGACAGTCGGATAGGTCTCGATCGTTCTCGGCTGGATGACATGGCGGGTGCCCGGCTTGCAGATGCGGGCCACGTCATTGCGTTCCAAATCGACGATCATGTTGAGTTCCGCCTGCTCCTTCTTGCTGGTCAGAAGGTCATTGAACCGCTCGGTATTGAGCGTCGTTGCGTGCCGGCCGGGGGCGCTGCTGCGCGGCCGCGTGCCTTTGATCGGTTTCGTTCGGATCAGGCCATCGTGCACCGTGATGAACATCTCGGGCGAGGCACTGACGATCTGGAAGTCGCCGGTGTCTATATACGCTGCGTAGCCGCTCGGGTTATACCGATTCTGCCAGTGAAAGAGCCGGATGGGTTCGCCCGGAAAGGGCTGTTCGAAGCGCTGTGACAGATTCACCTGGTAGACCTCTCCGTCCCGGATATAGCCCTGCACCCGCCTCACGGCGTCCAGGTAGTCATCCTGCGTCATATTGCAGGGGACATCACCAAACGTGATACTCTCGATGTCCGCCGGAGACGGCTCTGCAAGCTGGAGCTGTCGGGCTTGAGCCAGATGGTGCTCCAGCCCGGCGATCTTCCGGGCCGGGTTCTCAGAATCACCGGGCACCTCCAGGGCAATCAGCCAGAAGACATCTGCGTGGTGGTCGTAGGCAATCAGCCGGTCATAGAAACGCAGTCGGATCAGAGGCATGTGGAGGTCATCCACGGCTCTCTCCGGCAGCCGCTCGATGTACCGGCCCAGCTCATAGCCGAAATAGCCGATCCATCCCCCGCGGAACATGCCATCAGGCAACAACGTGCTCTCCCCGTGGTTGATAGTAGAGTCATCGGCAAGTGTGCGCCTGCTGAGGGCATCCTGGAGTCTCGGGAACGGGTCTTTCTGTGCCGATGTGAACTCGAACACGTCTCTGGGCTCGGCGGCCCAGTAACTGAACCCACCCGCATCGGCCTTGGCCGGATTGCCGCCCAGAATGGAAACCGCTGGCAGCGCTGAAAACGTCTCGCTCAAGGCCGGCAGGCCGGTGTGTGCTCGAATTCTCTTGTAGTGGATTCTGCCGGCACGGTTCCTTTCACCCGCCATCGCTGCTCACCGTTCGAAGTTCTTCCATGATCTGCACGCCGGCCGAGGTACCGATCCGCTCGGCTCCCGCCTCCAGAAAAGCCAGGACCTGCTGGGCGGTTCTGATACCACCCGCGGCCTTCACCTTGCAGCGCGGGGCCGCTTCTTTCATCAGCCGGACGTCCTTCACGGTCGCTCCCCCGGCGGGATGCAGGCCCGTGCTCGTCTTGACGAAATCCACGCCGGCCTGCTGGGCGATCTCGCAGGCAAAGACCTTCTGGTCATGGGTGAGTGCCGCCGACTCGATGATGACCTTCAGCAGGACGGGCGGTCTCATCGACCGGCAGACACCCACCACGCTCTGAAACTGGTGCAGCAGATACCCCGCATCGGCCTCGATGATCGCCGCCAGGTCGGCCATCATGTCGATCTCATCGGCGCCGGCCTGAACGGCCTCCCGGGCCTGTGCGACCTTGATTCTGGTCGTATCGGCCCCGAGTGGCAGGCTCACCACGCCTCCCACGTTCACCGCCGTGCCGTGCAGCCGTTCCGCCACCAACGGCAGCCACCGGCCGCTGACGCACACGGCGTGAAAACCGCATGATACCGCCTCATCGCACAGCCGCACGATCTCTGCCCGTGTCGCCTCGGCCTTCAACAGCGTATGGTCGATATACCGCGCCACGTCATTCCGCGTCATCTGCAGCTCGGAAGTCATCTCTGAAAGCACCAGCAGTCAAATGACCGTATCTTTTTCGACAGTCCCATAGTACGACAACACCGTCGCTCTCGCAAGCGCTCCGCAAGGGAACAGTTGCACTTGGCGGGTCCGGCCGGTACATTGTGCCGGGTCTGTCGGCGCGGAAGTGAACCGCGCAAGGAATATCGTAGGCAGAGGTGGTGGCTTTGGAGTACTTGCATGAGGATCTTGTTGGTCAGTCCGGATTCGCCGGCCACTTTCTGGAGCTTCCGGCACGTACTGAAGTTCATGTCCAAGAAGGCGCTGCTGCCGCCGCTGGGCCTCCTGACGGTGGCCGCCATGCTGCCGGAGAGTTGGGAAAAGCGGCTGATCGATCTGGCCGGCGCGGACCTGCGGGCCGAGGACATTCGCTGGGCCGATTACGTGTTCGTGGGCGGCATGGTCGTCCAGAGTCAATCCGCCCGACAGGTCATCGACCTGTGCCGGGAGGCAGGGACCCCGGTGGTGGCGGGGGGGCCCTTGTTCACGGCGGCGCCCGAGCAGTTCGACGACGTCGACCATCTGGTCCTCGGCGAGGCGGAAGTGGTTCTGCCCCGCTTTCTCAAGGACCTCGAAGACGGCTGCCCCGGACACCTGTATCAGGCGGATGGATGGGCCGACGTGCGGCGTACGCCCGCGCCGTTGTGGGAGTTGGCCGAGGTGAACCAGTACGGGGTGCTGCCCATCCAGTATTCGCGCGGCTGTCCCTTCAACTGCGAGTTCTGCGACGTCACCGTCCTGTTCGGGCACGAGGTTCGCACCAAGACGACCGACCAGGTCATCGACGAGCTGGAGTGCCTGTACACCCTGGGCTGGCGGCGGGAGGTGTTCTTCGTGGACGACAACTTCATCTCGAACCGCCCGCGGCTCAAGCGCGAGCTGCTGCCTGCCATGATCGAATGGATGGGCCGGCGGCGGTATCCCTTTTCGTTCTACACGCAGGCGTCGATCAATCTGGCCGATGACGAGGAACTCATGCAACTCATGGGCGAGGCGGGCTTCGAGTGCGTGTTCATCGGTATCGAGACGCTCAGCGACTCCACGTTCACGGAATGCAACAAGGTGCAGAACCAGGGCCGCGACCTGGCCGGCTGCATCCGCAAGATCCAACAATTCGGCATGCAGGTCCAGGCGGGCTTCGTCCTGGGCTTCGACGGCGACCCGCCTTCCATTTTCGATGACCTGATCGAGTTCATCCAGGCCAGCGGCGTCGTCACGGCCATGGTCGGTCTCCTGCGGGCGCACCGGGGCACGCGACTCCACGAGCGGCTGAGCCGCGCGGGCAGGCTGCTGGGAGACGTCCGCGGCGACAGCACCGACGGCGAGGTCAACTTCGTTCCGGCGATGGAACTGGAGAAACTCCTGGACGGCTACCGAAGGGTGGTGGGCACCCTCTATTCGCACGATTGCTTTTATGCGCGAATCTGGAACTTCATCGAAACGTGGCGGCCTCTGCACAAGGCCCGGATCGGCTACGACTGGCGTGACGTACAGGGGTTCTTCATGTGCGTCTATCACCTTGGCATCCGCGACAAACACCGGCGTCATTTCTGGCGACTCCTGGGCTGGACCCTGCGGCATCCGCGGGACCTGCACGTCGTCCTGACCCTCGCGGCTCTGGGCCACCACTTCCGGCGGGTCTTCGCGGACTTGCAGGCCCGGCACGAGCAGGCGAAGGCAGCCGGACGACTCCCGTGCCCTGAGGCCGAGGGAATTCCCCGTTTGCAGAGCCTCGATAATCCCTGAAAATCGTACTGTCATTTCTCAGAGGCTCGAAAGTTGTCGAAATTCCTTGACGGGCATCCAGGCGAGAATGCTTGACGCGTGCTTCGCAATCCCTGTGGAGATTGCCCACACGCTTTGTGCCCGGGCGGCAAATCGTCATCCGCAACACGGCGGTCGGGCCGGAAGAACAAGGGGTCAACTCTCTACGGCGGATTCTCTTGCGACGATAGAATAGAATCCCCGCTGCTGCGTCATAGTTGTGAGTACACGGAAAAGGCAACTCAGTGAGCATGGTGACCGATAGAGAGCTGCTCAGGCAACTGCACAAGGGGCATGGAGAGGCTCTGCACCACGTGTACGAGCGGTATAAGGACGCCATGCTCGCTCTGGCGTTTGCCCTGTCGCGGGATCGGTCTGCGGCCGAGGACGTGGTCCACGACGTGTTTGTGTCTTTCGCCGGGCTGGCCCCGACTTTGTACCTGAGGAGCAGCCTCCGGAGCTACCTGCTGACCGCCGTGGCCAACCGCGTGCGGAGCCTGAAGCGCCGGCCGCAGGGTGACGTCGATGGCGTGCAGAACACTGGCGATGCCCGCGACGTCGGGCCCGATCCGGTCGAGGAGGTGATAACGGCCGAACTTCTGGAGCGCGCCTACACGATCCTTGGAGAATTGGCTTATGAACAGCGGGAGACGATTGTCCTGCGTTTGCAGGCGGGCCTGTCGTTCCGGAAGATCGCCCGCCTGCAGGGCGTGCCCCTCGGTACGGCCCTGAGCCGCTATCGGTATGGTCTGGACAGACTTCGGCGCAGTCTGAACCGTGAGGCAACATTATGAGAAAGCCAAAAGGAATCGAGAAACTGGTGCAGCAGTGTCTCCGCGTCAACGAGCTATCTGACGACACGGGCCGGGAGTCGGATGATCGCACCCTGGCGGAGGCCCTTTCGGCTTATGAGCAATCACGTGGGCGGACGCGACATCCACGTTCGTGGTTCATGACCCGATTGGCGGTTGCCGCCGTGGTGCTCGTCGGCGTCGTCCTTGGCATCGTCCTCTTCGAGGTTTCCAGCGGGTCTGCTTATGCCATCGAGCAAACGATGGGGGCGCTGAAAGCCATCACCACGGTTCACGCCATCGGGACCGACTGGTATGGCAATCGCTTCGAGGCGTGGAACAAGGTCGATCCCGCCACCGGCGAAGTGGTGTGGTGCTGCCTCGATCAGACGCCGTACCGATACAAGATTGCCTCCCGGCCGGACGGCTCGTGCGTGTGGGACAAAGACGGCAAGGTGGTGCGCTACTCCAATCAGCGGATTGCGACCCACGATTTTCGCTTCACCCACATCTTCGAGCAGATCGCCGAGAAGATGGGCCAACTCAATGAGAATGAGCGCATCACGATTGAGGCCGGGAAGGACCCCGCCCGAGGGACGCCGCTGATTGTCATCCAGGTTGTCACGCGGATGCAGGATTATCGCATCTATGTGGATGCCGGGACCAAGCTGCCCGTCAGGCTCGTGTTCGACCGGGCGGACAATATGCAGCAGATCGCCCGGACTCTGGCTGAGATTTACTATGATGTGCCTCTGCCGGAAGGCATGTTCGATTTCCAGGTCCCCCCGGAATGGTACCGGGACTGGAGCCTTCTGGATGACCCGGTCAAGGGTCTGGTGATTGGGGAACTAACACACGAGCAGGGGGCCGTGCTGGTCGCCAAGGAGTACTGGCAGGCGGTGATCGACAACAACTGGCCGTATGCCGACCAGTTACGGCCGGTGGCGGACTGGAAGACCGATTATCACAAGGACCGGCCCGCCGAATTGATCGATGTCGGCACGCCCCGGCCGGAACGGGGCTGCACCGGCCTGGTCACACCCTGCATCGTGCGGTTCCAGGACGGTCGTCTGATCAAGGTCGAGCTTGTCATCAATCGCCGCGAGATCGACGGCCAGCGATCCTGCATCATTGTCGCCACATGGGGCTGGCCGAAAACGTTATCCGAATGATACAGGTGTCGATTCGTATTGTGGTAAATCAGGAGGAAAGCCATGCGCAACACTCTAAGAAAGATATGGTGGATTGTGGTCTGTACGGCCCTTAGTGGTCGGATGGCGTCGGCCAATTCCTACGAAGAGCTGATTGAGGAAGCGAAAAGCCGCATTGTCTCGACCCAGGACTGCCCCTTCAACCAGGATGTCGACGTCAAGTTGAAGAAAGGACAAGCCCTTCGATTGAACTGTCCTTCCAATGAGCATCAGATCACCGACTTTGTCCTCTATTATTACGAGACACCCATCCGAGGCAAGATGGAAGATATAATCCGTGCGGACGCCATGTTCGAGGATGGCTACGTGTCCGGGGGGGGAAGTCGGATCAGCTCTGAGCGGGCGCTGCGTCAGGCCGGCTACGGCAAGTGCCTTGTGATCACCCAGTGGTACGTGGA
>CAYFUB010000707.1:0-6592 GCA_964346195.1 uncultured Pirellulales bacterium
CTGATTCGACAAATCACAAATCAGAGATCATAAATCGTCAATCCAAAGATGGGGACGACATAAATGGCGAAAGAGATCAAACTGCCGAAACTGGGCCAGACGATGGAGGAAGGCACGATTGTCAACTGCCTCGTGAAAATCGGCGACGAGGTGAAGAAGGGCGACGTGATCTGCGAGATTGAGACGGACAAAGCCACGCTGGAGATGGAGTCTCCGGTGAGCGGTTTTGTGAAGTACATCCTGGCCGAAATCAACCAGACGCTGCCTGTGGGGGCGCCCGTCATGGTACTTGGGGACAAGGATGAGGAGGTGCCGACGGGCTATCTCGAGGAACTGACAGGTGGCAAGGGCCTGGCGGCCGGCGCCACGAGCACGCCTGCCAGCCAGATGCCAACGACGATTGCCCCCGCAGAGGCCAAACCCGAGCCGGGCAGGCCGGGCAAGGTCATGGCCTCACCCCGCGCGAAGAAACTGGCCGAAGAGCTGGGCGTCGATTTGGCGAAGATCAGAGGCACGGGACCGGCGGGCAAGATCACCGAAGTGGACGTTCAGCAGGCCGCCCAGGTGAAGCCTGTGGAAGCGAAAGCCGTTCAGCCCACGCAGCCGGCGCGGCCCGTCGCCACGGTCCCCGCCGCCGAGGCCAAACTCGGCGCGACGGTGCCCGTCAATCGCCTCCAGCGCATCACGGCCGAGCGCATGCTCAAATCGAAGCGGGAGATTCCCTGTTTCTATCTGACGGTGAAAGTCGATATGACCCCGCTGGTCGGCCTGCGCACGCAGATGAACGAAGCCGGGGACGTGAGAGTCGCCTTCAACGATTTCATCATGAAGGCCGTAGCAACGGGCCTGGAGCAGTACCCCCTCATGACCGGCCAGCTCGATGGCGACGCAATCAAACTGGCCGACGCCATCCACATCGGCCTGGCCATCTCCGTGCCGGACGGCCTGATCGCCCCGCTCGTCAAAGACGTGAACAAGAAAGACATCCGCCAGATCGCCCGCGACAGCCAGGCCCTGATCGAGCGGACCCGTGCGGACAAGCTGGACCTGTCCGACCTGGAGGGCGGCTGCATCACGGTGAGCAACCTGGGCGCGTTCGGCATCGAGTCGTTCATCCCGATCGTGGTGCCCGGCCAGTGCAGCATCCTGGGCATCGGACGCATCACGGACACGTGCGTCCCGGACAATGGCAACATTCTCGTCCGCAAGCTGATGAACATGACCCTCTCGGTCGATCACAAAGTCGCCAACGGCGCCTACGCCGCCCAGTTCCTGGATTTCGTCAAAAAGACGCTGGAAGACCCCAAGGGATTTACGATTTAATATTTACAATTTACGATTTTGGCTTTCGCCAAGGCGTCGCCGAAATCATAAATCGTAAATTGTAGATAGAAGGAGTATCCGCATGGCGCGAAAAGGAGAAGCAATCCGGCTGCCGGCGCTCCAAAAGGCGACGCCAAGGGTCCCTGTGATCGGGGTATTCGCCACCGGCGACCCACGGATTGACAAGGACAGCCGCACGCGCTGTCAGAACATCGTGCAGATGGCGGCCGAGACCATCAGCGGGGCCGTGGTGCTGCCGGACAAGACACCGGTGCCGGTTGTCTATTCGGCCGTCCTCGTGGATGGCGAGGCCCAGGCCGATATTGTCGCCGAGCAGTTCCGCGAGGCGAAGGTGGATATCCTGGTCTGTGTGCCGGATACGTGGGCCTTCCCGCAATTGACGGCCATCTCGCTGCTCCAGCAGTTCCCGCCGAACACGCCCATCAACATCACCTGCGGTAACAGCGGTCCCAAGCCCGGCGTCGTGTATGCGCACGCGCTGAACGGCGCTCTGGCCCAGTATGGTCGGTTGGCGGCGCTGAATGTTGGGACCTGGCCGGACACGGGCCTCAATCCTGAAATGACCGAGCAGACCGCCAGGAACCTGATCGACTGGTGCTACGCAGCGGTAACGGCGGTCGCGCTGCGCGGCCGGCGCGTCGTGATCTTCGGGCACGACTCCATGGGCATGGAGACGGCGCTGGCACATATCATTCCCACGCGAAATACCTTCGGCATCGAGATTACCCGTCTCGACATGAAGCTGCTGGCCGACATGCTCGCCCGGAAGGCATACAACGAAAGAGAGCTCAAGGACCTGCGCGGCTGGGTGGACCGCCACGTCGGCAAGCGGCTGGAGCTGCGCGGCGACGAGGACAGCGAGCGTTTCAATCTGTCCCTGACGATGTACCTCATCATTCGCGACCTCATGGCCGACCTGAACGCGGTGGGCGGCGGCTTCATGAGCCAGCTCGAATGGGGCAGCGACCCGCGCGGCATCCCCCTGCCCGTGGCCGACGCGATGGAGTCCCTCTTCAACAGCACCTTCGACCACACCGGCCCCAAGCCCCCCGTGCCCTACGCGACGGAAGCCGACGTGCAGGGCCTGCTGACCATGCTGTTCATGACCTACCTCAGCGGCGGCAATCCCCCGCTGTTCATGGACTTCCGCAAGGTCTGGGAAGCCTGGGAGATCAAGGCGCTGGCCGAGAAGCTGGGCATCAAGAAGCTCGACACGAGTGCCGACTGGTATAACAAAGGCCTGGTGGACGGGGACAACTCCGGCAGCGCCGCTTTCGATTGGGCCGCCGAGCCGGGCGCGGATGTCAAGCAGATCATGGACAAGGTCTCCATGCCGCTGGCCGACCCGGGTTACTTTCCGGGCGGCGGCAATTCCGTCACCTTCATGACGCCCGCCGGCATCAAAGGCGTTGCGGCCCGCATGGCCTACAGCAGCGTCAGTGGCCTGTTCAGCCTCATCTGGGACGAGGCCGAAACGACCAAGGTGCCGCCGGAACTGGGCCAGGCCATGTGCAATCTGACGACCCCGACCTGGCCGCACACCTTCGTCGTGCCCAAGTACGCCAGCATGCTCGAATACAAGCAGTATCCGCCCGCCAATCACTTCCACATGACCTGGAATCTGCCGGTGGCCCGCGTGCAGCACTGGATGGATCTGCTGGGCGTGCTGAGCGTCACCCCGTGGGCCGCCCGGCCGAGATTCATCGAAGGCGTGGACCGCCCGCAGCCGCTGGTCCACCTCCTCAACGGCGGCGAAGAGACCTTCAAGCGGCTTGGCTCTTGCCGCTAAGAAAGGGTGGAGAGTAGCACGGGCATCTTGCCCGTGAGTCGCACGGGCGTCTCGCCCGTGGAAAATGGGGAATCGGCCTGCCCGGCACGAACTACCCGTATAGGGATTTTAATGCAAGGCAAATGCGTAAATCCCTCATTCCGCCATTTCATCCTCCTTTTTAGTCTACCTGAACACGATACAGATTGTAAGGAGAGTTGACTCATGCCGGAGTTCGTGAATCCGTTTACGGGCATGGTCCCCGGGCGCAAGCTCACTGACTCGGAATTGTTGCGTGCGCTGCGGCTGGACCTGTCGGCGGAAGAGGAAGCCGCCCACCTCTATCTGGCACACGCGGACGCCACGGACAATGAACTGGCGAAAAAGGTCCTGAAAGAAATCGCCAACGAGGAGCGCGTGCACAAGGGCGAGTTCCAGCGGCTGATCAACATCCTGTCGGCAGACGAGGAAGCGCTGCTCGCGGAGGGTGCAGCGGAGGTGAACGAAATGGCCGCAGGCGGCAAGCCGGACGATGAAGCGAAGGAATCGGAACAATCGGCGCGCCGGACGATACCGACGGTAGGCGATCTGAAGGAATCTACAATTTGAGATTGACGATTTACGATTTCGGCTTTGCCAAGGCGACGCCCAAATCATAAATCGTAAATGGTAAATCGTAAATTCCGGGGGGGCGGCAATGACAGCGGAGCAATACCTGCATCGAGGCGACGCGCCGTTCGGCGCTGAGGTGTGGCAGAAGATCGATACGGCGGTGGTCGAAGCCGCCCGAAGCCAGTTGAGCGGCCGACGGCTGTTGCATACGATGGGCCCACACGGCCTGGGCCTCAAGACCCTGCCCTTCGGCGACTCTCCCGTCAGCGGCAAGACCGTCGAGGGGGTGACGGTGGAATCGAGCTGTGCGATTCCCCTGGCGATGATTCACAGCGAGTTCACGCTGGCGGTTCGTGACATCGCGGCCTACGAGCAATCGGGCGTGCCTCTCAGTCTCGGCCCGGCCGCCAAAGCCGCCCTCGCCGTCGCCCGCCAGGAAGACCAGTTACTCTTCAACGGCCTCCAGGCCCTCGGCGCCACCGGCCTGCTCAATACGCCCGGCGTCCGCTCGATCAAGCTCAAGACCTGGAGCGAGGTGGGCGCCGCCGTGCAGGACATCATCAGTGCTGTGAACGAACTGGACAACGCCGGCTTCCCCGGGCCCTATGCGCTGGCCCTGACGCCGAAGTCCTACAACCACCTGTTCCGCTTGTACCCGCAAAGCGAAAAGACTGAGCTGGAGCACGTCCGCCAGATCGTGACCGACGTCGTCATCAAGGCCCCTGCCCTCGCAGGTGGCGGCGTGCTCATCGACACCAGCGGCCCGTTCGCGAATATCGTCCTCGGCCAGGACCTCATGACCAGCTTCGTCGGCCCCGCGCCCGGGCAATACGAATTCACCGTCTCCGAGAGCCTCGCCCTGTGGCTCCGCCAGCCCGAAGCCGTCTGCGTCCTGAAGTAGGCGTTTTTGTCCCCTGCCTTCGACTGATGGAACCGTTTCCAAGGAACGACGACCCCCTGCGCAGGCGGCGCACGAAAATCTTCATCGACTCTGTAAAATCCTGGCCCGAAATGCCGCCGGTCGGCGCATGGTTTGGTGGAGAGACGCATGAAAGGGCCCAAAAATGAACGCATGGTTGAAGGCAATGCCGGAACCGATGAACACTGTGGACTTCAGGCTCAACCTGTCGTGCCCGGAAACCGGGGACCTCTTGGCCATCGTCATTATCTGCGGCATTTCGATCCTGCTGACCGCCCTAGGGGTGTTGGCCATAGGCAGTCTTGGCCGGTCGAGAGGCAGCCATCTTACCGGCTCGCTTGAGAGACTGCACTGCTCACGGTAGACTCTCTAAGGCTGTGTCGGCCGATTCCAGCCCCGGCCTTTGGGACCGAGTCTCTCGCGAAGAATGGCCGGGCGCGAGTCCGAGGGGAGCCATGAGCAACGTTACGCGCATCTTGAGCGCCATCGAACAGGGGGACGGGCGAGCGATCGACCAATTGCTTCCGGTGGTCTATCAGGAGCTGCGCCAACTGGCCGCTCAGAAGCTCTCCCGGGAGAAGCCCGGGCACACCCTCCAGGCGACCGCCTTGGTGCATGAAGCGTATCTGCGCCTGGTCGGTGCAGATAACCAGACATGGAAAGGCCGGACCCATTTCTTCACCGCGGCGGCCGAGGCCATGCGGCGCATCCTCATCGAAAACGCCCGCCGAAAGCACCGGCTCAAGCGGGGCGGCCACCAGCAGCGCGTGGACTTGGACGAAGCCCAAATCCTCGTGGAACAGCCCCCGGAAGAGCTGCTGGCCCTGGACGAGGCCCTCTCCCAACTGGCGGAAATCGACGGGGCCAAAGCCGACCTCGTCAAGCTCCGCTACTTCGCCGGGCTGACCCTGGAGCAGGCAGCCGAAGTGCTCGAACTCTCCCCGACCACGGCCAAACGGCATTGGACCTACGCGCGGGCTTGGCTGTACAAGGCGATCACCTCCGGCCGATAGCTACCGGGGGCCCGGCACAATATCATGCTGAACGGAACCAAGTGGAGTGAAGCACCTGGCCTGGGGTCGAGAAGACGTCCGGCGGACCGGTCGTTTCCTCGCGGATTCCCAAAGGTTCCGCGTCTTTCCTGAGAAATCCTGGTCCGAAGTGAGTCCCGACGGCGCAATACCCTATGGAGGGAGAGGTTGGACAACCTGGGCCATGAGGGGAGAAAACGGTATGAACGCGGAAGAGATTTTCCACAAGGCGATTGAGATCACGGACCCGGCACAGCGAACCGCCTATCTGGAGCAGGCCTGCCGGGGCGACGAACACCTGCGCGCCGAGGTTCAGGCCCTCATTGGCGCCCACGAGCAGGCGGGCGACTTCCTCGAGGCACCGCCAGCCGATGCGGGAGTGACCCTGAACAATCCGGCCAAGATCGACGGTCCCGGCACGGCCATCGGCCGGTATGAGCTCTTGGAACTGATCGGCGAAGGCGGCATGGGACTGGTCTACCTGGCCGAGCAGAAGGAGCCGGTCCGGCGGCGGGTTGCCTTCAAGATCATCAAGCCCGGTATGGACTCCCGCCAGGTCGTCGCCCGCTTCGAAGCGGAACGCCAGGCCCTGGCCCTGCTGGACCATCCCAATATCGCCCACGTCTTCGACGCTGGCACGACCGAGACCGGCCGGCCCTATTTCGTCATGGAATACGTCAAGGGCCTCTCCATCACCCGCTATTGCGACGACAACCGGCTCACTATCGAGCAGCGGCTGCGGCTCTTCGAGCGGGTCTGCGAGGCCGTCCACCACGCCCACACCAAGGGCATCATCCACAGAGACCTCAAGCCCTCGAACATCCTGGTCTCCGTCCACGGCGACCGGGCGGTCCCGAAGATCATCGACTTCGGCATCGATCGATGGCGAACAAGGCGAAACGCAGGGAGGGCGGCACT
>CAYFUB010000708.1:0-2326 GCA_964346195.1 uncultured Pirellulales bacterium
GTCCCGGTCGTGCACGAAGATGTCGCGCACGCCGTTGTTATCGTTCGCCACCAGATTGGTCGCCAGAGACTCGAAGCCCACGTAGCGCCCGTCGGGGCTGATGTCCAGGATGAAGCTACCCGCGTTACCCTCAACACCGCCCGATGCCTCGCTGACCCGCTCGATGCCGCCGGCCAGCCGGTCGTAGACGAACACGTCCCATTCCCCGTTGCCATCATCGGAGACCAGATTGGCGGCGTAGGAGTAGAAAGCGACGAATCGGCCGCCGGCGCTGATGCACGGCTGCCAGCTTCCCCCGTCTCCCTGCGTGCCGTCCGTCGCCAGGCTGACTCGTTCGGTCGCATCCGTGTCGCGGTCATGGACGAACACGTCGGAAACGGCATTGGTGTCATCGGGCACGAGCTCGGTGGAGGTGGAGTCGAAGGTCACGTAGCGACCGTCGGCGCTGATGTCCGACGAGGTGCTGACGCCGTCGCCCTGCGCCCCGGCCGACGAGACGCTCACCCGCTCGACGGTGTCCGCGTCGCGGTCGTAGACGAACACGTCCGACTTGGCGTTCGTGTCGCCGGCCACCAGGTTCTTGGCGAGGGACTCGAAAGCGACGTAGCGACCGTCGGCGCTGAGGGCGGCCTTCGAGCTCTGGTCGTCGCCCTGGGTGCCGTCGGAGGCAACGCTCACCCGCTCGATGGCATCGGTGTCGCGGTCGTAGACGAAGACGTCTCTCTTGCCGTTGGTGTCCCCGGCAACCAGGTTGGTGGCGTTGGACTCGAAGGCCACGTAGCGCCCGTCGCTGCTTATGGCCGGATGCCAGCTGCCCTGGTCGCCCTGCGTTCCGTCGGTGGCCAGGCTGACGCGCTCGATGGTGTCGGCGTCCCGGTCATAGACGAACACGTCAGTCTGACCGTTCCCATCGTCGGCCACCAGGTTGGTGGCGCCGGAGTAGAAGGCCACGTACCGACCATCGGGCGTGATGGCCGGGGAGTAGCTGCCCGCGTCGGCCTGGGTGCCGTCGGAGGCCACGCTCACGCGCTCGATGGTATCCAACTGGCGGTCATAGACGAAGACGTCGGGCTCACCGTTCGTATCGCCCGACACCAGGTTCGCTGCGGACGAATGGAAGGCCACGTAACGGCCGTCCTCGCTGACGGCCGGTTCCCAGCTTCCGCCGTCGGCCTCGGCGCCGTCCCAGGCCAGGCTGACCCGTTCGGTGATGGCGCTCAGAAGCAGGCGCGCCTCGAGTTGTTCCAGTTCCAGCGACGCACGCCCTGGTGCCCGCCCGGCGCAGTCATCCTTCCTCCCGCCCATTCTCTCCTCCTCAGTCTGCCGGGCCGGCCAGGGTGCCCCATTGCGGCGGCACCTGGCGCTGCTGAACCGAATCCCAAGACTGTCCTGACTGGATGATTGTATGCCCGTAAGGCTGTTGCGTCAAGACCATTCCGGCAATAACGGTGCCAACGGTGTCGTGCAAGGGGGCCCTGGCGGTTTTCGCACCCCGCGCGGCCGGCGCGCTGCATCTGCACCTGCCGCCGGACCAGGCAGGGCGGCCCTCTCCGGGCTCGAAGCGCTGGGCAGGGCGGTGCTCGGGGCTGCCTGCGGTGGAGGTGGAGGCCGGCCGGCCAGGCGATCACCCTCGGCATTGGTCTCTGGGTGGCATCTCGCCTCTCGGAACCCGTGTCCAGAGTGCGCAACACCTTGTCGTGATGCCCCGACACGGCACGGCTGCAACGAGCACCTGCGTTGTCCCGTCGCGGACGGGATGGTCGCAGCGAGTCCGTCTCAGTAAGGGACCTGCACAGGCGGGATGCGGAACACCACCGGCCGGCGTCGGGGCCCGGCGCCTCAAGCCTTCCCGGTTTCCCAAGACGCCGCCGTAGGCACCATTTGCCCGCTTGAGACGCGCGGCTCAGGGTCGCAAGATACGAAGCCGCCGTGCTGGCGCAATAACCCATGTCCTGTCCTTGACACACAGAATCTCGGCGATTTATGCAATGGACAAGGTGCCTTTGGCGGGGTACGGTGGAGATTTGGCCGCCACAGGCTAGCCAGCGATTGCACAAGGAGGACAGCCGTAGGCTTCGGCCGCTGTGCTGGCGTTCCATGTGTACGGCTCATTGTGATTCGCTTTCAGGTACCGGCTGCGGTACACGGAAAGGAGGTGTGGACGGAATCCCAAGGAGGGACATGACGGCTGACTGCGGCCCGCTTCTGACGGCCGGAGGGGGACTGGCAAGCGGAACCAATTCTGTAGGAGCGCTCAAACGATGACGAAGCGACAGCGCATGTTGGGCGTGATGGTCAAGTTCGTTCCTGTCGTTTTCCTGCTGGT
>CAYFUB010000709.1:0-31113 GCA_964346195.1 uncultured Pirellulales bacterium
TTCGACGTCGACCCCAAAAAAATCGGCAAGGTCATCAACGGTATCGAGGTCGAGAACGTGGCGCAGATCGACACGTTGAGGCAGCGGGACATCACCCTGGCGGTGGTCGCCGTGCCGCGTACGGCCGCCCAACTCGTGGTCGATGAGCTGGTGGCAGCCGGAGTCAAGGGGATTCTGAATTTCGCCCCTTGTAAGGTCAGCGTGCCCAAACGAGTCAAGGTGATCACGCTGGATATCGCGATGGAGCTCGCCCGCCTGCCCTATTACATCCCGCGGGTCGAGCTGACGAACGAAACGCCGTCGGAAGACAGTTTTTGAGGTTTTTGGAGTCGGGACTCTGCGATGACTGTAAAGAAGATTACGAAAGGTGATTTTGCGAAATTCGTCGACGGTCTGATCGGGACCCGGAACGTCATCGGCGTTCAGGCCAGGGGCGACCGCTTCGATTTCGCCCCGCTGGAATCGGCGCAGCACCTGCGGCTGGACTATGACGTGACGCTCCAGCCGCCCAAGAAGTACCTTCTGCCGCCGCGGGAGGTCCTGCTGACCTACGAGATCGGCGGGCCATACGAATCGCAGCACGACGGCCAGGCGTTCATCCTGCTCGGCGTGCATCCCTACGACATGATCGGCATCAACCAGATGGATGAGTTGTTCCGGCAGGACAACTACGATACGCATTACATGACGCGGCGCAACAACGCGACCATCATCGCCTGTGACGTGGCAAGACCTTCCGACAACGTTTTCGCCTCCTCGATGGGGACCGCGGTGGTCCGCGAGGGCTACGATGTCCTGCTGACGGACATCGGCGACAGCTACGTCATGGAGGCCGCGACGCCGAAGGGCGAGCAACTGCTCGCGCAGGCGAGAGGTGCCGCCGCGGCCGACCCGCAGGCCCTCAAGAAACGGGAGGATGTCTGGGCGCACAATAAAAAGGGACTGAACCGGCACGAGCTCAAGTGCGATCCGGCCTACCTGCCCAAGCTCCTGGCCAATGCCTACAGGCATCCCGTTTGGGAGGAGAGGGCCAAGACGTGCTTCTCCTGCGGCTCCTGCAACCAGGTGTGCCCGACCTGTTACTGCTTCAACGTGCGGGACGACGTGAACTGGGATCTCAAGACGGGCCAACGGGTCCGGGCCTGGGACGGCTGCCTGTTGGACGGGTTCACCAAGGTGGCGCCGGCCCACGAGTTTCGCAAGGCGCGGGCCGACCGGTTCCGGCACCGGCTGTACCGAAAGGCGGTCTATGTGCCGCAGAAGATCGGCGGCCAGGTCGCCTGCGTCGGCTGCGGCCGCTGCGTCAGCGCGTGCCTACCCGACATCGCGAATCCCGTAAGCGTGTACAACCGCCTGATCGACGATCTGGGGATCGGGTAAGGGGATTGATGATTGCCGGAACACACCAACGGCCCGGTCGCAATCCATCGTAAACCGTCGATGAAGAATCGTAAATCATAAGTCGTAAATGATAGATTCTAAGGGGTTGCTTGATGTGCGAGTGCTGTGTGGAGAAGAAAGATATCTACCTGCCGCAGTTGGCGACGGTCGAGGACATCAGCCAGATGAACGCGACCGAGAAGTACCTGCGGCTCTCGCTGGATGACGGCCGACTCGACTTCGTCCCCGGCCAGTTCGTCGAGGTCTCAGTGGCCGGCATCGGCGAGGCCCCCATCACGATCAGCTCCTCGCCGACCCTCCGGGACAGCTTCGAGCTGGTCGTCCGCAAGATCGGCAACGTCAGCGGCGCCATTCACAACGTCAAACCCGGCGGCAAACTGGGGATTCGCGGCCCGCTGGGCAAAGGCGTCTATCCGGTCGAGGAGGCCCGGGGTAAGAGCGTCGTCTTCATCTGCGGCGGCATCGGCCTGGTCCCGCAGCGGTCCTTCATCAACTACGTGCTCGATAACCGTAGCGACTACGGCGACGTGGCGATCCTGCAGGGGACCAAGTGCTACGACCAACGGCTGTTTGACGCGGAGATCGAGGCCTGGGGTAAGCGCGGCGACGTGCAGATGCTCGAGACCATCGATGAGCCTCACGACTGCTGGAAAGGCAGCGTCGGTGTCGTGACCAGGCTGATCCCGAAAATTGAGACCGACTTGAAGTCGGCGAAGGTCCTGGTCTGCGGCCCGCCGGTCATGTATAAGTTCGTGTTGATGGCGCTGGCCGACGAGCAGGTGCCCCGCGAGAGTATCTTCCTGAACCTCGAACGAAAAATGAAGTGCGGCGTGGGCAAGTGCGGACACTGCCAGATCAACCACGCCTACGTCTGCATGGAGGGCCCCGTGTTCCGATATACCGATTTGGCTTCTCTGCCGGAGGCGATTTGACCATGGCGAAACCCAAGATTGCGATATTCGATTTTGCCTGCTGCGAAGGGTGCCAGCTCCAGATTGTCAACCTGGAAGAGGAAATCCTCGATCTCCTCGGGGGCGCCGACGTTGTGGAGTGGCGCGAGGCGATGAGCGAGAAGAGCGACGAGTATGACGTCGCCATCATCGAAGGCTCGATCACCCGCATGGAGGACGAGGAGCGCCTCAAGCTGATTCGCAGCCGGGCCAAGGTCCTCATCGCCCTCGGCGCCTGTGCGACGATCGGCGGCATCAACAAACTCAAGAACAACTTCGACGACCTCGACGAGGTGAAGAAGTGTGTCTACGGCAAAGCCGCGGGCAAGCCGCATCTGCGAACGAGCCCGACCAAAGCCGTTGATGAGGTCGTCCAGGTCGATTACTACGTGCACGGCTGCCCCATCGACAGGAAAGAGCTCACCTATATCGTACGGTCCCTGCTGATAGGCAAGAACCCGGAGATTCCCGAGTGGCCCGTGTGCGTCGAGTGCAAGGCGAACGGCAATCCGTGCCTGTGGCAATATGACCAGGTGTGCCTCGGTCCGGTCATCCGGGCCGGCTGCGGGGCGCGCTGCCCGTCGAACGGGTTCCGGTGCTTCGGCTGCCGCGGCTACATCGACAACCCGAACGTCGCGGCGGCCAAGGACGTCATCACGAGATACGGCCTGAATATCGACGACCTGAAGACCAAGATGGTTCTCTTTGGAAGCAGACAGGAGCCGACGATCCATGAGTAACGGTACAGTCAATATCAACGTACACCACGTCACGCGCATTGAGGGGCACGGCAACGTCGTCCTCAATGCCACCAACGGCAGGATTGAGAAGCTCGAGTGGCAGGTGCCCGAGGCCCCCCGCTTCTTCGAGGCCATGGTCCGGGGCCGCAGCTACGAGGACATCCAGACCATCGTGAGCCGCATCTGCGGTATCTGCTCCATCTCGCACTCGCTCGTCGCGACCAAGGCCGTGGAGAATGCCATAGGCGTCGAGGTTTCCGAGCAGACCGACAAGATTCGGCTTCTCATGCACTATTCGGAGCAGTTCCAAAGCCACGTGCTCCACATCGGGTACCTGGCGGCTCCCGATTTCTTCGGAGCCCCCTCGGTCGTGCCGCTGGTGGCCAAGGCCCCCGAGGCGGTCAAGACCATCATCGGCCTGCATCGCCTGGCGAACGAGTGGTCGGACCTGATTGCCGGCCGGACGACGCATCCTGTAACGCTGCGGCCGGGCGGCATGACGAAGATTCCCACAGAAAAGCAGCTTCACGAGCTCCAGGAACGGCTCAAGAGGAGCGTGGCCGACCTGAAGGTGGTGGCCGAGATAGTGCTTTCAGTGGCGGGCAACATTCCGAAGTTCGAGCGACCGACCGAATATATCTCCCTCAGGCAGGATACCCCCCCTGCTTACACATTTTATCATGGCGAGATCGCCTCGACCGATTGCGACGGCACGGTGGCGGTCAACGACTGGAAGACGGTGGCCAATGAATACGTGAACGATCAGTCTACGGCGAAGTGGACCAAGTGGCATCGCGATTCGTACGCCGTCGGCGCCCTGGCCCGGTTCAACAACAACGCCGAGCTTCTCGCGCCGACCGCCAAAGCCGTAGCGCGAATGTTCGGCCTCAAGAAGGGCTGCTGCAATCCGTACCTGAACACGATCGCCCAGCTTGCCGAGGCGGTTCACGTTGCGGAGGCCGCCATCAACCTGATTGACGAGTCGCTGACCAGAGGACTCAGGCCCGAGGCGGTCGTGGTCAGCCCGAAGGCCGGCAAGGCCAGCGGCTGCGTCGAAGCCCCGCGCGGCATCCTGTTTCACGAGTATGAGTTCGACCGCAAGGGCCACTGCGTCGGCGCGGATATCTGCATCCCGACCAACCAGAACCACGGCAATATCCAAAAGGATTTCGAGAAGCTCGTGCCGAAGATTCTGGACGAGCCTGAGGACATGATCCGGCTGAAGCTGGAGATGCTCGTGCGAGCCTACGACCCGTGCGTTTCCTGCTCGACGCACATGTTGGACGTCAGATTCGTCAAGTGATTGATTGTGGATAATTGATGATTGATGATTGAGGAACGGCGCATGACCCCAATTATCAACGGTCAATAGTCAATTCCATGAAGAAGCCCGTGGTTGTACTCGGTCTGGGAAACCCGCTGATGGCGGACGAGGGGATCGGTGTTCATCTCGTCGGGCGACTCGCGGAGCACGCCGGCGAGTACCCTGCCGTCGATTTCGTTGACGCCGGAACCGGCGGACTATCGGTTCTGCATCACATCGAGGGCCGACGCAAGGCCATCATAATCGATTGCGCCTTCATGGATGAGCCACCGGGTGCGATCCGACGCTTTACCCCCGAGGAGGTCCGCAGCACGAAGGTGCTCGCGCACCAGTCTCTTCATGAGGTGGACCTCATGCGCGTCATCGCAATGGCCCGGCAGCTCGATCAGGCCCCCGAGCAGATCGTGATTTTCGGCATTCAGCCGGAACGAATCGAAGCCGGCCGGACGCCAAGCCGGACGTTGACCGACAAGACGAATGAATATATCTCCGTGGTCCTGCGCGAGTTGCAGGAGTGATGGTGCACCGCGCGCGCGACCACGTTCCGCGGCAGGAGGTGCATAAAGAAGGCAGTGCCTTGCACAGATTCTGTCATCCTGAGCGACAACGAAACTTCTGACCACCGAACGAGAGGTCTGGAGCTCATCGGAAGAGGTCCTGATGCGACGGGCAGACGCTTCGCTTCGCTCAGCACGACAAGGACGACCGCCCCGCCACGGAACTTGGTTGCACTCTGGGCCGGGGACCGGCGAATTTTGGTTTTTCGGTTTCCTTGCCACGCTGTATAATATGATGGTCATCACAACGAATTGGGCCCTCAACGCGACTCGTCGCGTTGGGGGAACCTTGGCACTCACAGGATTGTCAAAGGAGAAGAGATGGCACAGGGCAGGATTCTGATTATTGATGACGATCCGGACATCACCGAAGCGATGACGGTTGTCCTCGAGAATCGAGGTTACGAGGTTCACAGCGCGCGGGATGGCGCGGAGGGCATGGAGCAGTTGCAGCAGGCCAGGCCGGACCTGATCATTCTTGACGTGATGATGAGGACCTCCCAGGAGGGCTTCGAGCTCTCCCGAGAACTCAAGCACAACACCGGGTTCAAGGATATCCCCATCCTCATGCTGACGGCCGTCAAACAGAAAACAGGGCTTGATTTCAAGACCGAGGCCGGCGACCAGGCCTGGCTTCCCGTGGAGGAATTCCTGGACAAGCCGGTCAAGCCCAATGTGCTTCTGGAGAAGGTCGAAAACCTTCTTCGTCCTGCGTAGTGCGGGGTGCGTACTGCGAAGGGTCCCATTGCCTCAGGGTCCTGGAACACGCAGGACGCATCACGCCTGACGCACAACGTACGATATGGAATATCTTCTCAAGAGTACGAACCTGATCCAGAGGGCGTACTGGCTCGTGAAACTCCGGTGGGTGGCCATAGGGACGCTGGCGGCCGCCACCTTCATCGCCAGCAGGCTCATGGGCGTATCGCTCGCCGCCTCGACCCTGTACACGTTCTCCGCCCTGCTGGTGGTCTACAACTTCATTCTTTACGATCTGCTGCGGTACTGGACTTGGGACGACAAGGAGCCGTCGCCGAAGAGGATCGGGCGGATTCTCACGTTCCAGATGTGCGCCGACCTGTTCATCCTCGCGACGATCATCCATTTCTCCGGCGGCCTCGAGAATCCCTTCTCGTTCTTCTTCGTGTTCCACATGATCATCGCCAGTATCCTGCGCTCGAAGCTGCAAAGCTATCTGCAGGCGACCCTGGCGGTAATCCTGTTCGGGGGGCTTGCCGTTCTCGAAGGCGCGGGCGTCATCAGGCACTATGACCTGATGGGATTTGCCGGGCACGGCCTCTACCGCGACAAGACGTTTGTCCTGGGTTTTCTCTTCGTTTTCACCGTCACCTTGTACCTCGTCGTGTACATGACCACTTCCATCAGCGAGCAACTCCGCAGGCAGCAGGAAGACCTCGAAAGGGCCAATGCCCAGCTCCGGGACAAGGACCATCTCAAGAACGAGTACGTTCTGCGGCTGACCCACGATATCAAGGGACACCTGGCCGCCACCCAAAGCTGTCTGGATATCGTCTTCAATGAGATGGTCGGGCCGCTCAATGAAAAACAGAAAGACCTCGTGGAAAGGGCCTACCGGCGAACGTCGAAATGCATGGCCTTCATCACGGCCCTGCTGAAATTGACTCGCATGAAGCTCAGCGGCCATCTGGAGGTGGAGCGATTTTCACTCCGGAGCTGCATTTTCAACTCGCTGGCGTCGGTGCAAAACCGGGCCCAGAAGAAAACGATCGCCCTGCGCCATCAGATCGACCCGACCGTCGACGAGGTGCTCGGTGAGGCCGTGCTGATCGAGGAGACCCTCACCAACTTGCTCTTCAACGCCGTCAAGTATACGCCCGACGGCGGGAAGGTGGGCATGGACGTCAGACAGGACGGCTCCTTCATTCAAGTCCGAATCGCCGACACTGGCATTGGCATCCCCGAGGCCGAGCTGCCGCGGATCTTCGAGGAGTTCTACCGGGCGGAGAATGCCCGGGCTCTCGAGCGAGACGGGACGGGTCTCGGCCTGGCGTTTGCCAAGCAGGTCATCGAGAGACACGGCGGCCGGGTCTGGGCCGAGAACAACCCCGACGGGGGCAGCACCTTCACGTTCACCCTCCCGAACAGCCCGACAAACCCATCCCACTGAGCCGCGCCCGACCAAGCCGCCGTCCGCACACCCGTCCTGTCGAAGGCATCCGAGGGATCGTGATTCATCGTGTCGCATTCTGGGATAGATCCTCACAGGAACGGCATCGCAACGCACGGCAAGCACGCGATTTTTTTCGTAAAATCTTCTGTACATCTCACAAGCGCATACCGGGCAAGGGTTTACGCTGATGCGGTCGTCGAGACGAAAATGTCAATTCTGCTTGACAACACGCATTCCAGGTCTAAAATGGGGCACGCCGTCTTGTGAAAGTGAACACAATCACCAAGTGATGGTGGAAGATGCGGTATCGCAGAATTCCGAACGAGACGATCCGGCGCCTGCCGGTGTACTTGCGCGGGGTCATCCACCTCTCCCGGGAGGGAATCGAAAACGTTTCCAGCAACGAGCTGGCGGGCCTGCTCGGCATCAACCCGTGGCAGATCCGGAAGGACTTTTCCTACTTCGGCGATTTCGGGACCCCTGGCGTCGGCTACGACATCGGAGGCCTGATCAAACAGATCAACAGGATTCTCCACCTCGACATCGGGCACAAGGCGGCTTTGGTCGGGGTCGGGAATCTCGGCAGCGCGCTGCTGGCGTTTCCAGGGTTTCGCATGTATGGGTTCGAAGTCGCGGCCGCCTTTGACGTGGACAAGAGGAAAATCGGTCGGAAGAAGACCGGCGTGCTCATCGAAGACGTTGCCGACCTGCACCACCTGGACAGGCGCGGCATTTCACTCGGCATCATCGCCGTGCCGGCGAGTGCCTCGCAGGACATCGCGGATGCTCTGGTGGAAGCCGGCATCAAAGGAATTCTGAATTTCTCTCCCCGTTACATAACGGTTCCCAAGAAAGTGAAAGTGATAACGATCGATATTGCCATGGACCTGGCCCGCCTGCCGTACTACGTGCCGTAGGGGTAACCGATGGAAAGAGTGTTTATCAGTAAGCTCAAGCCGCTGCTGGGCGCCCTCGCGGAGAAAATGGATGTCTACGTGCCGCGCCGGGTGGACGACCATTACGTATATTCCAGGTGCGATCCGGAAACGGATGCGGCGCCGGAAGTCAACGAGGTCCGGGTCTGCACGCCGGTCAAGGAGTTCCTCTTTCCGTTGCGGGAGCGGGCGGCAATCTTCGCGAAACCGGCCGAGCCGCAGCCGGTGAAGCCCTTTGCCGTGTGCGGGCTCAAAGCGTGCGACCTGCGCGCCGTAGAGGTGCTCGACAAGGTCTTCAGGGAGAGAGATTTCGAGGACCCGCTTTACATCGCGCGCCGGGATGGCATGTTCGTCGTCTCGTCGGACTGCTCCAGGCCTGGCGCGAGCTGCCTGTGCAACGTCGTCGGGGGCAAGCCTTACGCCGAGAGCGGGTTCGATCTGAACATCTCTCCGGTGCGGGACGGTTTCATCATCCAGGCGGGCTCAGCCAAGGGAAAGAACTTCCTGTTTGCCCACGCGCCGCTTTTCGGGGACGTTCCGGACGCCCTGCTGGCCGAGCGGACCGAGTTCCGCGAGGCGGCTCAGAAGCGGCTGATGGAGGTCGCCGGCGACATCCGACTGGATGCGCCGGTCAGGCAGATCGTGGAGGCAGGATACGGGTCGGATGTATTCGATGAATGTGCCGCGACGTGCGTCGAGTGCCAGGCCTGCACGCGGGTCTGTCCGACGTGTCATTGCTTCTACCTGTACGATACGAAGCAGAAGGAGTACTTTGCGAAGATGAAGATGTGGGATAGCTGCATGCGCATCGGCTATGCCGCGGTGGCCGGCGGCGCCAATCCCCGCCGGGTTCTGGGCGACCGGCTCCGGCACCGGTTCATGCACAAATTCGTGTATTTTCTCGACCGGTACGGCCTGGAGATGTGCGTCGGCTGTGGGCGGTGCCTCGACGCCGAGGCCGGCGACGTGGATATCCGCGACGTGCTCAAGAAACTGAACGAGGAGCTTCCGAACAAGGGCAAACGGGCTGTAAAGGCGGCAAAATGACGGCGAACCTCTATCAACCGATCAATGGCGAGATCGTGGACATTATCGACGAGTCCCCTGCCATCAAGAGCTTTGTCATCGTGCCGGAAAGCGCGTTCCGGTTCGACACGGGCCAGTTCGTCGAGTTGACCCTGCCGGGCGAGGGGGAGGCGCCGTTTACCCCCTCATCATCGCCCGCCGTCACCGAGAAGATGGAAATCACCATCATGAAGGCGGGCCGCATCACGGGCCTGCTCCACGAATGCTCCAAGGGCCAGCAAGTGGGTATTCGTGGCCCGTACGGGAACGGCTACCCCATTGACAAATTCGCCGGCAAGCAGGTCTATATCGTCGGCGGCGGCGTCGGTCTGGCCCCGATCCGGTCGTTGTTCCTGACGCTGGTGGACCGCATCGGGGATTTCAAGTCCCTGGTCTGCCGCTTCGGCGCCAGGACCCCGGAAGATTTCATCTACAAGGACACCCTGTTCGGCGCGTGGAGCAAGCTCGACGGCGTGGACATGAAGCTGACGGTAGACAACGCCAACGGCAACTGGGACGGCCACGTGGGCGTGGTCACGACGATTCTGAATCGCAAGGACGTGGATATCAAGAAGGCCGTGGCCATCGTCTGCGGGCCGCCCATCATGATGAGGTTCGTGACCGTCAGTCTCCTGGACTTCGGCTTCGATCCGAATGACATTTATCTGTCGATGGAGAAGAACATGAGCTGCGGCGTCGGCAAGTGCGGACACTGCATGCTCGGCAAATACTACGTCTGCAAAGACGGACCAGTCCTCACCTACGAGCAGGTGAAAGATTACCCGAATATCTGGGAGTAGCAGGGACCATGAGCGCAAAGTTGATCATCGACCTCGGCAAGGTACGATTGCAGGGGCAGTCGTCCGTCCGGTGCTCCTATAAGCATCATCCACAGAACAGAGGCGTGGATGCGCTGCTGGAGACGATTCGCTTCGCGATGATCTGCCGGCGCTGCGAAGGGGCTCCGTGTGTGACGGCCTGCCCCCGCGGGGCCCTGGAGAAGGTGCCGAGCACGGAACAATCCGTAGGCCAAAATCCGAAATCGAACGGCACGGGCGTGCTCAAGCGGGCCAACATGCTCTGCACCGGCTGCGGAACCTGTGCGGCCGCCTGCCCCTTCGGGACGGTTGACGGGGACCTGATCGCTTTTGCAACCAGCGCGTGCGACGTGTGCCGGGGCCGGCTGCAACCGAAGGAAAAGCCCCTGTGCGTCCAGACGTGCCAGGACGGCAGTATCGAATATGGCAAGCCGCGGCAGAGCGACAATACGGTGGAAATCCTGCCGGATATCGTGGTCAGGGTGGCGGACGGCAGCAGCTGGAAGCCGATCCTGAAAGAAAAGGAAAAGGCCAAGCAATGATTGAGGCGGCGCAGAATCTCTTTTGGATTTTGATCTTCCCGGGCTTCGTGTTCACGCTGGCGGCGGGCCTGCTGGCTTCCTGGCTGGTCCGCAAGGTCAGCGCTCTGGTGCAGTACCGCGTGGGACCGCCGGTCTACCAGCCCTTGGCGGACGTGATGAAGCTGATGGGCAAGGAGGTCTTGATCCCGGAGGACGCGCAGCGATCCATCTTTGTGACGGCCCCTCTCGTCGGGCTGGCGGGCGTGCTGCTGCTTTCGACGATCCTGTGGCTGTCGGTCGCCCGGGTCAGCTACGTGGGCGATATCATCGTCGCTCTGTACCTGATGGTCCTGCCCTCATTGGCCTTGATTCTGGGCAGCAGCGCCAGCGGCAGCCCGCACGCGGCGGTCGGGGCGAGCCGGGAGATGAAACTCGTGCTGAGTTACGAGCTGCCGCTGGTCCTTGCTTTCATCGTGATCGTCATCAAGACCGCCGGTGTGGTCGGGCCGGGCGAGCAGTTGAGCCTGGCCGCTATCTCGCAGCACGCCCCCGTCCTGAGCATCTCGGGCCTGCTGGCCTTCGTGGTGGCACTGTTGTGCGTTCAGGCCAAGCTCGGCTTCGTGCCGTTCGACATCGCTGAATCGGAGACCGAGGTCGCCGGCGGCGTCCTGATCGAATACTCCGGGGCCCTGCTGGCCGTCTGGAAGCTCATGCAGGCGATGATGCTCGTCGCATTGCCGCTGTTTCTGGTCGTGGCCTTCCTGGGCGGTATCGGCACGTCGGGCCTGTCGCTCGTGTGGGGCATCGGCAAATTCGTGCTGGTGCTGGTCCTGGTGATTCTGATCAAGAATACGAACCCCCGCGTGCGGATCGACCAGGCGATGCGGTTCTTCTGGTTCTACGGCGGGACCCTGCTCGCGGCGGCGGTCATCCTGGCAATGGTCGGCAACTATTACGGCATCACGTGGCTTTGATTGGAGTCTTGCAGAATGGAGATTAGGCTTATATTATTCAAGGAAATCGGTTCTGGGATTTCCTTGAATAATCGGCGCAGTTGCTCATGTGCCAGCATCTGGTGGGTTTCGGAAGGAAAAATCGCAAAGCCAATTTTTCCTTCCTCAAGTAAGCCTAATCTCCATTCTGCAAGAATCCAGTTTTAAGGTGTGCCCATGGACTGGAAGTTGTGGTCGTTGAAAAAGTCGATTTGGGTGTTCCACGTCAATACAGGCGCGTGCAACAACTGCGATATTGAGATCGTCAACCTGCTGACGCCGAAATTCGACGTCGAGCGGTTCGGGATCAAGCTGGTGGGCTCGCCCCGTCATGCGGATGCCCTCTTAGTGACGGGCGGGGGCACGATGCAGGCGGCCAAACGCCTGCAGGAAGTCTACCGGCAGACCGCCAAGCCCTGTGTCGTCTTCTGCACGGGCGCCTGTGCGTGCGGCATGGGCATCTTCGAGCGGGCCTACCACATGGCCGGTCCGATCGACGAACTCATCCGAGAGGTCGATCCCAATGCCATTATCGCGTACGTGCCGGGCTGCCCCCCCAAGCCGCAGGCAATTATCTCAGGCGTGGTCAAGGCACTGGCAGCTTTGCAACCGGAAAGGGAATATGCAACAGAACGAGTTGGACAAACGGCTGTCGCAGATACAGGATAAACTCGCAGGCATCGAGCGCAAGGCGGAGAACCGGGTATTCCTGCCCTGCGAGGCCGCCGGCGTTTACGAGGTCTGCAAATTCCTGTTCAGTGATTTGGGCCTGCGGTTCGTGATCTCGACGGGAATCGACGCGGAGGATTGCTTCGAGGTTCTCCACCATTTCTCGGACGACGAATCCGGCTGTCTCGTCACGGTCAAGGCCTTCGTGCGCAACCGCGAGGCGCCCGAGTTGGATTCGATCACCCCGCTGATTCCCGGCGCCGAATGGATCGAGCGGGAAATGCACGACCTGCTGGGAATCAGGTTCACGAACCACCCGAACCTGCAGCGCTTGATTCTGCACGATGACTGGCCTGCGGGGACGTATCCCCTGCGGAAGGAAGTTCAGCAATGAAAGAGGCAGCGCGAAAATCCGTTCTGGCGGTCGGGCCGTTCCATCCGCTCCAGGAGGAGATGGAGTTCTTCCAACTGACCGTCGACGGCGAGACGGTCACCGACATCGACGTGCGGCTCTCCTACAATCACCGCGGGATCGAGAAACTCGCCGAGACCCTGCAGTACGACCAGATCCCGTTCCTCGTCTCCCGCATCTGCGGGATCTGCTCGGCGTCGCACCCGCTGGCCTACGTCCAGGCCGTGGAGGAGATCGCGGGCATCAAGCCGCCGGAACGGGCGCTTTACGTGCGGACCATCATCAACGAGCTGGAACGCATCCACAGCCACCTGCTCTGGGTCGGACTGGGCGGGCACTTCATCGGCTACGACACGGTCTTCATGTGGGCCTGGAAGTACCGCGAACCCGTCCTCGATCTGCTCGAAGAGATCACGGGCAACCGCAACAACTACGGCAACGTGAAGGTCGGCGGCTGCCGCGAAGACATACCTGATGAGCTGATACCCAAAATCCTGCAGGAGCTGGACGTCATCGAGAAAAAGACCGACATGCTCACGAAGGCGGTCCTCGACGACCCGGTCCTGCACGCGCGTCTCAAGGGCGTCGGCGTCCTGAAGAAGGAGGATGGAATCAAATATGCCGTGACAGGCCCGACGGCCCGGGGCAGCGGCATCGACATCGACGTGCGGCGTGACGACCCGTATGCGGCCTACGCCGACCTGGACTGGAAGGTCATCACCCAGACTGAGGGGGACGTATTCGCCAAAGCCGTGGTCCGTCTGTTGGAGACTTTCGAGTCGATCAACATGGTCCGGCAGGCGCTCAGGAAGCTCCCGAAAGGCCCTGTCGCCGTGGAGGTGAAGGAGATCCCGCCGGGCGAAGGATGCGGGCACGCCGAAGCGCCGCGCGGCGAGACGTTCCACTATGTGCGCAGCGACGGCGGCAACCGGCCCGTCCGGCACAAGGTGCGGGCGCCGAGCTACGTCAACGTCCCGTCGTTCAAGGCCTCGTGTATCGGCGCGGATATCGCCGATGTCACGCTGACCCTGGCCGCCGTCGATCCCTGCTATAGTTGCACGGAGCGCGTGGCCGTGGTGGACAGTCATAGCAAGGTGATCCACGACTACGAGGAATTAACGCGGCTGAGCCGGGAGAAAACAGCGCGAATCAAGAAAGAACTCGGCGCACCGCCGTTGAAGTTGGAGGATTTCTAAGTTGGACAGGATCCTGCTTTATCCGGTCTTTCTGCCGATGGCAGTGGGCTTTGTGCTGCTGTTTCTGCCGCGGCGGGCGAAGCCTCTGTTCAAGCTGGTGACGGTGGCCGTCTCGCTCATTGCTTTCGTGCTTTCGATTCAAATCTTCCGGCTGGAGGGGGCGATGTACGCCCGGCCTGTGCTCGTGCTCGATCAGTTTCGGCTGGACCTGCTCCTGACCGCCGCCCCGCTGGGCTCGTTCATCCTGATGTTCGCGATGGGCTTCGGCGTGCTGATCACGCTGTATTCGCTCAAATCACGCGCGGGCGTCGAGCGCGCCAATGAGTACTACGGCTCCCTGCTGCTGGCGATCGGCGGCTCGGCCGGCATCCTCCTTTCCGACCATCTTCTGCTCCTGCTGATCTTCTGGGAGATTGTCACCGCCTCGCTGTATATCCTCATCAGCACGGGAGGCAAAAACGCAAGCTACGCAGCGACCAAGAGCTTCGCCATGATCGGGGCCTCGGATGCGGGCTTTCTGCTGGGCATCGGTATGGTGTGGGCGCTTTCCGGGACACTCGTCATGTCCGACATCGCCCTGCCCACTACCTCGGCACTGCCCATCATCGCCTTTCTGCTGCTGATGCTGGCGGCGGTCACGAAAGCCGGGGCCATGCCGCTGCATACGTGGCTGCCCGCCAGCGGCGAGTACGGTCCGGCTTCGGTGATGGCGCTGCTGCCCGCCGCATTGGACAAGCTTCTCGGCATCTACCTGCTGGTCCGGCTCGTCACAGGCATGTTCGTGTTGGAGCCCGGGCCGTTGACCGTCGTGCTGGCCGTCATCGGGGCGGCCACCATCGTCATCGCGGTGATGATTGCGATGGTACAGCACAACCTCAAGAGACTCCTGTCTTATCATGCGATCAGCCAGGTCGGCTACATGGTGCTCGGCATCGCGACCATGACCCCGGTCGGCATCGTGGGCGGCGTGTTCCACATGCTGAACCACGCGATTTACAAGTCCTGCCTGTTCCTTTGCGGCGGCGCCGTCGAGGAAGCGACCGGGACCGCCGAACTGGACCGGCTGGGCGGACTCGGCAGGAAAATGCCGCTGACCTTTGCCGCCTGCCTGATCGCCGCCCTGAGCATCTCGGGCATACCGCCCCTGAACGGCTTCGCCTCCAAGTGGATGGTCTACCAGGGCGTCGTGCAGATGGGAACGACCGGTGCCGGCGCGGGCGGCTCGCTGTGGCCTCTCTGGCTGGTCGCCGCCATGTTCGGTAGCGCCCTGACCCTGGCCTCCTTCGTGAAGATTCTGCATTCGGTCTTCCTGTCCCGCCTGCCGGAGCGGTTGAAAGACGTGAAGGAAGTCTCGCCTCTTCAGACGTTCCCCATGCTGGTCCTGGCCTTTCTCTGCGTCTTTTTCGGCATCTTCTACTCGATTCCCATCCTGCGACTCATCGTTCCCGCTCTGGGATTCCCGGCGGATATGGAGATCTTCTTCGGACTGTGGAACTCACAGCTGGCCACCGCCCTGCTGCTGGTTGGCGTGGGACTGGGGGTAGGCGTGCTGGCCGTCGCCGCGTTCGCCAGAAAAGTCCGGGAGGTGCCCACCTGGACTTGCGGGGAGGTGCAACCCAACGACCAGATGATTATCCCGGGCACGCACTTTTATAAGACTGTCTCCTCGCTGAACGGCCTGCGTCAGATGTATACCGGCCAGGAAGCAGGCCATTTCGACCTGTACAACCAGAGCGGCAAGGTGGGCTTCGTCGTGACGGGGATGCTCCGGTGGCTGCACAGCGGCGTGCTGCCGACCTACCTGACCTGGGTGACGATAGGATTGCTGCTGGTGCTGTTCATTGTCTGTGGCATTTTGTGAGGAACGCGGGAATGACGCTGTTCTACATCCTGCTGGTGTTTATGATTATTGCGGCCCTGGTGGCCGTGGAGACGAAGAACCTGCTCAGCTCCGTGATCTGCGTCGGCGCGATCGGCTTCGGCGGCTCGTTGATGTTCCTGTTTCTGCGCGCCCCGGACATCGCCATCACCCAGATCGTCGTGGAGGTCCTGGGTCTGATCATTCTGATTCGCGCGACGATCTCGCGCGACCTGACGTTCATCACCGGCGACCGGGAATTCTTCGGCACCGTGGTTTCCGTGGCGATCATCCTGGTGATCTTCGTGGCCGGGATGCGCGTTTTCGACACGCTGCCCGAGTTCGGCGTGCCCGTGTTCAGCCACCTGCCGCAAACCGCCTCGGAGACCTATATCAGCCAGGGGTTGCGAGATACCGGGGCGACGAACCTCGTCACGTCGGTATATCTGGACTACCGTGCCTACGACACGCTGGGCGAGGCCACGGTGCTGTTCACCGCGATCATCGGCGCGATCGTGATTCTGCGAGACAAGAGCCGCAAGCTTCTGGAGGACCGCGACGCATGAAGGGAATGACCGTCATCGTCAAGACCGTGAGCAGTTGGGTCAAGGTGCTGATTTTCCTGTTCGGCATCTATATCACCCTGTTCGGACATCTCAGCCCCGGCGGCGGGTTTGCCGGCGGGGTGGTCCTGGCGTCCTCCTACGTCCTGCTGATGCTGGCCTTCGGCCGGGAATTCGTCGAGAAGAACCTGCCGCTGCCGATTGCCTCGAAGCTGGATTGCCTGGGCGCCTTCCTGTTCGCCCTGATCGCCATCCTGGGGCTGGTGGCGGGCGGGACGTTCTTCGTGAATTTCCTGTACCAGCGGTATCTGCCGGGCGAGCCTTTCGCCCTCGTCAGTGGCGGCACGATCCCCCTGTCGAATATCGTTATCGGCCTGAAGGTGGGCGCGTCGCTGTTCCTGGTGATCCTCGTCCTGTCCATGTTCCGGTATGACTTCGAGAAACCGGCCGGCAAGTCCCCGGCCGAACGGACCGCCGAGGCGAAGGAGTGACACCCATGCTTTATGCCTTGTGCTTTCTGCTGTTCATGATCGGCCTGTATTGTGCGGTCGTCAAAAAGAACATGGTCAAGATCGTCGTCGGCATCATGATCATGGAATACGCCGTCAACCTCTTTCTGATCATGCTGGGCTATCGCGCCGGCGGGACGGCCCCGATTCTCACCGGGTCCAGCGCCGACGCGGCGACGAAACTGGTCGCGGCCCACTTCCTCAGCGCCGTGGTCGATCCGCTGCCGCAGGCGCTCGTACTGACCTCGATCGTCATCAGCCTGGGCTCGCTCGCCTTGATGATCTCCATCTGCATCAAGACGTATACGAAGTACAAGACATTCGATATCACCGAGATAAGGAGGCTGCGCGGATGAGCGTTCCACTGCCCGCGTTTGTGGTCCTGCCGCTGGCGGCGGCGTTCGTGCTCCCGGCGTTGGGAAAAGGGCTCAAGCCCGCCGCCACGGTCCTGGCCAACGCCATGATGCTGTGCCTGCTGGTCCTGGCCGTCATGTCCATCGGCGGGTCACAGGTCTACGAAGTGGGCGGCTGGTCCATCCCGCTGGGCATCAACCTCGTGCTGGACGGCTTCAGTTCGCTGCTGCTGCTGGCCGTCACGGCCGTCGGGACAGCCGCCATGCTCTTCAGCACGCGGTACATGGAACAATATACGGCCAAGCCCAAGTACCTGTGTCTGTTTCTGCTGATGGTCGCGGGCATGAACGGTGTCGTGCTGTCCGGCGACATCTTCAACCTGTACGTGTTCCTTGAGATCGCCTCGATTGCCTCGTACGCCCTGGTCGGATTCGGCGGCGAGCATGAGGAACTGGAAGCGTCCTTCAAATACATGGTGTTGGGGAGCATTGCTTCCATATTCATCCTGTTCGGCGTCGCGATGGTCTACGGCAACACCGGCTCACTCAACATGGCATATATTTCCAAAGCCATTCAGGGAACGGGCATGAACGCCGGCCTGGCGTTTGCCCTGAGCCTGTTCATCGCCGGGTTCGGCCTCAAGGCTGCCTTGGTTCCCTTCCACGCCTGGCTGCCGGACGCCCATCCCTCCGCCCCGGCGCCAATCTCCGCCATGCTATCGGGCGTACTCATCAAGGCCCTCGGCGTGTACGCCCTGGCCCGGCTGGTCTTCAACGTGTTCGGCGTCTCCATCCCTCTGGGATGGGTCCTCGTCACCCTCGGCATTCTGAGTATGGTGGCGGGCGGCTTTCTGGCCCTCGGGCAGTGGGACTTCAAGCGGCTCCTCGCCTATTCGAGCATCAGCCAGATCGGCTACGTGGTCCTCGGCGTGGGGCTGGGGGCCGTGCTGCTGGCACAGGGAGCGAACATGGCCTGGGTGTCCCTCGCCGTGCTCGGCGGGTTGTTCCACCTCGTGAACCACTCCGTTTACAAGTCCCTGCTGTTCTTGACGAGTGGTGCGGTGGAAATGGCGACCGGGACCCGGCAGATGAGAGACCTGGGCGGCCTGGCCGACCGGATGCCCGTCACGCGGGCCGCCTGCACGGTCGCCTCGGCCTCGATCGCGGGCGTGCCGCCCTTCCCGGGGTTCTGGAGCAAACTGATTCTCGTAATCGCCGCGGTGCAGGCGGGCTTCTACTGGATTGCCGCCGTGATCGTGCTGGTCAGCTTGTGCACGCTGATCATGTACCTCAAAGTGCAGCGGCATGTCTTCCTCGGCGAGCTGCCGCACCATCTGCGCCAGGTGCGCGAGGTCCGAGGGTCGATGCTCGTAGCGATGCTCTTTCTCACGGTGTTGTGCGTTTTCATGAGCCTGCTCGTGCTGGTGCCGGCGCTGAGAGCCGGCATCCTGCAGCCGGCGGTCGATGCCCTGCTCCAGGGCGTCAGCTATTCAACGGAACTGATCGGATAAGAGAACAGGGGTTTGTCTGATGCGACGGCTGATCTATTTCGTCCTGGCTTTTGTCGTGTGGATTCTGGTGGCGTGGCCGTTCGTGAACGGCCGTATCAATCTCCAGGTCGTGGCCGCCGGGTTGATGGCGTCGCTTCTGGTGGCGGTCCTGTTCCATGACATCCTGCCGAGAGAACACCACGTCTTCATCTCGCTGGTCCGCGTGTTCTGGTTTCTGGTCTACGTTCCGGTATTTTTCTACTACGTCATTCGGGCAAATCTGGATGTGGTCTACCGGGCCTTGCATCCGGCGATGCCGATCCGGCCGGGAATCGTGAAGGTCAAGACCCATCTGAAAACCGATTCGGCAATTACCGCCCTGGCGAATTCCATCACGCTCACCCCCGGCACGCTGACGGTGGACCTGACCGACGACGGCTATCTCTACGTTCACTGGATCAACGTGACCTCCGACGACACGGAGAAGGCATCACGGCTTATTTCGCAAAGGTTCGAATGGTTCCTGAGCAAGATCTTTGAGTGACCCGAGGCACCTATGCAGGTATTGATGCAGATCTTCTATATCGCCTTGTGCGCGTGTTGTTTCATGTGTTTGTACCGGATCGGCCGGGGGCCAAGCGCCCCGGACCGGACGGTGGCCATCGACATCCTGGGTATCGTCGTCGTCGGGTTCTGTGCCCTGCTCGGCCTGGCTACCGGCCAGGACTTCTACCTGACGGTCGCCCTGGCCTGGGCGCTGCTGAGTTTCATCGGAACGATCGCGCTGGCGAAATTCTTGGAAGGCAGGAGCTTCGATGAGTGACGTTGTCGGGTACATTCTGATCACCGTGGGCATTCTGTTCAATATCTTCGGCTGCGTCGGGCTGGTTCGTTTCCCGGACGTCTATAATCGGCTGCAGGCGGCCACGAAGTGCGTGACGCTCGGCACGGTGCTGCTTCTGGTGGGCGTGGCCCTTGCCAACGGCACGGGCGCACTGGCCGCCAAGGCGATCATCTGTGCGGTATTCGTCCTGGTGACCTCTCCGACGGCGGCCCACGCCATCGCCAGGGGCGCCTACGCCTCCGGCGTCGCGCTGTGGGAGGGAACCGTCGTGGACAAATATGCCGAGCATGTCAGGGACTCCAAACGCGAACCGTCGCGTTCGGGAGCCCTCGAACAAGTACAGTTGCAGGAGCGTGAAACATAAGATGAGTTGCCGTTGCGAGGCCGCAGGCCATGGGGCCGTGGTAATCTCCCGGGCCGCGATTGTCATTGCTTCGCTTCGCTCGCAATGACATCGTGCCCGGCTGGCACAGGAGTCCGAAAGTGCGTCTACCCAAACTGCGAGAGTTGAAAGAGGCGGTCACGGCGGTTCTTTCGCCGCGCTTCACGACGAAATTCCCGGTCGAGCCGTGCACGGTGCCCGAGCGGTACCGGGGCAAGCCCGAATTCGATCTGAACGCGTGCGTCGGCTGCGGGGCCTGCGTCAACGTCTGTCCGACGAGTGCGCTGACGCAGGTGGACGACCTCCACAACGGCACACCGATGCGACGGATTACCCTGCGCCACGATACGTGCATCTTCTGCGGCAACTGCCAGGACAACTGCACGACGGGGACCGGCATCAAGCTTTCGAATGAGTGGGACCTGGCCGGGCTGGACCGACAGAGCATGAGGGAGACCCACGAATACGAGCTCCAGCTTTGTGAGAAATGTGGCGCGTCCATCGGCACGAAGAAACACCTCGTCTGGCTCTACGAGAAGCTCGGGCCGCTGGCCTATACCAATCCATCGCTGCTGCTCGCCAAGAGCGATGAGCTGTTGAAGGAACAATCGAACGGCCCACAACCGGCCCGAACCGAGGCCCAAACCAGCGATTTCATGCGAATCCTGTGCCCCAAATGCAAGTATGAGTTGAATGTCCGGCTGTGAATAAACGGTAGACCGGTTGCGGTCGCACGGCTCGTATCGGTTACGTGGTGCGTGGGACAGCGCTCGCGCCCTTTGCCGCAACCGCCCGGCGAAACGAGCCGCGTAACCGTTGGACGATAGACATACGAGATGCAGGCCCTTCGACAGCTATCAGAGCAACTCGAGCCTTGGCGCGGCTCGACGGTCGTGATTCTCGGGATCGGGAACATACTCAAGGGCGATGATGGCGCCGGCCCCCTGTCGTGCGAGCAGCTTGCGGGGCGGGTGTCGGCGCCGGTGATTGACACAGGAACGGTCCCGGAGAACTATATCCAACTCATCGTTACGACCCGACCTGACCATCTCATCATCGTGGATGCCGTCGACTTCGGCGAAGCTCCCGGGACAATCCGGCTCTTCCAGCCCCAGGACATCGATTCCTTCGCTTTCTCGACCCATGCCTTGTCACCCCGCCTGTTCCTTGACGTGCTCCGCCGCGAGACCGGGGCCGACATCTGCCTGATCGGTGTCCAGCCGGGCCACACGAAACTCGGACAACCCGTTTGCCAGGCGGTGCAGGAATCGGTTAGAATGCTGGCGGACCTGATGGCCGGAGTCTTTCCCAGAACCTGACATTCAGGATGGAATGACAATCGGAATCGCGATACGAGCATGAATCCCGGGCAACTGCTCCTGAAAGCATACTACGAGCGTCTCTACGAGCGGCTGGAGGCAAGCCGCGAGCTTCTCATTTCCCGTATGGATGAGCTCTTGCCCGCCGAGGCCGCCAGGCAAGGCTTCACGAATATGGATGCGAGCCGGCTCGCTGCCTATCGCGAGACCTGCGTCGCCTTCTTCGATGAGCGTCTGGAGAGCTATAACCCGATTGGGATTCAATATACGTTCGACAGAGTATCGTCGCGCGGAGCGGCGGAACTGGAGCTGCAACTCAACTGGTACGACAGCCGTCCTGAATTTGCGAACCTTGTCGCCGAGGTCCGGTCTCGTGCGGCCCGGAGCGCCCCGGACGAAACCTTGCCGGACCTCGCCGATGAGCTGATCGAGCGCCTCGGCGCTTTTCCCGACCGCAGCATTATCACCGCCTATGCGGCTGACCCTGCCCTCCAGAAGCTGCCGGACTACATCGTTGCCTGCTGCATCGAGGAAATCGTTTCCGGCCGCAAACCACTGGATTGACCGGCCGCCCCCTTCACGATGGGCACGCCCTGGCCAGGTTGCGCTTCGGGGTGCGCCCTCCTAAGGAAAACGCAATGGAATTGCGGGGCCGTACTGGATATGATAGACACTGAACGGTCCCGGGATGTGACCTGGGGCTCGCAGTCTCTTGTACCGACGCCAATTCCAGATGAAGGAGAAGATCATGACACACAAATCGAAGATGGCGAAATCTGCTGGTTATCTGTTGCCGGCCGTGCTTCTGCTGGGCGTCACCGCTTACGCCGCGATGGAGAAATACAAGGTCCACGATACAACACGGCCCCGTCCGCCGGTCGTGGAATCGCAGGCGTATGGGCAGCCGCCGTCCGATGCGATCGTTCTGTTCAATGGCAAGGACCTGTGGCACTGGAGGAGCGACAGAGGCGGCGGCCAGGCTCCAGCCCAGTGGCAGATCGTCGACGACGACTATATGGTCGTGCCGCCCAAGGCCGGCGGCATCCACACGCGGCAGAAATTCGGCAATTGCCAGCTGCATATCGAGTGGAGGACGCCGGAGGGTATCCCGCCGGAGGTGACGGACCAGAAGCGCAGTAACAGCGGCGTCTTCTTCATGGATCGCTACGAGATCCAGATACTCGACTCCTACACGGATGATGACTATAGGACGAACCACACGTACGCTGACGGCCAGGCCGCCGCCATCTACGGCTCACACCCGCCGCTGGTCAATGCCAGCCGCCGGCCGGGCGAGTGGCAGACTTACGACATTGCCTTCTTGAAGCCGTTGTTCGATGGAAACGGCAAGTGTATCCGCAAGGCCCGCATCACGGTCTTCCACAACGGAGTGTGCGTGCAGAACAACGTCGAGATCGAAGGGACGACGTCACACAAAGTGAAAGCTGCCTATGGGGCTCCACACACGGAAGGCGCGATCCGGCTGCAGGAACACGGCAATCCGATTGCTTTTCGCAACATCTGGATTCGCGACCTGCCGGAACAGCCGTATCTGATCGAGTAACCTCGACCTGATCCTGTCGTCCTGAGCCGAAGGCGAAGGATCCGGCCTGTGAATAGAACACCTGCTGCTCTACTGACTTCCCGTTCGAGGGCCAGATGCTTCACTTCGTTCAGCATGACAAAGGCGGCGGTGTCGTCTTGGGAGAATGTGAGAGTTGCAGATGATATCCTCGTGTCCAGAACATCGGCTAATCCACATCCTTCACGTACACCTGCTCCTGCTGTGGGCGTTGATGCCGGCCTTCGGCCAGACGGCGGCAGACTCACCGGGCAGCGATTGGCCGATGCTGGCCCACGATTGCGCTCGCTCCGGTGCGACGACGACGGAAATCCGACCGCCGTTCGAACGTAAATGGTATCGGCTATTCCCCGACGAAGGCCTCATGGCCGGCGTGCAACCCGTGATTGCCGGCGGCAGAGTATTCATCGGTACTATGCGGGGAACGCTCCGTGCTATCGATTGTGACACGGGCGAGGATGCCTGGATTCATCGCGCGGACGGGGCCATCCTGCATGCGTGCGCGGTCGGTGACGGCAAGGTCGTGTTCGGCGACATGAGCGGCAGGATTTGTGCTCTGAACGCAGAAGACGGCAAACTCGCCTGGCACTTCCAAACCGGCGCCGCGGTCTGGAACGCGCCGCTGATTTATCAGGGCATCGTCGTTATCGGCAGCCGGGACGGAAGCCTCTATGCACTTGACCTCGGCACAGGGTCCGTCAAGTGGAAAGGAGCGACCGGAGGCCCCCTGCTCTCCAGTCCGGCGTTGGATAGCGCGAGGGATCGGGTGTATGTCGCCGGTGAGAACATGCGTGTCCATGCGTTCGATTTCGCCGGCGGTCGGCGAATATGGCAAAGCCCGAAATTGCCCGGCGTCAGCTTCCGGGGATACCATCCGGTCATCGCACCCGACGGCTCGGTCATGGTCACGACGACGCCCGCCATCTGCCTGGACTCATTCGAGCCGGTCCTGATGGGCATGGTCAAGGAGATCTTCGGCGACTTCGCCAGTTGGCGGCACACCAAGGAAGAAAACGCCAAGCTGCGCGAGGCCAATTTCAAGAAGATGGGCGAGCCGGGCAGCTATGAAGCGCAACTATGTTATATCCGCAAGAAACTCACCGAAGAGCCGATTTACCAGACGTTCTTCGTACTGGATCCTGATACGGGTCGACAGAAATTCGTGGCGCCGATTGTGTATGCCGAGAGCATGAACGGCACCGGCGCACCGCCGGTCGTGACCACCGACGGCAAGGTGATTGTCAGGTACCAGGCGCTATTGCGCTGCCGATACGAGCACTATTCGCCGTTCCTCAACGTCGGTTATCTCGACACGACGACCGGTCACATCACGCCCATCATGGACCAGTCGCGGACGTACGGCTGGCACGACAGCCTCCTTCTCGTCCACGACGAGCAATGTCAGCTTTCGGTCGCGGGACGCGTGCTCATCAACACGCACCAGGACAACGTCAATGCGATGGACCTGGATACTCTGCAAGGATACGCGCAACCGTTCTGCCGGAACATCCACGAACCGGCCCCAGGCGAAGCCGTCGGGATCTGGGCGATGGTTTTTCGCGGCGAGCCCCTGCCTCTCGGCAAGGAATGGCTCGCCCGCGGCACGGCCGTCTATGGCGGCGGCTCCGTCATCGACACCGCCGTTTCCGTCGCTGGCGACAGCTTCTACTACATCCCGACCCACGAGATGAATGCCAGCGCCGCTCTCATCGCGTACAGAATGTCGCCGAACGGCAAAGCAGACAGGGAATCCAATCCGCCGCTGGCGAAACTCACCGGCGAAGAATGGGCAAAGATGCAGGAACGGCCCTGGGACTGGGATATTCTGGGCTTCCGGAGACTGCGCCACGTGCTGGAGGCCCTGCCCGGAAAAGTCCCGGGCACCGTCCACGACCCCCTGACACCGAAGGCCACCGAGCGCGTCAGCGAAATCACGGATAGCGAACTGGACCCATTCATCCGGCAGGCGAGAATGGTGGAATTCGCGGGCCAGAGTGACCTGGATGGTCTACGGGCCAAACTCGCGACGCAGGTTCGGGAGTTAATTTCACAGCCATGGCAGCCACTCCTTTTCCCGCCGGGCAAACATCCGAGGGAAGCCTATCGCATCTTCGCCGATCCGACGGAAACATTGCTCACACTGGCCCGTACATATCCGCATGTCGATCAAAACCTTCAGAAGAACATCAGACGATACGTGAAGCACTTGCGCGGTCCGGGCGGGCCGCTGGAAGGCCCTACCGGCAAACGAACTGTGGAGCCCTCGGCCGGTGCGATTCGTTCCTATTACGACATCGCTCCCGACAAGTTGTTCCGGCTGGCGGATGACATCACCCGCACGGACGTGGCGCGTCTTTATCCGCTCTGGCTCTGGGCCCAGGTGACAAACGATTGGGAACACATCGAGAGTAACTGGGCACAACTGAAGACATTCGCGGATCAGGCTCCCAACAAAATGGGGGAAGACTGCCGCAACGGCTATCTGGCCGGCCTGATCGCCTATTGCCGGATAGCCGCACGCCTGCAAGACAAGGAGGCCGTGGAGAAGGGACTGAGTATCACACGCAAGGCCCTGCGGGGGCGGCTGGCGTACGAGTTTGCCCATACCAGGGGCGGACTCATCGCGGAAGTGCCGGTCTTACGCAGCATCTGCTCGCGCTGGCGGCATCTGACACCCGAGGTCGGACGTTTCCTGGCCCATTACGCCGGGTCAACGCAGAAACACCTTATGGACGTGTACGTCGATTACCATCGGCCGACCTGGCACCTGGCCTGGGGCGTCGAAACGATGTGGCGCAACGAATCCCCGTTCGCTTTCCCGACCATGGCCGTGGAGATCTTCGCCGCCAGGGCATGGGTCCTGAACGAATCGGCGGATGAATTGCAGCGTTTACTCGACATCCCCTGGTGCCGGGCGGACCTCTTCTACATGCAGAAGCTGGTTTCATGCATCGAGGCTCATGGCCGGATGAACTGGCAATCCATTCCGCCCGGCGGGGTGGCGACAGGACGGCCCGAAGTTCCGGGGGAGGTGATGCAGCACATTTACGACGAGGTCAAGACGCCCTACAAGTACGGCGTCATTCTCGTGGGGGATGATGGTGCGAAGGTTGACTGTCCCGGCGTGTTCCGGCACGGCGACCAGTGGTACATGACCTACATCATCTTCGCCGGCACGGGCTACGAGACCGCCCTGGCACAAAGCGCGGACCTGCTCCACTGGAAACCGCTCGGTAAGATCCTCCGGTTTCGCGAAGGCACGTGGGACGCCAGACAAGCGGCCGGATTCATCGCTCTTCAGGACCCCGTCTGGGGCGGCTCCGGTAGCCTGGGGACGCACGACAACAAATACTGGCTGTCCTACATCGGCGGCGCCCTGGAAGGCTATGAGACCGACCCCCTCGCCATCGGTATGGCCTGGACGAACGACCCGGCACGGGCGACGGAGTGGAACCGCCTCGACGAGCCCATCCTGTCGAGGGACCAGCCGGACGTGCGCGAGTTTGAGACGGTGACGCTCTACAAGAGCAATATCATCCGCGACGAGGCCGAAATGCTCGGCTATCCCTTTGTCATGTTCTACAATGGCAAGCGGGGCAACGGACACGAGTGCATCGGCATGGCCGTTTCGAAGGATATGACGCACTGGCTCCGTTTCGGCAGGGGCCCCGTCATCGACAACGGTAAGGGCATTTCGGGCGACCCTCAGCTCACGCGAATCGGTGATGTTTGGGTGATGCACTACTTCGGCGCCTTCTGGAAGCCGAAGGCATTCGACACCTTCGCCTGCTCATACGACCTGGCCCACTGGACCAAATGGGACGGCCCGCATTTGATCGAGCCCTCCGAGCCCTGGGACAAAACCTTCGCCCACAAGCCGTGGGTCATCAAGCACAATGATATCGTGTACCACTTCTACTGCGCGGTCGGCGACCGAGGTCGCGTCATCGCCCTGGCCACCTCCAAACCCCTGCCCAGGCAGGACTGATACGGATTAGGAAGAATTCTTGCGCGGTGGGCTCTGTCATCCCTTCGCTACGCTCAGGGCAGGCTCTGAGGCGAAGCCGAAGGACCTGGCCATCGAAAGGGAGGTTTCTCTCGCCCGCAGGCCAAATCGTTGGGGCCCCCAAACGCAGTCATTCGCGTTTGGGGAACCCCCTTCACTGCGCTGCGCTCAGGACGACTGAATCCTATCGTGCCAGAGTTATCCCTGATCCGTACGATTGTCTTTCAAGTTGCCGGCAATCCTGATGTTTCTCCCTGCTCGGCCAGCCACTGGTTCAATTGCTCGCGCATCCTGAGCAGGACCGGTTTCATCTCCGGCTTCTCGGCGAGGTTGTCCAGCTCGTATGGGTCTGCCCGCGTGTCGTAGAGTTCTTCCCGCGGATGCCGCTCATTGAGCTTGACCATCCGGGCCGCCTGCGGGTCCGTCCGGGCCTTTTCCACCCAGGTATCCCAGACTTCCTTGTGGCTTTCGCGGATGCCCGAGACCTTCGTCCAGTGCGTGGTCCAGACGCTCTCGGGATTGAGGTTCAGGATGTACTTGTAGCGGGTGTCCCTGATGCAGCGCTGGGGAAAGACGTTCATGTTGCCGTCGCGCGTGTGGCTCGCATAGATGGTATTGCGAAAGGACTTCTCCGCGCCTTTCAGCACGGCCAGAAAGCTCCTGCCGTCGAGGCCCTGCGGCGGCTCGCCCCCGGCGATATCGACGAACGTCGGGGTGATGTCGACAAACGAGATCATGGCGTCGCAACTCGTCCCGGGTTTCGCGACGCCGGGCCAGACGGCAATGAAGGGCACGTGAATGCCGGCGTCGTAGAGCGTCCATTTCGAGTGCGGCCACTCCGAGCCCTGGTCGGTGGTATAGATGAAGAGAGTGTTATCCGCGAAGCCGTGTTTTTTCAGGCTCGACCTCACGGCGCCGAGTCGCTTATCCATCGTCGTGATATCCTGGTAGTAATTGGCCATCGCCCGGCGCGTCAGGTCCGTATCGACGAGGAAGCCCGGCAGTTTCAGCTTCGCGGGATCGTAGTCCCGGTTCGGCTCCCAGACGACGTGCGGACTGCTGTCGGCTATGATCAGGCACAAAGGCGTATCAGCCCGCGTCGCGGCATGCTCCGCGAGAAACGTGTCAATAGCCTCGGTATCCAGACCCTCTCGACGATACCTCCTGGAATAGGCAGGATTGGCGGGCAAGTCCGCTTTGATGTACTCGAAACTGAACACCTCCCTGGGCTTCTCGTGGACCTTGTGGGCCTGCACGACACGATAGCCCAGTCGCCTCAGGTACGTCGGCAAGGCCGTGATGTCCGACCGGCAGGTCGTGTGGTTGCCCATGCAGCCGTTGCGGGCCGGATAGAGCCCTGTATACAACGCGGATCGCGAAGGGGCGCACGTCGGCGATGCCGCGAACATCCGGGTGAACAGTGTCCCTTCCTGCGCCAATGCATCGATGTTCGGCGTCCTGACGTCCCCATTACCATAGCATCCGACAAAGTCGATGCCATGATCGTCGGAGATGTACATCACGATATTCGGTCGCCTCTGCGGCTTGTCATGCTGAGCGGGTCCTGGCTCGCCAGAAAGGCTGCGGCGGGACAAGCCCCACCCTGCAACTACCACTGCTCCTGTGGCGGAACACTTGAGGAAACCTCTGCGGGTAACGTTGGCCTGCATTGAGCAACTCCGTGACTGCACCGACTCCCAATATTCTCTTTGGCCGCCATAACGCTATCGGCCGGCTTCGAGGGCCGAGACCAGGTTCTGAATATAATACAAGTCGCCGCGCTGCACCAGTGGGCTGTCCAGATAAGGGCTCAACTCGGCCTGGGGGAGCTTCAGCGCCAGGGCCGTCGCGTTGAACGTGCCGGACACGTCGTAGAAATGCGACGTGGCGCCTTCGTTGAACTTCGTGTGCACGGGCACCGGCATAGCGTACGCCCATACGTCGGCGCCGGTATCGGCGCGCAGGGCATACACGCCCGCCGCGGTGGGCACGAAAACCATGTCCGGCCGCTCGCCCTCGCCCGCAACGATAATCACGTGCGCCTTGGTCGGAATCCACCGCTCGACCTTGCGCATCCAGACGATCCGCGTCGGCGGCGGCATCTGCTCTTCAGCCGCCCAACTGGTCCGCTGCGGGTCATGCGCCGCCATGGGCCAGTCGGCGCGTCCCGCAGAGCCCGTCGGCGCCGCTAGTGCGACCGACCACATCGCTATTCGTCGTGGACTGCACGCCATCAAGGGACCTCCATGCAGCCTATTCAGCATATTCGAACAGCACGACCTCATAGTGGCCCAGTTCGGGCACAGTGACCAGGATGCGGCCGTCGCCGCCTTGCGAAGACCCGCGCGTCGAGCCCGCCTGGAGCAGACGGACCGCTTTGACCTTGCGATGAGGCTTCAAATCGATCTTGATATTCCGGATGGGAACCGGACGATGCAGCACTTTGCCTTGCTGACCCGAATGGTTGAACAGCGCTACCCATTCGAATCTTCCGTCCGATGCGAGGCGATGCGTCACTTCGACCAGAGGAGGCGCCGTCACGCGCAGCCGCCGGTCGAGTCCGAGAAGCGAATCGATGGTGCCCATCACAAGACTTGCATGCCCCTGATGGCACTGCCGCTCGTAGTGGCTGCCGATATCCCAGGGAAAACACGCGACGGCCCCGCGTTCATGCTTTCTCAGCAGCAAACCCGGATGGTCTGAAACGTTTCGGTAGTAGCATTTTTCCGGCGGGCCGAACATGTCGGCGGGAATGAGCCGCAGCAGACCCTCGCCGTCCCCACGTGTCTCATAGACGTGAAAAAGCCCCTGCAGAAAGACCAAGTCCAGCCTTTCGAGTTCGCCCCGGCCAAGGCGCCGGCGATCTTCCGGGCGAATCCGGATGTAGGCGCCTTTTTCCGCCGGGCGGCTCTGTCGGAAGGTGACGTCCTCCATACACTTGAGAGACGGCGGGACCTTGCCGGTCAGCAACAGCCGTCCGCCCCCGTCCACGTACGCATCCAACGCCGCACACTCCCCCTCGTTTAACCGCCCGGCATCGGGGGCAATGACAAGCGGATACTTCTTGAGCAGTGACTCCTCGAACGTGCTGAGTTCGAATGCGACCTGATTTTCACTGAGGATTTGCACCAGGCCGCCATACTCGGCGCCGCCGCGCCGGACGACGGCGACCTCACCCGCCGGCCTCGTTTGTTTCAGCCATTTCTCGTTGTCGGCGTGGAAGCGATACAATTGCCGGACCAGATCGAGGCCGGCGCGGTCCTCCTGCCGCTGGAGCGGCCCGATGCAATAAAAGTCCAACCAGGCGCCGTTGACCCAGAGCTGCCAGATACGGCGGACCGTCAAATACGGCGACACGGCGGCGTGGCGGTAGGGAATGTCGATAAAATGAACGGCGCAGTTCGCAAGCTGCCGCTCGCCGGCCGTCAGGAGCGTCGTTTTCGCCTTGTCCGTGTCGGCATAGGTCCCCTCCCCCAGGGGCGTGTTCGATTCCTTGCGGATGATGTCAACGCCGGTCGCGGTGTACGTGCAGATCGCCAGAGCGGGCCGTTGCGCCTTGAGGAATGCGTTCACCCGATTGAACTGCCGATCACTCATCACGCGCGTGAACTCAAGATACTTCCTGTAGACCGGGCTGTTGTCATCCCGTGTCTTGGGCAGGTCCATGCCGGCGTACTCACGAAACTTGTCCTGGCACGCCCGGCATTGGCAGATCCCGTGATAGTTGCCGCTGTAGTCCGACCTCTGATAGCCGATCATGTTGAAGAACACGCCGTCGAGTGGGTAGCGGTGGACCGCCTCGCCGAGAATCTCGAACATGTACTGCTGCTGGTAACCGCCGCTGACGCAGGTGTGTACCTGGCCGTTGTAGTTGACGTGCCGGCCTTTCTCGCTGACGTAGAGCCATTCGGGTTTCTCGGCGGCGAACTTCTCGTTGATCTTGCTGAAATCGAACCGGCCGATGACCCGAATTCGCTCTTTATGCAGCCGCTCCAACACGGTCCCGACGAGATCGCCCTTCATGTAGGGATTGCGATAGTGATATTGCAGCTCCGTCGGATAATTGGCGACGATGCCCCCGACGTTGAAGAGCACGACGTTCGCGCCGAAATCCCTGACCTCCTGCACGTACCGGTCGAGGTCCATCGTCGCGTCGATCTCGCGCAGGTTCGTCTGGAGCATCCGCTGCGGCTGGAGCCACCAACGTTCCGGCTCCACTGCCCTACCCGGACTCACGCAGCAACACATGAGAGCCATGCAAGATACAATCCGCTCTATCCTGACCATCGTCAATCTATTCCTCCTTTGCCGAACAGAATGAGACAGGGCCTGTGCCCACGCTGTCTGGCACAGGCTCCGTATCGTGCCAATGATGCGATCAGCCGCGTGACCGACCTGGCGCTGAGAGCATCGGTCCTACACTTAGTTACCCGCCGGAGCAGGCTTGGTCAAGCAGATGTCATCGATGTAGAGCA
>CAYFUB010000710.1:0-7702 GCA_964346195.1 uncultured Pirellulales bacterium
TGCCTAAAAACCCACTATGTTACTACGCAGCGCCCGGAATACTCAAGAGGTTTTTCCCGAATTTCCCCCTCCGGTTGCGACCCAGAGCCTATCCCATCCGGCTATTGCAGATTCCGTAGAGTGCGTACCACACGCCGTGCGACTACAGGACGCAGGTGGAGAGGAAGGAGGTGATTTCCAATACTGCGTCGCTGGTGATCATCTTGCTTATCATCGCGGCCGTATTTGTCCTGCCACGGAAACCAGCCAAGACCGGTCAGCAGTTGAAGTAATGGCTCACCAAAACCACGCATGACGCCGGTCGGGAGCATCAGGAGATCATCTGCACTTCGTGCAACGCCTTGGAATGATCGTCGACGCTGTATATCAGGTCCCAGTTGAAGATAAGCCGCAGGCAGAGGACGACCCTGGCGAAAAATAGTCGACTATTTTTCCGCGCCTGCACCATACCTTGTGTATTCTCTTTTATTGGACAATGGAGCCTCTTCTGGGTCCGCGTCGGCGGGCCGCACTATATGTTGGGGCTCCTATCATCCGATTTATCGTACATAGTGTGTCCATTTATGGGGCCTTGTAGCGGTCGAGAGTTTTCCTGCTAAAGGAGGGGTGTACTTGCGGCCGATATGGTGCGAGTTGTTCTTCTTCCGGAATGTGCCGTGCCATTAGGGACATGCAGGTATGGACAAGAAAGAGCTGATCGAATCGATTCGTGAGATCAACAAGAGCGCCAAGCCCGAGTTCCTCGCCGAATTCTCCGAGGAGGAGTTGCGTGCCTATCTTGAGCATCTCACGGGGGCACGCCTTGAGGAAGTGGCGGTCTGTGACTAAGGTCCCGCCGTGCAACGGATCGCTTTGTCGCGGGGGATGGAGGCGGCAGAGCAGCCGGATGAGGGTGATCTCTCCTGCGTGCGTATGCCACACGTTCGTGGCCTCTGACAGAACCAACAGACGCGCCGAAGCTGCTGCGGAAGCGTCGCTAGACGCGAGTTTATCGCCGGGGCGGAGCCAGGGGGCCGGCCGGTAAGCAAGATGCGAATGTGCTTATGCCCTGGTACAGTCCCCACGCGCATGATGTCTGGATTTCCGCCTGCCCAGGAATGACCGAGTCGTTGGGTCCGAGCCCACTGTTGCAGGGGACCGAATGGGTGCCGCCTAATCCTCTTTTCCAAGGCTCTCAAAAGCGAAGCGGAACTGGGACACTCGGCAGCGAGTGGAGGGCGCCTCCCGCTTGCAGGCAGTTTCCTCCGTTGAAACGACGGGCCTTGAGCACACGTCTTTTGCAGAATCTGCGTGCGGGACGACGCGTGTACTCAGTTGTCTTCAAGCTCATCGCCGACGATACTGCGGCTGAAGTCACTCAAGCCGCGTCTCTGTCTCTGGCTGCCCGACGAGCGCTCAGGGGCGGGCTCGGACGGCCGGTCTGCAGCGGGCTGGGAAACAGCCCGAGGCGCGGGAGCAGAGCCGCCGAATGGAATGGGCGGGGGCGCATCTTCGCCCAGGACGGGCGCGGATAACTGGACGATGCTGTTCCGCTTGAACTCCAGCAGCACGGGCGTGAGATTCGTGGGGACGGCGAAGACGAGATCCATCAGGACGGCGTCGCCCTGGCCGCCGGGGTCCTGGACCGTGATGATGTCGGCGAGTGACTTGCGTTCCAGGCGGTTGTCGGACCCGATGTATCCCAGGGGATAGACCGCCTCTCCCTTGCCCGTCAGCGGGTTTTCGGCACCGGTCTTCTGCGTGCAGACGAGCCGCATCTGCGAGAGCGTGAACTTCGACGCGTCCCGCAGGGCGCTCCTTCTGATCCCGGCGCGGACCAGCATGAGGTTCTGACCGGCCTGGGCCGGCAAGGGCCTGCCTTCGGAATCGCGCAGGCTGTCGGGCGCAAACCGCACGCTGTCCTTCCTGGCGTTGATGGCAATCGAGCTCGTCAGGAGCGGCACCTTGTCGGCGACCTTGTGTCTGTTGAGATAAAGCTGATCGACAAAACCCGCGTGCAAAACGGCGAAGCTCCGGGGCGCGCTGAAGGCGCTGAAGCTGCCTTTGCTGACGGTGGCGAACAGGCCGGTGACGAAGCCGTCGGGGCTCAGCAGCGGCCGGACCGGACCGCTGGCGTTGGGATTGCGCTCGTCGAAACGCGGGTAGGGATACTGGTTGGGCAGGGGGGCCAGGGCCGCGGCCACCAGCAGGTGACCCGTGACGATGTACCCGAGGACGACGCCGACCAGGGGCCTTCCGACCTGCTCCGGGAGTTTCCCGAAATCGACCTTCTCCTTGCTGAACTGCATCGCTGCCGTCTGGAGCAGGGCGAACGTCAGGATGAAAAGCAGCAGGAAGCAGATCATCTGGGCCCAGACGGCGATGCCGGGCGAGTATTTGATCAGATACTGTGCCAGCATCTCGAAGTACCCGAACGCGACAAAGCCGGCGATCAGGGCGTTGAGAATCATGGCGATCCCCTGTGCCAATGTCCCCTTGGCGTACAGAAAAGCGGCGCATCCCGCCACGAGCGCGAGCAGTGCCAGAGTGGCTATCATATCGTTCTCCAATATTCCATTCTGCAAGACTCCTGTTCATCCCAGGAGTTCTGCAAGAGTTCATTTATCACTGCGAGGCGGCGCTGCCTTGTTTCCTGGGCGAGGCCATCACGCGAAGCATTTCGTTGATGGCCGTGGTGCCGGTGATGACCTTGCGCAGCGCCTGCTCCTGGAGGTAAAGCATCTTGGCCTTGCGGAACTGCATGCCGAGCTCGGGCAGTTGCTTGACGTGCCTGACGGCTTTGCGCAGTTCGTCGTCGAGGATGATCATCTCGAACACGCCGGTACGGCCGACGAAGCCGGTCCCCTGGCAGTGCTCGCACATGGACGACTTGCCGCGCTTGTCAAAGACCTCCTTGCCCGGCCGGTACAACACCTTGGCCTTCTCCGCCGGCAGGTTGAATTTCTTGAGAAGCTCCTTGTTCGGGGCGTAGCCCTGCTTGCACTCATCGCACAGTTTGCGGAGCATCCGCTGATTGCCGATGCCCAGCAGGGTCTCGGCCACCAGCCTGCGGTCCTCGACGAGCTTGAGCCACTTGCCCAGGGCCTGCAGCACGCTGGGGGCCTCCATCACGATATAAACGATTTTCCCGTCCAGGGCCGACGCACTGGCGATCTTGGCGGTGTCGGCATCCTCGCATTCACCGACGCCGATGACGTCCGGCCCCATCCGCGCGAGCGTCTGCAGCCGCTTGGCGTATGTCGTCGTCCCCGTGTCCGTGAGCGAAAAGACGTTCTGCGTGATGTTCGGCAACTGCGCGGAGGGCTGCTTCTCGATGGTGTTGATGCTGTTCAGGAACGCATCATGGTTGCGCACGAGAGCGTACATAGTCGTGGTGGCGCCGCTCTTGGCCGGCCCGGTGATGAGGAAAAGTCCCTGCTTGAGCTCCTTGAAACGGTCGAGGTGGCCGAGCTGATCCGGGGTCAGCCCGAGGTCGGCCAGTCGCAGCGCGCTGTCCTTGGAAACTCGTTTGAGCCGGACTTGTTCTCCGGCGGTCGAGCCGGCGGTCATCACCTCCCAGTCGGTGTTCTCCTTGTTCTGGCGGCTGCGGAACTTGCCCTTCTGCGGCTTGCGCTTCTCCTTGGCGTCGAGGCCGGCGATCTCCTTCATAAAGTGAATCAGGTAGTCCATCTGGTCCCGCGGCATGGGAGGCTGCTTCATTGACGCGCCGTCGATATTGTACGTCACGTCATAAGTCTCGCCCTTCGGCACGAAGGAGATTGTGCTGGCCCGGCGCCACATGGCGTCCGTCAGCATCTCGTAGGCGGTGCGATAGCCGAAGAACATGGGGGTCCGCGGCTCGGGCGACGGGACCTCGTTGTTGTTGGCCGTGATGAACATGAAGTTCTCCATGGCCTCGAGCTTCTCCGATTTGGCGACGAGACTCTTGAGGTGTTCGAGCGTCAGGACCTTGTCGAAGTCCAGCACGCGGGCATTGCGGTGTTTCACGTACGCCAGTGCCACGCCACCGACACCGAGCAGATAGGCCAGCAGCCCGACCACGAAGACGGGAATCAGCCACCAAAGCAGGACGGCCGCCGCGCCCACGCCCAGGATCATTCCGATCCACAGCGGGACGTTCGTCCCCACCGCCTTGGCATCCTTATGGGCCCAGCCGACCAGCAGGATCCAAGGGAAATAGAGGATCAGAAAGACAGCCAGCTTGATGATGGAAACATAACCGCCGTACTCGACGGCCATGAGCAGCGACTCGGTCATTCAGTGCTCCAATCCGATCATGGAATAATGGAATGTCGGAATATTAGAATGATGGGGCAACGGCATGACGGGTGAAACGACCCGTACGCTCCCGGTATTCCAGTATTTCACCATTCCAACAATCCGATCCTATTATAGAATGCCTTCGGCGGTCGTGCGGATGCCCTTCAGGGCCATCTTCAGCTCTTCTTGATTCGGTGCGTGCTTGTACGCATCCTTCGGGTCGACCCAGCCGTCCTGCACCAGCTTGCAGAGATTGTCCGTCAGGTCCTGCATGCCTTCCCGCACGGAGTTTCGAATCACGCTCGGCAGGTCGGCCTCGCGCCCTTCGCTAACCAGCTTCCTCACGGAAGGGTTGGCCAGCAGCACTTCGACGGCGGGGATGCGGTCGATCTCCTCTCTGATGGAGGGCAGCAGGACCTGGCTGATGATGGCTTTGATGGATATCGCCAGGGCCTGTCGGACCAGCTCGCGCTCGTTCTGCGGGAACAGGTCCAGCAGGCGGTGTACGGCCTGCGAGGCGTTGGCCGAGTGCATGGTCCCCATGACCAGGTGGCCGGTCTCGGCCGCCCGCATGCCGGCCGTCACGGTCCGCGAATCGCGCATCTCGCCGACGAAGACGACGTCCGGGTCCTCGCGCATCAGGTACGTCAAGGCCTCCTCGAAATTGGGCACGTCGATCCCGACCTCTCTCTGCGAGACGATGGCCTTGTTGTCCTTGAAGAGGTATTCGATCGGGTCCTCGACCGTCACGATATGACAGGGCCGTATCCGGGTGATGTGGTCCAGCATGGCCGCAATCGTGGTGGTCTTGCCGCAGCCCGTGGGACCGACGACGAGGACCAGTCCCTGCTGCGCCTCCGCGATTTTCTCGACCACGGTCGGCAGGTGCAGACTGTCGAACGACGGCACATATGCGCTCACCCGCCGGGCCACCAGGCTGATGAACCCGCGCTGGCGAAACACGTTGATGCGGAACCGGTGCTCCCGCCCGACCTCGTGCGCGAAGTCCAGCGTTCCGTTCTTCGTGAAATACTCCCGCTGCGCCGGGCTCATGATCTCGAAGACCAGCTCTTCCATCCGCTCGGCCGTCATGACCTCGCCGGTCGTATTCTTCAGCTCGCCCTGCAATCGCAGTTTCGGCGGCTGTCCGACCTTCAGGTGCAGGTCGTTCGCCTGCGTCTTGATGGCGACCTTGAAGAACTTGTTCAACTGCGGCTCGCCGTTCAGCGACTTGTGTGCGTCAAGCGGTTGCTCCGGGCTCATACCCCTGCGAACTCCCCAAAAAACGAAAATCGCCCTCGTCTGCGGGTTGATTTCGACGTATCCGCCGGCCACCGACCGGCCCCTCTGCCAAAGGTCCCCCAACGCCCGACACGGCGCTGGTGACCCCGACTCGTGCCGTCCCAAACCGCGGCCCCACCTGGCCGGGGCTGCGGCGTGGCAAAGACGACTCCGGGACGGCATAAGGCTTGCGCAATCAAACCTTTATGGTACCATGTTATCAGACGCCGCCGCCCGTGTCAAGCTCGATCCGCCTCGTCCGCGGCGGGAAAGCGTGGGCACCATCGAACCACCGCTCCCCGTGACCGGATACTGCGGTCGGCTTCTTGGGATGGGCTCCGCCTCGCGCTCTCAAACCACAGGTCTTTGCGGCCGGTTAGATGGATGCCCGACTTCGTGGGAGGTTTTCCGTTCTTTTGGTTTTCGCTTGCATCGCCTTCGGCGGGACGCCATAATCAAAGCAGTGAATACACCTGTGAGGTTGCTTCCTTGATTTGCGGGCGGCTGGATTGCGCGGGCTCTGGCGCGGGCGGCCGGATGGAGTTTTTCGAAGATGGCATCGACGCCCGACGGGCGAAAACGCCCGTGTCGGTCGATGCACGAGGGATTCAGCGGAGTGCAAGTCATGAGCTTCGCCGAGACAGTGGAAATTGAGGACCACGACCCTCCACCGAACGGTACCCAAATCGTAAATGTCAAATCGTCAATCGTGGATCCAAACGGCTTCACCCTCATTGAGCTATTGGTCGTGATTGCGACTATCGCTTTGGTGCTCGCGATCCTTCTGCCGGCGTTGTCGCGCTTCAGAAAGCAAGCCAAGGCGGCGGCCTGCCAGGCGAACCTCCGGCAGTGGGGCACGACACTGGCCGTGTTTGTGGAGGACCAGGAAGGCCGGTTGCTCCACGACGACGCCGGTTACACCAGCCGGAGCATGTTGTGGATCCTGACAGGGCGGTCGTTCGGGGAGCGCCGAGGACGCGTTCTGGAGCCCTCCGGACAATATCATTCCGTCTCCACGAAGGGGATGCTGTGCCCCATGGCCACCAAACCGGGAGAGATGACTGCTGGGGGCGCTGGCGGGGGGGACGGCGCCGGCCTAGAGTATAGTTTTGAGACTACTATGGGTGGGACGTTCCGCGCCTGGATCCTCACAGAGACCGAGCCGGAATTCCGCGTCAGCTACGGCACCTATGGCCTAAACGGCTGGTTGTTCAAACGCCCGGGCGCTGACGGTCTTCCGACCACGCCACGCTCACAGACGCCCCGGACTTATACGGACATTTTCTCTCTGTAGCGCGCCGCCGAGATACCCCTGCTTCTCGACTGCATGTTCTATTGGGGCGCGCCCACCGATGATACACATCCACCAATGGCCGAGGAGGCGACGAGAAGTGGCAACATGGTGCCTTTCTGCATCAATCGACACAGCGGAACCATCAACGGCCTGTTCCTCGACTGGTCGGTCCGGAAGATCGGCCTCAAGGAGCTCTGGACGCTCAAATGGCACAAGGATTTCAACACGGCCAACAAATGGACCAAAGCCGGCGGCGTGCAGCCGGAGGACTGGCCCTACTGGATGAGAAGGTTCAAGGATTACTGATGGTAGACGGGCAATAGGAGTCGAGCCGATGACGCAGCAAGACGTGAGCAGACTTAACGATTCTCGCAGAACCACCGAAACGCCGATCTCCAGGCGTGTGGCTATGGGTTCTTCCGGCCTGGCTCTGTTGGGCGTGCTGTCCGGTTCGGCCTTCAGCCGAGAGCAAGGCAAGGAGTCTCCACAAGAGGTGCAGGAGCGGATCGAGGAATCGCGGGCTTACATGGAGCGGCTGCGCAATGCCGGCAGCATGGAAGAGCGGATGAAGATTATGGAGGAGCGCAGGATGGCGGAGCGCCGGCGGGCCGTGGAGGACCTGAGGGAGCAGTTGGGGGTCTCGGACAAGGAATGGGCGGTCGTTGAGCCGAGGCTGGAGGCGGTCTATAACCTCGTGCACCCGCTGCCGCAAGTCGGGCGCGGCGATGCACCAGCGAAGACCGAGGTCCAGCAGAAGAGCAGCGAGCTGCGCGAGCTGCTGCGCGACAAAGGGGCGCCGGTGGCTACAGTAGCACGGGCATCCTGCCCGTGAGTAACATGAGCGTCTCGCCCATGAGTATCAGGAGC
>CAYFUB010000711.1:0-4230 GCA_964346195.1 uncultured Pirellulales bacterium
CAAGAGAAACGCAGCCTTCGGTCCGTGGCGGCTTCCAGGAGCCAGTATCGGCCGACGGTCGGCTCGCCCCAGGCCAGGATCGCCTCACTGACGGCAGGTCTGTCATTCAACTTGATCCAGGCCGCGACCGCGCGCGGGCTCGCGCCGGTGATTCCGAGATGGGCGTCGGCCTGTGCGTACGGGCCCGTTCCATCGAATTGCAAGCCGCCGCCGGCCATGCCGGGGACCCAGTGGGAATCAGCGTCGGGGAAATCGTGCAAGGTCGCGTCGTGTCGCCCGCGCTCGTCGGCTGCCGTCAGTCCCGTTGTCTCATCCAGCTTCCAGTGAGCGACGGGGGCGGGCAGGCCATCCTCCTGACGCCATTGGCGCGACAAGGCGGCCACGTCGCGAAGGTCGATGTGGTCGTCCGCGGGCGAGGAGACGTCGCTCGCTGAGGCCCACGCCGCACCATCGGGCTTGCTCAGCCAGGCGGACGACAGGGCCGATAGATCATTCGTGTCCACCGTCCCATCGCCCGTGGCGTCCTGCGGGACGAAGCCGTCCACGCGGAAGACGTAGGTTCGCGTGAACCGGGCCTCCTCGCCGGGGGCCAGGGTGATCTGGACGAACTGTTCCGGCGAGACCTGATAATTCGTCGTCCAGATGCCGACGTAGGCGGCGGGGATCGAGCTCTCGATGGTCACGCGCTGCTGGGTCTCGGTCTGCTCCGTCGTGAACCGGTCGGGGCCTGTGTAATCCTGAGGCTTATAGACCCAGATCTTCGGAACGCTCGAGACGGTCTCGGTGTACTCGATCATGTTCTCGACCCGGACGACGGTTGGCCCGGCGGCGGCGAAGACTCGGCCTCGGGCGGGCGGCTGCCAAGGCGCGACGGCGGGGGAAGTCGTGAAGTCATAAGGGAACGACAGCCGCACGTTCGGCCCGACCGGCCGACCGTTGAAGCACAGAAAATCGTGCAGGTACTGCTCGGTCGTGAATTGTTTTGTCCCGGTGTTGCGCAGGAGGTATTTCATGATGATCCGGTCGTTCTTGACGACGACGTCCTCCTCCAGCCGGCAGGAGTAGCCGTTGGCGTTGCCGGTCAGGGTCTGAACGAAATGGGCGCGGTCCTGCTGCCAGGTCACGGTGGTGTGGGCCAGCTCGACGACCGGATAGCTGGTGCTGAAGTTGTAGGCCCCGCTGTTGCGCCGCAGGATTCCGACGCCGATCTTCAGGAAGGGGTCGCCGTTCTTTCCTTCGTTGTAACCGGGCGGGTCCGGCTGAAAGGCCTCCTGGCCGATATCGAACTCCATCGGCAGGCCGCCCAGATAAGTCAGGGCCCCGCCGCTCGGCGGCGCATACAGGAACTCCCGGCCGGCCAGTTGTGCACGCACGACGTTCGCGACCGGCGAGAACCGCAGACCCTGGTTCCATCGGCAGTCCGCCGACTCGGGGTCGCCGATCTCGACGATCAGATCGCCGCTGCGCAGGATGCGCGTGCCCGCGTGAACGGGCAAGGCTTCAGCCGCCCTTAGCGAACCGACCTCAGAGGCCAGCGAAACGAACGTTGTGACGGCCACCCAGGCCAACGCAAATCTCGACATGATCTCCACTCCTTTCTCGGACCTGAACAGGTAGAGAGCCCCAGAGGCATTCATTCCGACAACGGACGACCCGGGCCGTAAGGGTCCGCCCGGTTCCGCCTTCGATGCTGACGTCTCCAACGACCTTATTGTACCACGGCGGGCTTGGGAACAGAAGGGATCGAAGTCCAAATCTCAATACAAGATTTCGAGAATGTCGTCCTTGCTCACGTCATCGCGGCATTTGCGCTCACCAGTATGCTCATTCCCGCCGGGCTGACCATGCGAGCGTTCATAATACCTTTTGCTGCAAGCAGTTACGACACCTCCGCGGTCTCCGCTTTGCCGGCCGCCGGGGCGGCAGTTCTCTGTCCGTCTGGCGGTCGCCGGGGCTCCTGAAGGACGTGCATCCCTCGGCGGAGTGCGTTTCTGGTCACAAGGGGGTTGAACTCCTGGGAACAGAGATGGTAGAATATGTATCTTAGCGATCGTGGTATTCTAATCTGATGCAGGATTATCGGGTGTAGGTGGAAAAAGCCTACGTGAGAGAAAAAGGAGGCAGTAGTATGAGCCGCAAACCACACGCCTTTACGCTCATCGAGTTGCTGGTCGTTATCGCTATCATCGCCATCTTGATGGCCATTCTGATGCCGGCTCTGAACCGGGCGAAAGAGCAGGGTCGGCGGGCCGTATGTCATGGCAATCTCAAGACCCTGCAACTGGCCTGGCTCATGTACACGGACGAGAATGACGGCAGGGTCGTCAACGGGGCCGGCGGGTTCCACTACTACGCCGGCGGTGGGATGACGAATGACGGCGCCGCCACCGGGATTGTCGAGCGGGCCTGGGTGGGAAAAGGCTGGGGCGACAACTGGGACACCGACAGCCCGAACACCGGCGTCACCGAGGCCGGCCAGAAGAAGGCGATCCATGAAGGGGCCTTGTGGGAGGTCGCCAAGGAGGAAGGCTGCTATAAGTGTCCGACCGGAAGGCCCGGGGAGTGGGTCACGTATGCGGTCGTGGATGCGATGAACGGACTGAACGCCCTCAACGGTCGCACCGGCGTCAGTACCGGCAGCACACACGTCAACTCGGTGGGCACGCGCGTCGGCAAGACGGTGCTCTGGGTCAAGAGATTGAGCGAGATTTCCAGTCCCACCCCGGCCGAGCGTATGGTCTATATCGATGAAGGCGCCATGACGCCGGACAGCTTCGCCGTGCACTATCAGGGCAACGGCACCTGGTGGGATGATCCGCCGGTACGCCACGGCGACGGCACGACCGTATCCTTTGCGGACGGCCACGCCACCCATCTCAAGTGGAGAGCCACCGAGACCATCGAATGGGGCCGAAAGGCCCAGGAACGCTACTACGGCGGTTTTCGACCCACGACGGAGGACGGGATCGAAGAGCTGAACGAATTCCGGCGCGCGGTATGGGGTAAGATCAAGTAGGCGCACGGCCGTGGGACGGTCCCCTGCGATGAAGTCCTTTTCCCTGTCACGCGCGGATTGACTCGCCTGCGTGGGCTGATTCTTTCCGCTCTAGTCGGGACGCAACGATGCGCGTGTCGAGGGTTATGGCCGTCCGATTTTCGGCGCCCGCCGTCTTGTATATTGCCTTTCCCTGCTCCGCAGGTGTACAATATGTCTGTACGATGCCTAGTCCCGTTTGGCTGCGGGGCCGTTGCGGTGATCGAGAGTTCCTGGAAGGGAGAAGGAGCACGTCATGGGATCAAAGCGGCACGCCTTTACACTCATCGAACTGTTGGTGGTTATCGCCATTATCGCCATCCTGATGGCCATCCCATCCTGACGCCGGCCTTGCAGCGCGTCAAGTCGCAGGCCCAGGAGATGACCTGCCGGGCCAACCTGCGGCAATACGGCATCGCCCAGGCCGTGTACCTGGATGACTATGATGCACGCTATCCTTCTGCCTGGAGGTCGCTGGTGAGCACCGAATCCCCTGTCTCGGGATATCAGCGTTACTGTCGCTGGCATGATCCGAGATACCCCGCCGATGGGCCCTTCTGGGGCTACCTGCCGGAGCAGAAAGTGCACTTGTGCCCGACGTTCAACGTTCTCGCGAAAACCGAGGCTGTCAGACATCCCAGTCACGTTGCCTCGAATCCGATAGACCCGTACTACAGCTACAGCATGAATTCCTATCTGGGCGCCAAGCAGAACGACCCTGGCGGTTGGGCGGCGCAGGACTCGACCGGCCGCGGCGGCGTTTATAAGCTCAGCGAGATCACGCGCCCCAAGAACGAAGTGTTCTTCTTTGCCGAAGAGAACATGTGGACGAGACCCGGCAACACGAACGTGCTCAACGATAACGCCTTGTGTCCCGACGGCCGGGACTGGTTCGGCACGTTCCACGGCGCCAAACGCGGCGACTGGAACGGCGGCACGTGCAATGCGGTGTTCGTGGACGCGCACGTCGAGTCGGTCAGGTCCGGGTTACAGGTGTTGCCCGACAACACGCCGGATTACACCACGGCCGACTTCTTCCCCACCAGACGCTACGAGAAATTCGGCTGGCCCCACAAAGACGGGTGCACGTCATGTTTGTAGGTAGATTCGGCGAAGACCCTCTGGAACTGTCATTTCGACCGGAGGCCGAAGGCCGGAGCGGAGAAATCTGGCTATGGACAAGAGGCACCTTCCCT
>CAYFUB010000712.1:0-8726 GCA_964346195.1 uncultured Pirellulales bacterium
AGACGCCGGCAGGGAGTTTGGCGCTTTGAGGCCACCGGCGGGGAGGATCGTAAGTATGGGTCGCCGGCCCGGACGAGCCGGAATCGCACCGCTCGCCCAACACCACCACGCCGGAGGCCTGAAAGCGGTAAACTCCCCCCGCGCCGTGGCGGAAGCGCTCCGTCGCGGAGCGGACCTCCCGGGTGCCAACCCCACCAGGGCCGGAAGGACCGCCACTATATTCCGGCCGCACCCCTGGACACGGGTGTAGGGCTAAATCGTGGCAGTCCGAGGCTGCCCTCCGCGGAAACATGCAGGGGAATGATTCCTGGGCCCGGCGTTGTCATTCCGACCAAGGCCAAAGGCCGCGCGGAGGAATCTGGCGGCGAATGGGCGCTGCGTCAGATGCGCGGCCAGATGCCTCCCGCTGCACTCCGCTCGGCATGACAAAGGGTGCGGCTTTTCTCCGAATGAGGAGAGACCAACGGCGACAGGTCCTCAACTGCCGCTTCTTTATCACACACACGTTCAACACATTGGCGGGGCGGGAAGGAAGTTCAATGCAGACCGAGGCGCGGGAGATAGAAGATGCCGGGGGTCGGCTGATCGTCCGTGTACGGTTCACCCGTGCCGGGGTACAGAACCACCCGCATCGGCACGGTCTCGGCGGGCAGATAGGATTCGACATGCCCGTCGACGAAGCCGGCGTGCAGCTTGACGTCGAACCCGCTCAGCTCTTCGATGGTCCCCTGTCCGGGGCGGGACCAGTAGGCGGAGGAGGTTTCGTAGCCCTCTGTCACCTCGGCGGCGGTGAACCGCTCGCAGCTTCCGTAGGCGCCCGGGCTGCGGAAATGATTGTAGCCGAAGCGGTCCGTGACCACGATTCGGCTTTCCCGGGGTCCGCGCGCGGGCCCGCTGGGTCCGTGCAGGAGCCCGGCTTTCGTGCCGAGGCAGCCGGTGTAATTCCAGTAGAGGCAATAGGTGCCCATGACCGGGTCGGGCACGGCGGGCGTATCCGGGTTGTCCCACCCATCGCCCGCGTCCCAGGCCTCCTGCAGGTACTTGTAGCGGATGGGGGCGTTCGGGCAGAACAGGGTATCGGCATCCGGGAGGTAGCCACGCAGATAGCCGCTGAGTGATCGCTGCGCGGAGGGCGTTCGTTTCAGATAGCCGGTCAGCATGGTGGGCTCCTGCCAGTTCCAGTTGTCACCGAGGCCGATCCTGGCAATCGATGGCGGGTAGCGGTCGTCATTATCGCATGCAAAAGCATCGGCAGCGGCGACGATCTGCCGCAGGTTGTTGACCCCCAGAACTTTCCTGGCTTGACGGCGCACCATCGCCAGGGCCGGAAGGAGAGTTGCCATCAGGACGGATATGATGCCAAGAACAACGAGAAGCTCAATCAGGGTGAATCCGGTCCGCCGTCGGCACTCGCGAATCCATCTCCGACCTTGTGAACCATAGCCTTTCTCATACTTCACCGTCGACATCATGGTTCCCGGGTCTGAATGCTTCCATCCTGTTACTCATATGATAGCCTCGCCCCCATCGGCCGTCAACCTGGGAAAATGGAATCCGGATAAATAATCTCCATCCCGGCCGCAACGACGGCGGGACGCTGCCGCACCCAAAAAATGCGTGACCCAAGGCAACGTGGGCAGCGTGCGAAGCAGACGGGACCGCGTCCTTCGCACAGCAGTGCCGCTCTTGTAGGGCGGGATCGGGTCCGGCCCACCGCTCCGGACCTGATTCCACTGCCCTGTCTTGACCGGTGAAGACGCAGGATTTCGCGCCTTTGCCCAATCTTCCGCCAGACGTCACGGCCCTGGCACCGCTGCGTCCAAGCCGGTGCCATTGGCAAGCGGGCACTGGCTCAAACTCGCTTCGGGCGTTCCGCCAAAGGCGCCCATGTTGATGAGCCCGCCGTTCGGCCTGCGTTCGCCGGAGGCATCCAGCGCCGGGTCACCGGTATCGATGCAGGGACTGGTCCTGTCATCGAACGCCCACAATCCGTGGGCGGGCACAAAGCGCCCGTACTCGGAGAGCAGGTGAAAATCGCCGTTGGCCGCGTCGGCAAACAGCGGGTCCTGGCTGATGTTGCCGTCACCCTGGGCTTCGTGCCCGGTGCGGCTGAACCTGGCCACGCACCCGAACAGGTCGCCGTCCGCGTTCTTCCACAGGATGCAACTGTTGATCGTCGGGAAGGCCCCGGCATAGGCGGCAATCCCGAACTTGTTGTCCGCCACGGTCACGTTCCGTATCAGGGGGGAACTGCCCGAAATAAAGATGCCAACGTCGCTATTCCTGATTATGACGTTTTGCAGCATGGTGTCCGGTCCCTCTGCCGAGTAGAATGAGACCGCGTAGGCGTTCGGCGCCTCCAGGATCGGCGCGCCGCTCTCGCCCCTGACGGTGATAGCCTTGCCCTTGAAATCGATCTCCTCGCGGTACACACCGGGAAGGACCAGCACGCGGCAGCCGTCTGCCGCCGAGTCGATGGCCTTCTGGATGGTCGCGAACGCTCCTGTCCTGTGACGACCAGAATTCGAATCGCTGCCGGTGGCTGCATCAACGTAATAATCGAGCGGTCCCGGGAACTCGTAGGCGCCCAGATCGATGTCGCGTCCGATGATGCGCCGCTCGCCAACCAGGTCGGTATCCATGGCCGGCGAGACCACGGTGCTGTCCCCCGCATCGATGCAGGGCGAATCGGCGGTGAGGCGCAGATTGTCGTCTTCCGTGCCTATCATCATGTCCGGCCCGGTGACATCCGCGAACCGGGGATCGGCGTCGATGTTGCCTTCCCCGTCGCTGCCCCCTTGTACGTCGCAGAAAGTCAACTTGGCGCGGCCGCCTAGGCCGTAAATCTGGTCCGGCTTGTTGAGCCAGAGGATGCAGTTCTTCAGCGTTGCGGCGCCGACGTCGTTGTACAAGGCGCCGCCCGTATGCGCCTCATTCGCCGCCAGGGTGCAGTTGACGAACTGGAACTCCCCCTGACTGAGCCGGTAAAGCGCGCCGCCCCGGCGCGCGGAATTGCCGCTGAAAGCGCAATTCGTCATCGTGAAGGCGCCGCCACCGCCGTACCAATCGACGCCGACAACATGGTACAGGGCGCCGCCGTCGCTCTCCGCCACGTTGCCGGCGAACCGGCATCGGGAGAATGCCGTCAGGTCGCCACTCTCGTTGTAGACAGCGCCACCCCGCCCGAGATTGACGGCGCGGTTCTTCACGAAGAGGCAGTTGCCGACGGTGAGCCCGCTTCCCGCAGTATTGTAGATTGCGCCTCCATCGTCGGCCGCGTTGTGCCGGAGTGTGCAGTCCGTGAGGTACATGAAGCCACGCAGGTTGGCGATCGCGCCGCCTTCGCCATGGAGCGCCAGGTTTTCGCCGAATTGGCAACCTGTCAAGGTGATTGAAGCGTCGAAGCCGTATAACGCGCCGCCCAGATATGCTCCCCCGGAGCCGGCTACCACGTTGCGCGCGAAGTGACAATTGATGAGCCTCGGATACCCGCTCTCATTGTACATCCCGGCGCCGCCACTCATGTTGTTGTCACCGAAGGCGATGTTGAATTCGAAGGTGCAGTCCCGCAGGGTCGGACGGCCACGATAGATTGTCATGCCGGCGCCCCTGGCAGGCGCCGTTTGCGTGCCGTAAGCCGTGTTATTCAGGAACCAGCATCGGACAAGGACCGGGCTGGCAGTGCTGCAAAGCATACCGGCGCCGGTGGAACCCGACTGGTCTGCATGCCCGCCCGTGATCCTGAAGCCATCGAGAATTGCCGTCTCATCCACGTCGTTGGCCGCCACGACCATGAGGCTGTTTTCCGCCCGGCTGGGATGGCTGATGTAGTCGAGGATACCTTTCCAGTCTGTGTCGACCGGCAGCGCCGAACCTGACCCTCGCGCCTCAGGGGCACTCTGCGCATTCTCGTACGCCACGTCGTTGCCGGCCAGGTCTCCACTGAGGATGCTCGGGTAGGCGTAAACACTGCGAGCATTGGGGTCCGGCGCCCCGACTCCGAGGTAGCCCCCCTGGATAACGACATGGTTTTTCAGTTGGAAACTCTGCAAGCGCTCGCTGCGCTCCGTCGCTTCCAGTAAGACGCGCGAAGTCTCACTCATCTCATGAGGTTTGTAGATGCCTTGTGCGACGCGGATTTCGACCTTCTCTGTCGGTCGGCCTGCGGCGGCCAGAGCATCCTGGAGGTACTTGAACGCGTTTTCCCAACTGGAGCCGTCGTTGGCGCCAGGAGCCCGGGCGTCACAGTAGATGATCCGGGTTGCCCCAAGAGACGATGTACCGGCAAAGGCCGCCAGCAGTATGCAGATCGCACCCAGTTGTTTCCGGGTATTCGCTGTCATGATTTCCGTTCCTTTTCCGTTCGCTCGAAAATTCGCTGGACTCAGTTATACCCACGTTCAAGCAGTTGCGCGAGCCACAGCATGCCGCATGGTTTTGACTCTCTCGGCGCGGCGGTGCTCACGCGCGGCTCCGCAAATTCCGCCGACACGCCCTCGACGTCCTGAAGATACGTGAACTCAAGCTCTCCCCTGACGGCATGCGACCGCCCGGCACTACCTGACGTGAACGCGATACGTGCAATGGTGTCCTCTTTCAAATTGATGGTGTAGGTCAGAGTAGTTGAGCCGGCCTCCACTATGACCTTGGCCTGGTCCCCGCCGTCATACTGTGTCTCATATCGCAACCGTTGCCCGGCGGCGTCCCGGCGGATTGTGTCGATGGCGTGCAGCCCCATCCACGGACGAGCCAACCCGGCGAACAGGCCGCCACTGGCGTACCTGGCAATTATGCGGCCTTGCTGGTCACAAATGACGGCGCTCTCCTTCGTGTCCACCGCCCGCCATCGGCGCCCAAGGCGAAGGTCCAGCCACGGATAGTGAAGATGCCTGGCGGTATAAACGAAGGGCAGCCGGCCCGTCCCGGATATTGTCGCGCCGTTGATCTGCCCGCGCAGCCGAAAGTACGTCCAGCCCCGTTGATGCATCGTATCCCGCTGATCGATAACGTGTGCACTTTGAGGCCATCCGAACTGGAAATACTCCTCCTGCAGGACGTTGGGGTGGCGGTCCACCTGGCGGATCGCGCCTTTCCCGTCGTTGGTGTGCTCGCAGACCACGAGCAGGCCCTTGCCCTTTTCCGGGGTGAAAAACACCGGTCGCGGTCCTCCCTCAAGGCGAGAGAGAAAGCCGCTCAGGTCAGGCGCGTCCGTCGGCAATCGTTTTACCTGCAGATCCTCCTGCCATTGGTGGTGGTTCCTGATATAGACCGTATTGCGGCGATGGTGGAAGTAGTAATTTGCGTGCTGGTTTTCGAGGAGGAGGCAGACAGGGTCCTTGCCGTCATCGTCGAAGCCCATGAGGCGCGTCATGACGGCCTTATCCGGCCCGTCCGGGAAGTAGTACCAGTATTCCACTTTTGCTCGGGACAGCTCGGCTGGGAGGCCGGCGATGGGGTGGCCTCTTGCGCCATCCGGAGATAGCCCCGGTAGAGACTCGACCGATCCGTCGCCTATCAGCATTGAGCCACCGGCCAATACACCGACGGTCGCGAGTGTGACCATGACGGCCTTGCTGGTCGCTGCGGCAAACAGGGCGGCCGCCGGACCGACCGACAGGGTCGTGGCGGAGATGGAGACTTCTGCGGCTGCGGCCTCGCTCGCCGCCGTCAGCTTGCCGAAGACGACCAGGGCGATGAGCAGGGCGCCCTTGCCGAGACCGAAGCGGGACAATTGGCGTGTCAGCGCCTTCTTGGCCCGATAAAACAAGGCCCGTGTCCCGATTTCCGAGCATCCCATGAGCTTGCCAATCTCGGCGTAAGACAGGTGATCGTAGCATCGCATCGTCAGGACGGCCCGGTGCCGGGGCTCCAGCATCTCAATAGACCGCAGGACAATTTGTTTCAGCTCCTCTGTGACCACCGCAGCCAGCACGTCGCCTTCGCGCTCGCTCCTGAGCTCGGGACCATTCTCGGGCAGGCGGGCGGTCTTGTGCCGCCACTGCCTGCCGTAGTGGCTTCGTACCTTGTTGAAGGCGATGCCACAGAGCCACGGCCAGAAACTGTCGCTCTTGCGGAGCCTTCCGAATAGCCTCAACATGTCCAAAATCGTCTCCTGAACAATATCCTGGGTCAGATCGTCCGCCAGCGTCAGGCGAAACACGTATTCGTGCAGACGGACCCTTGCCGTCTCAGCCAGGCGGCCCAGACTTTCCTTGTCGCCGTGCTGTGCCTTTCGGACCAACTCCAGATAGTCACATTCGCGCGTAGACATCCACAACTATCTATAAGTCCGATGAGCCGGACGAACGTGACGCCACGTTGCATTTTTTTCTTTCTCCAGGAGCTTTTTTTCGCGTGGCGTGAGCGTCAGCCCCGTGTCATGCGGGAGCGTGCCGATGCCCGAGCGACACGCCGCATTCGCAGCCGGATGTCTCGACTTCGCCCCGACGCGCAGGCCGGCCGCACAGCGGCCCTCCGGTCCGGGGCCGCTCGACAAGACACCCTGTGAACGGCTCCGGCACGATACACGTAAATCCTTGCAGGGCTTAGATTTATGCTGCCCCGGGTATGAACGGTTCGTTGGCGTGTTGGACCCCGTTTTGGGACAGGGGCTGGATTGGATCGCCAAACGCGATAAGTCGCGTTGCAGAGCCCTTTCAGAGGTCGTCGGTGCCGGGTGAGCCCCCGGCCCAGCGCCCGGCTCGACGAACCACTGACAACACAGGCGCCTTGAAAACTCATTCCTACGGATGCCGGCGCACCGTCTTCGGGGGCGTGCGTATAAATAAAAGGTACGTATAGCACTTTCACATTACGTCCTTTCAGCGATCGGGGGCGCCCGTTTTCGTGGTCGCACCGACCGCGTAAAAGGAGAAGAATCATGGATATCGAAGAACATAACACGGCATTGGTGATTACCGACCCGCAGAACGACTTCCTCAGTGAGGCCGGCGTTACCTGGTCGTTGGTCGGCGATAGTGTCAAGGAGAACAAGACCATCCAGAACATCGAACGGCTGTTCAAGGCCGCCAAGCGCAACGGCTTCGAAGTGTTCATCTCGCCCCATTATTACTATCCCACGGATCGCGCGTGGAAGTTTGGGGGAACCACCGAGAACATGATGCACGAGATCAAGATGTACGAGCGCAAAGGTCCGTTGAACCTCGAAGGCTTCGAGGGCTCGGGCGCCGACTGGCTCGAACGCTTCAAGCCCTACATCGAGGACGGCAAGACCATCGTGGTCAGCCCGCACAAGGTCTACGGCCCGGAGAGCAACGATCTGGTCCTGCAGCTTCGCAAGCGCAACATCAGCCGCGTGATCCTGGCGGGAATGTCGGCCAACCTGTGCGTGGAAGCCCACCTGCGTGAGTTGATCGAGCAGGGTTTCGAAGTTGTGGTGGTCAAGGACGCCACGGCCGGCGCCCGGCATCCTGAGCTGGGCGACGGCTACGAGGCGGCCCTCGTGAACTTCGGATATATCGCCAGTGCGGTCGTGTCAACGGACGAGGTCGTGGAAGCAATCAGTCAAGCTCGACTGGCGGCTGTCTAAGCGAGCGGTTCCCGCAAGCCGGGGCCGCGTACAACCGACGGCATTGTCCGTTGACACCGGAGCGTGGCGAGTTTTAAGCTGCGGGAATGCGACCGAGAATTCTGCTGGTCAATCCGCCGATTTACGATTATGCCGCCTATGACTTCTGGATCAAGCCGTACGGGCTGTTGAGCGTCGCCGGGCGGTTGCGGGGGCGGGCGGAGTTCGTCTTCTTCGACTACCTGGACCGACAGCATCCATTCGCGGCGCGGCAAAAGGATTTGTCCTCGGATGAATGGGGTCGCGGCCGGTTCTACCAGGAGCGTATCGAAGCTCCTGGGCCTTTGCAGGACATCCCACGCCACTTCCGCCGTTTCGGCCTGCCGCGGAACCTCTTCCAGGACTATCTCAAGGATCGAGGCCGGTTCGACTACGCTCTGATTCAAACCATGATGACCTATTGGTATCCCGGCGTCCGCGAGGTCGTCGAGGATATCCGGCAGGCATGGCCGGATGCCCAGATTGTGCTGGGCGGCAACTATGCGACGCTTTGCACCGAGCACGCGCGCGGTCTCGGCGCCGATCTCGTGGTGGCCGGCACCGACCTGCAACCGTTGTGGGCACTCGTGCAGATGACGCCCGATCCCGGTCAACCGGCACTCTGGGAGGTATGTGACCGGCTGCGTGTCGGCGTGCTCAAGCTCTCGGACGGGTGCCCATTCCGGTGCAGCTACTGCTCGGTGCCGCAGGTCTATCATCATTTCCAGCCGCGGCCTCTGGGGCGGTCGCTGGCCGAGTTGGAGTTCCTGGCTGGGCGAGGCGTGGAGAACGTCGCCTTCTATGATGACGCGCTGTTGTTCGATGCCGGGAAGGTTCTCGTACCCTTCCTGACGGAAGTCCTGCGGCGCAGCATTCGCGTGAATCTTCACACGCCCAATGCGCTAAACGCCCGTTTCCTGACCGCTGAACTGGCCGATCTCATGGTCCGGGTAGGCTTCAAGACATTTTACCTGGGCTTCGAGAGCGCCTCTCGCACATGGCAACAGGGCACCGGCGGCAAGGTGTACTCAGATGAGCTGGCCCGCGCCGTCGGTCATCTGCTCGCGGCTGGCGCGGACCCACAGGAAATCACAGCTTATCAGATTGTCGGGCACCCCGACAGCGACACCCAGGAGCTTGAGGCGTCCATGCGGTTCGT
>CAYFUB010000713.1:0-3919 GCA_964346195.1 uncultured Pirellulales bacterium
AGCCCGGCCTGAAGGTCAAATGGCCGACGCCCATCGAGCAGGTCCACCGGTTCGACTCGCGCATGCGGGTCCTGGAAGCGGCCGAGCTGGGCGAGACGACCACCCGGGGGGCCGTGCCGATCATCGTCAACACGTACGCCGTGTGGCGTGTGGCCGAACCGCTGAAGTTCCTCAACGCGGTCGGGACCGTCGCCAACGCGGAAACCAAGCTCCGTAATCAGATCAACGACACCCAGAACCGCATCATTGGCCAGCATGCCTTCGGCGAGTTTGTCAACAGCGACCCCGCCAAGGTCAGGCTCGACGAGATCCAGGCCCAGATGCTTGCCGACCTCCAGGAGCCGGTGCGGAGAGAGTACGGCATTGAGGTCAAAGCGCTCGGGATCAAGCAGCTCAAGGTCAGTGGGGACGTCACCAAGAACGTCTTCGAGAGGATGAAGGCCGAGCGGCAGCGTCGCACGGAGGCCACAATTTCCGAGGGGCAGGCCGAGGCGACTCGGATCGAGACGGAGGCCAATATGCAAAGGGACGTGCTGCTGGCCGCCGCCGAGGCGCGGGCGAAGGCCATTCGCGGCCAGGGTGACGCGGAGGCCGCCAAGTACTATCAGATGATGGAAGAGGACCCGCAACTGGCCATGTTTCTGCGCAACCTGGAGGCCCTTTTGATCACGCTGAAGGAGCGGGCCACGATCGTGATCCCCGCGGACTGCCAGCCGTTCCGGCTTCTGCGCGAGATGCCGGCGCTGGAACCCGCCAAACCGGCCGAATAGCCGCGGGTCAGACGGAGCAGGCACAAAGCCATGACAGACAAACACGAACACACGCATCCGCACGACCACGAACACGAACATGCCATGTCGCCCGACTCGCCGCCGTCTCAGCCGGGAGGCGAAAGACTCGACGCGGCCGGCCAGTCGCTCTCCGACGCCCTGCGCATCAGCTTCGCGATCCTGAAGGTCATCATGATTGTGCTGGTCGTCGGATTTCTGGCTTCGGGCTTCAAGACCGTGGGTCCGGACGAACGGGCGCTGGTTCTGCAGTTCGGCAGGATCCGGGGCGTCGGCGATAAGGCCATCATCGGCCCGGGCGCCCACTGGGTGTTTCCCTACCCGATCCAGGAGCTCGTGAGGATTCCCGTCGAGAAGAACATCAATCTGGCGATCAACACGTTCTGGTACAAGGAGACCCGCGAAGACATCCTGGGCGCGGGGCCCAAGCCGCGGCGGTTCGTGCCCGAGACGCTGGATCCCCTGACCGAAGGATACTGCCTCACCGGCAGCCAGAGAAGTACGGCGCGAGCGGCGGGTCAAGACGTCGCGCCGGTTCCGGCCGCGACCTATTCCGGGCAGCAGCCGGGGCCGGACACCGAGGGCAGCGACTATAACATTGTCCATACCAAGTGGCAGATCAATTATCAGATCACGGGCGTCGAGCAATTCTTCCGGAACATCTACATCGACGATGTCGTGCCCGGCCAGATCTACTTCGACGTGATGACGGCGAGCATCAAGCCGCTGCTGGAAAGCGTCGTCGAGAATGCCGTCGTCAACGCGCTGGTGCGGTACAGCATCGATGAGGCGCTTCTGAGCACCGATACCATACGCCGGCACGTCAGCCGGCTCGTTCAGGAGAAACTGGATGAGTTGGAAAGCGGCATCCGCGTCACGCAGGTTCAGCTCGTCGATGTCCAGTGGCCCAAGCAGGTTGACGATGCTTTCCAGGCCTTCTTCACCGCCAGCCAGAGCAGCCAGCAGGCCATCAGCGAGGCCCGGACCTATGCCCAGAACACTCTGACGAAGACCGCCAGCCGGATTGCCGTGCCCCTGTACCAGGCCCTGCAGGACGAGGATGTGACCGAGGAGCAGATGGAAGCCTTCTGGGCCCAGGTGGCCGGCGATGCCCAGGATACGATCGCTCAGGCCCAGGCGTATCGTACGAGAGTGGTCGAAGAGGCGCGGGCCAGCGCCACACGTCTTCAGAGCATCCTGCCCGAGTATCGCAAGTGGCCGGAGATCGTCGCCCAAGGGTTCTACCTCGATGCGATCCAGGAGGTCCTGAAGAATGCCGACGAGAAATTCATTCTCGACAAATCTGATAACGCGAAAGAGCAGGAGTTCCGGATCCTGGTGAATCGTGACGCGGTCCTGAAGTCGAAGCAGAACCAGCAGAAGGCAGGGACAAAGTGATCGAACAGCCTGGAATGGAAATGGCGACCGAGACTCGGTGAGAGAAAGGCTATGGCCCATCAACATCTGCACTTCAAAGACGATTTCGACGCCGAACAGACCCGCGACCAGCAACTGCGCGTCAGTATTGCCCTGCTGGGTACGCTGGCGGGCGGCGTCCTTCTGATTAACAGCGGCATCGCTCGGTTCGTTTACGGGGTCGACAGTTTCAATGCCGAGTTGTTCGCCCTGCTGGGTGCCGTCCTGCTCGGGGCGCCCATTGTCATCCACGCGGTTCGCAGCCTGATTCGGGGCGAGTCGCACATGGATGAGCTGGCGGCGCTGGGCATTGTGGCCGCTCTGGTCACGGAGGAATACGTGGCCGCCGGGCTTATCGGCTTTTTCATGCTGCTCAGCGAGCTGGTCGAGACGCGGACGGCGCTGGGCGCTCGTGCTTCCATCGAATCGTTGATCAAGCTGACGCCGGTAAAGGCCAACCTGATCGAAGCGGGGGGGGACGAACGAGAGGTGAAGGTGAGCGAGTTGCGGCCGGGTGACCGCATCCGGGTGCGTCCGGGCGATAATGTCCCGGCCGACGGCGAGGTCGAGAACGGCCTGAGCTCGGTGAACGAGGCGACCATCACGGGCGAATCGCTGCCCGTCGACAAGGTCCCGGGCATGCAGGTCTTCGCGGGCACCAGCAACCTGACGGGTATGCTTGATATTCGTGTGACGAAAGCGGGCAAGGACACGACGCTGGGAAAGGTCCAGTCGCTGATTATCCAGGCCGAAGGGACCAAGATCCCCATCATGCGGATCATCGACCGCTACATCTCCTGGTACGTGCCGACCATCCTGATGATTGCGTTCATCGTGTGGGTCTTCACGCGGAACATCAATCAATCCATCACCATCCTCGTGATCTCGTGTCCGTGCGCGCTGATCCTGGCGACGCCGACGGCGATGGTGGCGGTGATTTCGGCCGCGGCGCGGCTCGGCGTCCTGGTCAAGAACGTGGCCGACCTCGAGATTGCCGGCAAGATGACGGCCCTGGTGTTCGACAAGACCGGGACCGTCACGACGGGCCGGCTCTACGTTACCAAGTTGACCCCCGCCGAAGGGGTGGAGCCCGCCGAGCTTCTCGCCGATGCGGCGGCCGCCGAGCAGATGAGCAAACATCCGGCCGCCCGGGCGCTGCAGGAAGTCGCGAAGGAGGCCGGCCTGGCGCTACCCGGCTCGGAGAATTTCCAGGAGACGCCGGGCAAGGGCGTCACGGCGAGTGTCAACTCCGCCCGCATCATGGTCGGCCGCGACACGTTCCTGGCCGAGCACGGCATCGACGTGAAGAACGTTCCCGATCCCCGGCTGCACGAGGAGCAAGGCTTCAGCACCCTGTACGTTGCGAAGGCTTCCCGCTGCATCGGCTGGATCGGCCTGCAGGATAAGACCCGGCCGGAGGCGCAGCGGGCCATCAGGGAGTTGATGGACATCGGCATCAGGCGCGTGACGATGCTCACCGGCGACCGTAGCGAAGTGGCGAATCGCGTCGCTGCCGAACTGGGTTGCACCGATTACAAGGCCCAGTGCCTGCCCCAGGACAAGCTGTATGTCGTCGAGCAGATCAAACGGGACGGGCACACCGTCGTGGTGGTCGGAGACGGCATCAACGACGCTCCCGCGCTGGCGGCCGGCGACCTCGGCATTGCCATGGGCGCCGCCGGCAGCGACGTTGCCATCAACAGCGCCTCCATCGC
>CAYFUB010000714.1:0-4804 GCA_964346195.1 uncultured Pirellulales bacterium
GGGTTCATCGGCTCGAACAACAGCCTGGGCTGGGCCGAGAAGGGCGTGATCGGCGTAGTAACGAATGCCGGGGCGCGGGATACCGATGAGATTATCAAGACCAAGCGGATTCCCGTCTATTGCGAGAAGGCGTACAGCACGCGGGGTGTGCGGCCGGGACGGCTGATTGCCGAATCGTACAACTTTCCTATCAACTGCGGGGGCGTGCTGGTCTTTCCGGGCGACGTGATTGTCGCCGACGGCGACGGCGTCATCGTCGTGCCGCGCGAGCACGCCCTGACGGTGGGGCGGCTGGCCCGCGAAATCTGCGTCGGCGATGAGAAGAGCCGGGCCGAGCGGTTCAAGAGACTGGGCATGCCGCTGGATGAGACGGTCAAGATCGAGTAGAACCTGCCTGCCAAACGCCCGTAAAGAGCGTGATTGGCAGAATCCGGCGTGTGCGGCGATTGATGTATGACGGTTATCGAAGTCAAAAACGTTAGTAAGAATTTCGGGCGGGTCTGTGCCGTGTGCGACCTGAGCTTCGCGGTCGAGGAGGGCTCGTGTTTCGGGCTGCTCGGGCCCAACGGGGCGGGCAAGACGACCATGATGATGATGCTCTACGGCCGCAGTCGCCGCAACCGCCCGTCCGACGGGAGCATCCACGTCTTCGGCCACGACCCCGCGCGCGATGAGCTGGCCATCAAGTACCTTTCCGGCGTCGTGCCCCAGGAGAACAACCTGGATGAGGAGCTGAACGTGATTCAGAACCTCATGATTTACTCGAAGTTCTACGGGCTGCCGGGCAAGCTGGCCCGCGCGCGGATCGAGACGCTGCTGGATTTCCTCGAGCTGTCCGAGAAGCTGGAGGCGAAGATCCGCGAGCTGTCGGGCGGCATGCAGCGGCGGCTGGTCATCGCCCGGGCCCTGCTGAACAACCCCCGGCTGCTCATCCTCGACGAGCCGACCACGGGCCTGGACCCGCAGGTGCGCCACCTGATCTGGGACAAGCTGCGTCAGCTCCGGGTCCAGGGCACGACGATCCTGCTGACGACCCATTACATGGAGGAGGCGTTTCAGATTTGCGACCGGGTACTCATTATGGACAAGGGCCGGAAGGTCCTGGAGGACAGTCCGCAGCGGCTGCTGGCGGAGAATATCGAGGCGTACGTGCTGGAGGTGCCGCTGACCAACGGGGAACTGGCTGTTCGCGAGGCGGACTTGCCCGGGGGCGTGCGGCCGGACCGGGCGGCCGGGACGATGCGGTTCTATGCGGCGAATATCGACGATCTAAAGGGCGTCGCCGACCAACTCGCGGAGGGCAGCCAGTATCTCTTGCGGCAATCGACCCTCGAGGACGTGTTCCTCAAGGCGACGGGGAGGGCGCTCAATGAGCAGCAGTAGTGCGGCTGTCCACCCGACGCTCGCCCAGAGGTTGTTCAGCGTCTGGTACCGGCACGTGCGCGTTTATACGAAAAACCTGCTGAGCAACGGACTGCCGCCGTTCCTGGAGCCGCTGTTGTTCCTGATGGGCGTTGGTCTCGGGCTGGGCAAATACATCACGGAGAGCATGGGCGGCCTGCCCTACATCGTGTTTCTCGGGACCGGCCTGCCGGTGACGGCCGCCATGTTTACGTCCAGCTTCGAATGCACCTACGGCACCTTCATCCGCCTGGAGTTCGAGAAGGTGTACGACGGCATGCTGGCGGCCCCGATCACCGTCAACAACCTCATCATCGGCGAAATCATCTGGGCCGGGACCAAGGGCCTGTTCTTCTCGTTCGCGGTGATCTGCGTGCTGGTGCCATTCGGGATTATCCACCTGCCCCAGGGTCTGCTCGCCCCGTTTGTCGGCTTCCTGACGGGCGTCATATTCGCGACGCTGTCGCTGTTCGTCACTTCCTTTGTCAAGACGATCAATCACTTCAACTTCTACATCACGGGCTTCATCTCGCCGATGTTCTTCTTCTCCGGCGTGGTCTTTCCGATCAGCAACCTGCCGCGACCGGTCCGATTCGTTGCCGAGCTCGTGCCCCTGACGCACGCGGTCCGCCTCGTGCGCGCGGTCTGCACCAGCGGCTATCGACTGAGTCTTCTCGGCGATCTCGCCTACGCTGCGGCATTCATTGTGCTCTTCGGCGCCCTGGCCGTCCGGCGGCTCCGCGGCCGATTGGTCCGCTGAAAAACACCACGGGCATCTCGGAGGGACCGCTGCTCACAGCTTGCCCGATCGGCAACCGTCCGGCGGCCTACGCGACGCGACAAACCGAATCCGTCACGATCAGCGGGCCTCCGTGTCCCGTCTCAATCATCAATCGTCAATCATCGACCATCAATCGTGGGGGCCGCCCGACTTTCCTCCCCGACTTCCGTCGTCAGAAGTGCCGGAAAGCCGTCATATGCCAGTTCTTGACGGTCGCCGGCTGCACCAGTTTTTGGGGTTGACAGCCTCCCCCTCGGAGCCGATAATGGTGATGGAATCTCATAAACGACCTCGCAGGCCAATGGTCGCCGTACGTCGGCTTCAGGTCTTGCGTGGGCCTTCGCGCTCAGAACACGGTGTGGCCCTGTGCGCTGACGATCGATTCCTGGGGCCGGCGGGTCGGTGCGGAGAGGTTGTACGTCTGCCACCCGCGGCCCAACGTGCAACATTCAACACTGCTCGAAGGAGGACGATCATGCGAAGAGAATTGTCAATTCTACCGGTGTTGGGCGCAATCCTGTTCTGGTCCGCCGCGTGCTGGGGGGCCACCGATCCGAGCCTGATCGGCTGGTGGCGGCTCGATGAGACCGGCGGGACAGTGGCGATCGACGCGAGCGGCCAGGGCAACAACGCCAGCCTCGGCGGCAGCGCCGCGTTCACATCCGGCCTGTACGGCGGCGGTGTCTACTGTGATGGATCCGAGGCCTACGTCGCGATCCCCAACATTCTCACGCAGACCTGCACGCTGGCGTTCTGGTTCAAGCCCGATTGGGACGGCTCGGCCCCCGCCGACTACAGGCTCTTCGACGCCAGCGCCGGCACCATCTACTTCTTCATCGGCAAGGGGGCCAACCACGCCGACATGGGTCCGCAGGACTTCGGCTTCTACCTGGAAGACGCGGCCGATGCGGATTTCCAGAACATCGAGATCCCCGCGGCGGGAGCGATCACTGCCGATACATGGTTCCACGTGGCGGTGACGTGGCAGTTCGGCGGGGGGCCTGCGATTCTGTACCTCAACGGCGAAGAGGTGGCCAGGGGCACGAACCTGGGTGGCTTTCCCAACCTCGATGCGAACCCTCGCTTCGGGTATCAGACGATCGCCTACATCCCCATCACCAATGGTGCCGCGGCCGTCATCGACGATATCAAGGTATTCAACAGGGTCTTGGCGGCCGAGGAGATCCCGGCTCTGATGGAGGGCGCCGCGCTCGAGCTGGCCTCGGCCCCGAGCCCGATGAATGACGCCACCGATGTGTCTCGGGGCATCACCCTGGGGTGGAGCCCGGGAGTCTACGCCGCCGCGCATGACGTCTACTTCGGGACTTCGTTCGACGACGTGAACACCGCGAGCCGGACCGATGCCAAGGGCGTGCTGGTCGGCACGGGCCAGAACGCCAATACGTACGAGCCACTGGGGCGCCTTGAATTCGGGCAGACGTACTACTGGCGGATCGACGAGGTCAATGCCCCGCCGGACAGCACCATCTTCAAAGGGAACGTCTGGTCCTTCACGGTCGAGCCGTACTCGTATCCGGTCACCGGCGTTGTCGCTACCGCCTCCAGTTCCAACAACGCGGACATGGGACCGGAGAAGACCGTCGACGGCTCCGGCCTGAACGCCAACGACCAGCACTCCACCACCTCGGCCGACATGTGGCTCAGCGCCAAGACCGGCCCCCAGCCGACCTGGATCCAATACGAATTCGACCGGACCCACAAGCTGGACAAGCTGCTCGTGTGGAACTCCAACGGCGCCCTGGAATCGCTGCTCGGGGTCGGGGCCCGTAACGTGCAGGTGGAGTATTCCACCGACGCCGAGACCTGGACGGCCCTGGGCGAGTTCGAGTTTACCCAGGCGCCGGGCACGCCGGACTACGCGGCCGATATCGAGGTGCCTTTTGGCGATGTCACGGCCCGCTACGTGAAACTGACCATCACCAGTAACTGGGGCGAGGTGCTGGTGCAGTACGGCCTTAGCGAGGTCCGCTTCTTCGCGGTCCCCGTCCGGGCTCGCGAACCCCAGCCGACCGACGGCGCCACCGAGGTAAACCCGCAGGTGACGCTGAGCTGGCGGGCCGGACGCGAGGCTGCCTCCCACCAGGTCTTGCTCAGCGACGACGAGCAGGCGGTCCTTGATGGCACCGCCCCGGCGACCACGGTCACGGTGCCCGCCTATGAAACACCCGTGAACCTGGCCCAGAGCTACTACTGGAAGGTCATCGAGGTCAACGAGGCCCAAGTCCCGAGTGCCTGGGAAGGCGACGTGTGGGACTTTGCGACGGTCGAGTTCATTACCGTCGAGGACTTCGAGAGCTACAGCGATGACGAGGGCAGCCGCATCTATGAGACCTGGGTCGACGGCTGGACCGACGCCGTCTACGGCGGCTCGCAGGTCGGCTACACCGACCCGCCCTTTGTCGAGCTCAGCACCATCCACGGCGGCCAGCAGGCCATGCCGCTGAACTATGACAACACCAGCGGGGCCGTCCACTCGGAGGCCAAACGCACCTTCGCCACACCCCAGGACTGGACCAAGCACGGCATCACCACGCTGGTGCTGTATTTCTATGGCCAAAGCAGCAACGGCCCGGCCCCACTGTACGTGAAGATCAACGACAC
>CAYFUB010000715.1:0-1934 GCA_964346195.1 uncultured Pirellulales bacterium
AGCGGCAGGCCGCCATCCTTCAATCCCCGCACAAGGTCTGTCAGTTCTATCGCCATCTTTAGCGTGGCATCATTGTGATCCCCGATGTGGGCGGTGACCACTATGGTGGTTCCGAGCAGGATGAATTCAAAAGCCGTCGCCTGGGAAGGATCGGCGACCGTCGCGGGCACAGCAGGAACAGGCACTTCGCCACCAGCAAAGAACTTCACCTCCTGGCCGTTGCGCGCGTGCAACTGCGGACTTGTCAGCGGCTCAATGTATCCCTTCGAGACGAGCAGATCATTGAGTGCCCGTACGGTTTCCGGGGGCAATGGCCTTCCTACGACATGCCTCTTGAGAATCTCGCCGAGCGTGATTTCCGATTTCTGGCGTGCGCCCGTACCTTTCTTCGTGGTCCGCATGCTCTCTCCGAGGATATTCTCAACTTGGAGCAGCGTCTCGTGGTTCAGCCTTTTCTCGGTCTTCGCTTTGACCAGGGTGAAATTCAGAAGCAGATTCGCTTCCGGGCTTTCGGAGGCAGCCGTCTGGTCTCGGCCATCCGTCACAACCTGGACCCGTGTATGGTCCTGCGGCTGCGTGTCCGACACGGGGCTGCGGACGATGGTCGGCTGAACTAACAATATGTGAAGGCGCCGGCGCTCGCTCTCGTCGTCCTGCTCAGTTGTGCTCCGCTCGATAACGGCTATATACTCATCGTTGGGAATGGCGGCCGTCGAACTGATCGCTGTAGTCGTCGTGCGTCCGTTCGGAGCGCCGGCGTCCTCGCTCGGATACTTCAGAACGAGCTTCGTCTCCACTATCGTTGCGTTCTGGTCATCCAGCAGACGGGCCACGGTGCTCAATCTCAGGAAGCTGAACCCTCGCTCTTTCGTGAGGGCTTGCGACTCGGGGGCATTCGGGTCTTGCTCCTCTCCTATCGTGACGACCCCCGGCTCCCCGGCATACAGCAGGAACTTCGGTCTGGCCATCACGCGTGCGTAGCCGCGCGACAGCAGCATATCGGCGAAATCCTTATCCTTCCCGGTTACCGGCATGAACCTGGCGAGCACGTCCCGCAGGGGCTTCTGAAGTTCTCCGGCGTCCGGCGGGACAGTGGGCATGCCGATGGCGCGGTAGACGTTGCCGGGCGGAACGGGCATCAGCAGACCGCTTGCCTCCGTCGCCGTTTCCGGATCGAGTATCCGGTCGGCGAAGACCTCGGCAATCGTGTAGCTGATCAGGACGTCGGTGCGCGGCGGCTCATTGGTTTCGGTCTTATCTTGTGTCTCATCTGGTGGGACGGCGGCATCCTGAGAGAGGGCCTCGGCCGCAGTGTCATCAAGCGGGCCCGGCGCCGATACGCCCAGCGCGAGAGCGGCGGGGATGACGAGGCCGATAACGACGAGCAGGGCGAGCAGGCCGGGCAGCCAGGTGAAGCGCCGGTCGTCCCCGGCGGGGCGGCCGAGCAGGCGGGCGATGCGCGACATCAGGCTGCCGCCGGCGGCGGCCAGCGCCAGGTCGGTCGGGCGGTGACGGATTTCCTCCATCGAGGTCAGGGCCCGCGCGTATTGCAGCGAGCTGCCGCACAGGCGGACCGCCAGATCATCACAGCAGTTCTCGCGCTCGACGCGAATCCGGTGCGAGACCCACCAGACGGCCGGATGATAAAAGCCGAGGATTTCCACGATGGTTTGCAGTACGTTCACCAGATAATCGCACCGGCGGATGTGGGCCAGCTCGTGCGCGAGAATCGCTTCGAGTTGCTCCGTGCTCAGGCCGGTCAGGGCGCTGGCCGGCAAGAGAATCACCGGGCGCAGCCAGCCGACGACGGTGGGGACCTCGACGACAGCCGATTCGAGCAAACGCACGGCCCGACGTACGCCGAGCCGCTCTCCCAGACTGGCCAGCCGCTGCCGCAACGCTGCTTCGACCTCGCGAACCATCCGTCGCTTCAG
>CAYFUB010000716.1:0-19255 GCA_964346195.1 uncultured Pirellulales bacterium
CCACCGAGCTTGTCCAGAGCGGCCAGGTTCTCTTCCAGCGAGCCTTGTACGTTGTTGAAGAACAGCGCTTCGTTAATCATGCCGGTCGGACCGCCTTCGGAGCTGGCGCCGTTGTCGGAGAGCACCATAATGAGGGTGTTGTTCAGTTCGCCGAGGTCCCTGAGGAACTCCAGCAAGCGCCCGATGTGGTAATCGGTGTGTGTGAGAAATCCGGCGAAGACTTCCATCATACGGGCATAGAGCTTCTTCTCCTGCGGCGCGCAATCCTTCCACGGCTGGACATCCGGGTCATGGCGGGACAGTTCCGCATCCTTCGGGACAATGCCGAGTTCCTTTTGCTTCTTGAAGACCTTCTCTCGATAGGCTTCCCAGCCGTCGTCAAACCGGCCTTTGTACTTATCGGCCCATTCCTTCGGCACGTGATGCGGCGCGTGCATCGCCCCGGTGCAGAAGTACATGAAGAACGGCTTGTTGGGCGCGACCTGTTTGCCGTCGGCGATGAAGCTGATGGCCTTGTCGACGAGATCCTCCGTCAGATGGTATCCTTCCTCGGGCGTCTTTTCGGCCTCGACACTATGATTGTCATAGACCAACTCCGGGTAATACTGGTGCGTCTCGCCGCCGAGAAAGCCGTAGTATCGCTCGAAGCCGCGACCCAGTGGCCAGCGATCATACGGACCCGCCGCGGACACCTGGTCGGCAGGTGTCAGGTGCCACTTGCCGATCGCATACGTGTTGTAGCCGTGCTGGAGCAGCATCTCCGAAAGAAACCCGTTCTCAAACGGAATGTAGCCGTTGCCGCCGGGATAGCCGGTTGAAGCTTCGGTGATGCACGACATCGCGTTCGAATGATGGTTGCGTCCTGTGAGCACACAGGAGCGGGTCGGCGAGCACAGGGCCGTGGTGTGCATATTGTTGTAGCATAGGCCACCCTTGGCCAGACCGTCCAGATTAGGCGTGGCAATCGGGCTGCCGTAGCAGCCGAGTTGCCCGAAGCCGGTATCATCCAGAATGACGAAGAGCACGTTGGGCGCGCCCTCCTTGGCGCGCAGGGGCCTGGGCCACGCCGGCTGCGACACGTCGAATGTCCGTCCAATGACTCCGTTGAACGCAGTTCCTGGTTTATATTCTTTCAATCCCATGTTCGTACCCTTTCATGATGCATGATTATGTTTAGTCCGCGGTATGTTTCGAGTCGGTGCGCGACCCTTCGATGTCATCGCGGCGGCACACCACCAGTAAGGTCAAGATCAGCGACGGCGCCGCGACAGTCCGTCGCATCTTCATACGCCAACCCGCCATCAAGCCCGTACCGACGGCGGCCCGCACTCGGCACCAGTCATTTCTCCGACAGGACCGGCCGTCTGCCGGGGCACCTATCGATAGCCAATGCGCAAGCCGCCTGCGGCCCATTCTCAAATCGAAGCGCAACATGAGCTTCGGAACCGTGACGCGCCGTCAGACGCGCACGACACGCTGCCTAAGCCAGGGACGCGAACCGCCGCCGGGGTGCTCTCAGGCACGGGCGGCGGTCGGCCTCTGTTTCTTGTCTGCCCCTGAAGCGAATACACGCCACGCCCGAGGCGAACCGGCGGGCTCGCCAGCGTCAATCCCAGTCGCGGCGCTCCGCCTGGCGCTCCTTGACACGCTCCTCGGTGCGCGTCTCTTGGCGGGTCTCCCGCCGCTCCTCCGGCGACATAGCACAACCGACGAAGCTCAGCATCCCCGAAGAGAGTAACACGAGCAACATCATGATTTTTGCGATCTTCATTGACACTCCCTTTCAGAATTTTTCCGATCGGTTGGTCTTGTTGCCATTATTTTCGAGCACGTTCCTCCGGCGTTCGAACACCGGCGCCGACGACTGGCTCCTCGTGGCGCAGACCCGCTTCGCGCCGCAGCGAGCGCAAGCGCAGCGACAGCGCGACAGCGAAGATGCCGAAGAGGATCGCGAACACGCCGATCACCCAGAGCACCGACAAGGCCCCCGCTCCGGGGAACCGGGCCACCAGCACCCCGAACAGGATGGAAACGGCGCCGCCGAGGATGAGCAGCCACTCGTTTTTGATCTCGTGGCGCAGGCGAATGGCGGCGACGATCTCGGCCACGCCGCGAACCACCGCCCAGGCGGCGATCAGATACAGCAGCGCCAGGGCCGTGATGCCGGGCCAGAAGAAGGCGACCAGCCCGGCCAGCACGCTCACCGCGCCGACCAGCAGCATCGACCACCAATGGGACCACGCACCGGAGACCATGGCCGCGGCGCCGTCGATGATGGCGTAGGCGCCCCACAGTAGTACCAGGGCCAGCAGGCTGATTGCCGGCCAGACGAAGCACATGATGCCGAACGCAATCGCGGCCAGCCCTCGTATCAGAACCAGCCACCAGTTCCTGGTGATGGCGCCGATCAGCATCGGTGCAGCACGTAGTTCACTCATTGTCATATGACACCTTCCTTTCTGTGTCGAATTCCCGTACCCGAACCGGCGTATCCGCCTCATCCATGATTTCGAGCACGTCGATCAGAGGTTGTTGGCTGACGCGGACAAAACCGCTGCGCGGACGATCGAGGTCGATGATGACCAACGTTACGGCGGCGACCATCACCGCCAGTGTGATGGTGAAGAATAGGGCGCGCTGTCCGGCTAGGCCACCCGAAAAACCGGTCATGCCCAGCGACATCAGGGCGATAGCGACCAGCATCGCCAGAATGATTCCGGGCAGCCGGTCATGCGCCGCCGTCAGCCGGCGCGTGTGGACGTCGAGGACTTCGTTGAGCGATTGAAGCAGCAGCGCATCGACCGGCGTGGGCGTGCGGCCCTCGACGAGTTTGACGGCGGTCGGCCACAACTCGCCCATTACCTGCTGGGAGCGGTCGAGCGCGGCCTGCAATTCCTCCTCGCTTCTGACCGTGACAAGGCGAGTCCGTGCATAGTCGCGCACCAGGTCCCGCAGTTGGTCGCCCGTGCGGTCCGGCATCAGTTGCGTTCGGAGATAGGCGGTGCCCATAGCGTTGGCCTCCTCGACGACGGCATCCTTGCGGGCATCCCGGCGGCTGGCAACGAACGAGTAGGTGAAGGCCAGCAGCAGCCCCAGCAATGCAAGCATGGCGGTCTGGATCGTGCCCAGTTCCGGCGCCGCGACGGCCCCGCGGCGGACTCTCATCCGCGCCCCAATCCGGTAGCCGGCCTCAACGGCGATCAGCAGCACAGGCAGAAAGACCAGCACAAGTACGTAGGCCGGGGTCCAGTACAGGAATGTGGAAATCTTGGTCATCATGGTTTTGCTTCGAGCACCGCTCATACTGGGGAACAGCAGCGTCACAGTGAGCCGCACACCCACACGGTCACGATTTGCAGTCCAGCGTATCCTGAATCTGCACACGGGATATCGGAAAATGACGCAATTAAGCATGGTGAACCGCTTACCAAAGGGAGGAAAAGGCAGACAAATCGAGAAGTGACGCCGATCATCCACCTAAGCGGACAAATCACGGGCCCCAGATAAAGTGCCCAATAAGGGGCGCGAGGCGCACGGATGTTGACGCTGATGATGATACTGACCCGCGACCTCTCCCCGGTTTTAAGGGAATGGCGACGAAACGATTAGGGGAAACCCTTAAGGGTAAGGCGGACGGCAACGACGTATAAGGGCGCGGGGTCAGATTGAGCAACCGCGAATGAGCCGGAGTGTGGAGTGGTCCGGCTTTTTCTGTTCAGATTCGGGCCGGCCTTTCGCGGCACCGCCGATCAGGTAGTGGCAGAGTGAAAGGGCCCCGGAAGGCCGGCCGCAACACGGTTGGATGCTCGATCTGCCGGAACCACGAGGCCCACGGCTTCCGGACGCAAGGCAGTCTGAAGGATCGGAACTTGCGCACCCCTCGGTGGGCAGTACCAGCAATCGAGGCAACGCCGGCAAGCAGGCCGCAAGATCGCAGGGCGCCAGTCGAGGCGGCTGCAAGGAGCAATATGAGTGCACGGAAATACCCGGGCGAGGTGTTGTCTCCCGGAGCCACAAGAGGACACCTGATATTCCTGCTGAGTGATTTCACGCTCCTGGGTCCGAATCAGCCGCGTGGCGGCGGGGTCGAGCAGGAGTTGGACCGTTTCGAGGATCATATCGACGGGCTGGCCGAGGAGTTGAGCCGCACGATCTCGGTGCTGGAAGCCGAATTGGCGGACACGCAGGCACAAATCCTCAGGACTCATCTCTATCTCATCAAAGACCACAAGTTCCATCAAGACGTATGCCGTGAGATTCGCAACAACGGGTTGTCGGCCGAAACGGCGATCGAGACAGTTCTGCGCCGGATTATCACGGCGTTCGAGAAGTCGAATAATACTCTCATGATCGAGCGGGCCGGCGATATCCGGGATATCATCGCGAGACTGAGCCGGCGGGTGCATCGCAAGCACCGTCAGGCGTTCGAGGCGCTGGGCGACCGCGGTGCCGTCGTGCTCGCGGTCAAAGAACTGCTGCCTTTCATGGTTCTGGAGGCGAGGAACAGCAGCATCGTCGGGTTTGTCGTGGAGAAAGGAACGGGGCTCTCGCACGCGGTGATCCTGGCCAAATCGCTGGGCTTTCCCGTTCTGAGGGTCGATGACCTGCGGGCGTTGCAGGCGGTGTACAGTGGCGAGGTTTTTGTCGATGCCACGAATGGGAACCTGCGGGCGGCGTCTGAGCCGGAGTTGATCGTCGAGAGCGTTGAGCCTGAGCCGGCCGCGAACACGCCGGAGCGCGACAGCCTTCCCGTACGGCTGTGGATCAACATCGCCGATCCGGCCCAGGTCACGCCGGAGCTGCTGGACAGGATTGCCGGCATCGGCCTCTACCGAACCGAGGTGCTGTTCATGGAGCAGACGGAAGACTTCCCGAGCGAGGAGCAGCAGTATCGGGTGTACAAATCGCTGTTCGAGGTGTGCGGGTCGGATGGGATCGTAACGATCAGGACGGTCGATATCGGCGGCGATAAGATGCTGCCTTATTTTCCACTCGGGCCCCAGGAGAATCCCTTTCTCGGCGTCCGGGCCAACCGGATTTACCGCGCGCATCCGGAGATTTTCATCACGCAGATGCGGGCCATTCTGCGGGCGGCGGCCGACTGCTCCGGCCTGCGAATCATGTACCCGATGATTGGAAGCCGGGAGGATCTGCTGTTCGTCGAGCGCCTGCTCGCCGAGACGATACGCAGCCTGCGCGCCAGACGCAACGTGTGCCGGGACCGCTTTCAGCAGGGCATCATGATCGAGGTCCCGTCGGCGGCGTGGAACTGCGACGAATTGCTCGACATGGTCGATTTCGCCAGCGTCGGCACGAACGACCTGTTGCAGTATTTCTTTGCCGTGGGTCGGGACGATGCCTACGTCAGCCAAAGCTACCGGACCCAGGACCCGGTGGCCCTGCGGATGCTCAAGCGGCTGGCCGACGCCGCGGCATATGCGGGCAAGCCGCTGAGCATCTGCGGGGAGATCGCCTCGGACCCGCAGTTGCTGCCGCTGCTGATCGGGCTGGGCTTCAAGGACCTGAGCATGGATGTGCGGTTTCTGCCGCAGATGGAGGAACGGGCGGCCGGTCTCGATGTCCACGAGTGCGAGGAGTTGGCGAGGGCTTGCCTCAAGGCGAAGAGCTCGCGCGAAGTCAGAATCCTCCTGAGCGACTCGGGCCTTGTGAAAAAGTATCGCGACGTTTGCCAGCCGCGCTGGGACCAGGCGGTTGATCCCATCTGCGGGGCGGTGGTCGATGCGGCCGAGAGTAATTTCACGGTGGTCCGCAAAAGCAGGAAAGTCCACTTCTGCTCCGCCGAGTGCAGAGATGAATTCATCTGCCGGGAAAAGCACGAACGTGCCGGCGCCATCCAAGCCCGGTAATCGGTCACACGGATAATCAAGAAATGAAGCCTGCGAACCCCGGCGTTGTCTGTCCGGGGCCGCAGGCTCATTCAAACCGCATTGCGTCGCCGGTCACAGACCGGCATGCGTACTCGTGTTACTCCTGTGCACTCTCATCTGATTACGGTTGCGATTCTGTCTCATGTTCGGCCTCGTCCTCGGTCGGGACCTGCCCGGTGGTACCAGGCCGCTGTTCCGGAATGCCTGCTTGCCGTCCCCACAGCGGCTCGCCACGGAGGTTGCGAAGCTGCAGGACTTGACCATCGTGGGTGATCTCCGTCAGAATGAACACAGGCGTGGCGCCGGGCATCTGCAGCCGCGACTCCCAGCCGTTCATGCGGATGTGGTCACCCTCTACGATGAAGAAATTCTGCTGGCTGATGTAATCGCGCGGGCCGACCTGAACGTTGACCGGCTGGCCCTCGTCGGTCATGACCCGTAGCCAGACGATATCGGGCGCGCCCTCGGCCGCCTCGACCTTGCCGACCTCCGCCACCGTGCCCTCGATCGTCTGCACATTCGTCAGATCGAAGGCTCCGATGGCCTCCACGCCGGCGCGGGTAGGCTCGGCCGCCGCCCGTTCTTCGGCGGGCACGTATCCGAGAACGCCCGTCTCCTCGGGCGCTCCGTGCGCTTCCCACATCGGGTTGCCGCACGAGTCGCGCAGCCGCAACGCGTGGCTGTCATAGGCGATGCGGGTGGCAAGGAATACGCGGGTGCCGGCGGCGGTCGGGACATGCGAGCCGGTCATCGTGATTCGGTCGCCCTTGACCAGGTAGAAGTCCTGTTTGCTGATGTAGTCGCGCGGGCCCGCGTTCACGAGAACCGTTTCTCCTTCATTCGTTTTGACTCGCAGCCACAAAATATCGCGGTCCATCTCGGCGAACCTGGTCGTGCCGACCTCCGTCACGGTCCCTTCGAGGGATGTGACAAGATCCGCATCGAAAGTCCCACTCAGTTCGGCCGCGGTGGGCGCCGCCATTGCCGTTTCCGGTGCTGGGGCGGGAGCCGCAGGCTCCGCGGGCGGCTCCTCGGGTGCGACATACCCAAGGGCGGTATAGTCAGGCCTCGTTTCTATCCCGTACGACTCGTCGAGCTGCCGAGCATAGACCGGATCGGACAGGTTCGGGAACTGACTCGGGGCAAAGGAATTTGCCTGCAGGACGTCCTGGCTGACTTCCAGCCCGACAGTCCGCCGCTCCGGCTGGAATATCATGGCATCGCCCGGCACAGCAGAGTACCTCTGGCCTATCCCGGCGAATCCGCCGTAGGATACGATGGCATACGCCAATCGACCGCTATCCATGGCAACCACGAGGTCCCGGACGACGCCGGCGCTACGCTCCTGAGAATCCCTCACGATCATCCCTCTGATACGGCTGACGCGCCGGTTCTGGACGGCTTTCTGCTCCTGGGCCGTTTGGGCACCATACGTGACCTCTTCGGTCCGCGGACCGGGACGGCCGGCCCAGCGCGGATACCCTTCCATCGGCCAATAGTTCTCGCTGAATCCGCGCGCCTGCTCCCACTCGCTCTTGTTGATGGGAGCCGTGATGGAATCATTGATGCCCAGTTGTATCGCGGACCATGGAACGGCATGAAGCTGCTTGCCGACACCGATGAATCCGCCGGTCGCGATCGCGGCATAGGAGACGTTGTCGAAGTCTTCCGTCAATACGAGGTCGTATATCGTGCCGAGCTTCTCGCCCTCGATGTTCCTGAGCGGCTTGCCCATCAGATTCGATACCCTGCGGAGCACCGCTTGATCGGTCGCCGCGGGCATGCCGCTCTCCTGTTCTGTCATTACGCCTTGGGACGGCTCCTTGATTATAACCGTCGTTTCGTTACCCGGCTGTTCGGCAGCCAGTCCGTAGCCCGACAGGATGGCCACCAGACCAAGTGCTAGAATGCCTCTCACAAATGAACTTGTCGTGTACATGATTTCATCCTTCCCATGAGGAGAATTCCACCCTGGCCGGAGCCAACGACCCCACGATCGTCGATCCCAACTCCGGCCACACATCTGTTTACTCTTTCATCTATGTTTTTCTACTCATTCGCGGGGTTCCGGCTCGTGAGCAAAAGGACTATTCGGCATAGGCATAATGCGACCTCCCGAGAACGGAGAGATGACACGAGATGAAGGATGCGAAGTGGCGAACGGAGAGAGCTGTGGGCCGATTCAGCCGGTGTCAGCAGCCGGCGATCGGCCGCGGATGGCCCGGAGCGAAGAGCCCACCCCTCAGAAACTGTCTCAAAACGGGACTCCGACTTGTCATGGTGAGCGAAGCGAACCATCCGGCCGCCGGGTGAGAGGTTTCTCCAGTTCACAGCCCGGCTTCTTCGCTGCGCTCGGAATGACGTTGCCGCTTTGAGGCAATCTCTAGACCCGGCCTATGCCGGACTGTGAGATCGGGCGCATCGAAGAGGGCTGTTTCCGCGCCAGTCGTTGAATTCGCCAGGGCCAGTTGCCGGTCCAGCCTTCGGACTGCGCCTGTCGGCAGATCTCAATGGCCTGTGCATAGGCCCCCTGCTGTTCGAGTATGTTGGCCGCCTGCAGGTAGCCCAAGTGCGTCGGGAGGGGCTCGTAAGGCGATTTCTCTTGGAACGCCTTGACGGTGTAAGGAGCCAGTTTGATCTGCTTGTGGCAGGCGGCAAATGCCAAATCCATACTGTCGGCGAAATGCCCCCTCCATCGACAGTGCAACCGGATCATCTGGTGATAAGTGAAATGAAGTCCGAGAACGTCATCCTCCGCAATCGCCCGTTCCTCTGCTTTCGCGAGCACGCGACAGGCAAGACCCCGGTCTTCGGTTTTCTCACTGAGGCGATCCGCCAGGATGGTCAGCAGCCCCGCCGCAGATTGGACGCCCAGCAGGCCTCTGTCCCGGGTCAGCGGCTTGGAGCGGGCAGGCAGTTCAGGGGTGAGAAGAGCCGCTTCCATGTGCATCTGCTCGGCGCGCGAGAATGACGACGTCCACCACGTCGTAAGGCCGAAATAACCAAGTTCGCCTTCATTTTTTACGAGGTGTCTGTCGAGAATACGGCTGAGTATATGCATGCCGGGCCCTTCTGCCGCCTCAAGACAGAGTAGATACCCAATAAAAACATAATGAATACAGGGGCAAAAGGCAAAGAAACCGCCGACCCACTTGAGGCCCGAGATTATGGGCCAGGTTCAATAAATGGAACCGGTCCGGTACGGGAAGAACTCATTGAGCCCGGTAACCGGAGTGATGATGGTGGACGAAGGCATACGTACGCGCACGATGTATCCTGCGGGAGGATCCACGGTATTGCACAATGCAGGCCGATATGGCAGCGAGCCCCTTGGGGCGTTCGCCCGGCGGGTGCTGGTGGTCGTGGCTATTATCGCACTTGCCCTGCTCGTGTGGCGGATCATGAACGCCCTGCTGCTGGCTTTCATCGGCGCTTTGTTTGCCGTGATGTTCCGCGGCCTCGCCGGGCTGGTCAGTCGATACACACAGATTCCCATGCGATGGTCTTTGCTGCTGGTGGTGGCTGTTCTCATCAGCATTGTTGCTCTGCTCGTCTGGCTCGCTGGTCCTCACATCAACGAGCAGATTGCCGAGTTCATGGAGACCGTGCCCACTTCCGTGCGCCAGATAGAAAAGACCCTTGGCAATCTCACGTGGGGCCAGTACCTTCTTGACGCTATGAAGCCGGGCCGGTTGGACGTGAGCCGCGGGCTCGGCCTGTTCTCCCGCATCACCGGCATAGCGTCCACGCTGTTTGCGGTCGTAGCCAACCTCCTCGTCGTGACGTTTGTGGCCATTTTCTTTGCCGCCGATCCCGCCCCGTACATTCGGGGAATCATTTTCCTGGTGCCGAAGAGCGAATCCGCGCGCGTGGCTCAGACCCTCGAGGCCACCGGACGCACGCTGCGGTACTGGCTGTTGGGACAGGGCGTCTCGATGCTGGCGGTCGGCATCCTGACGGCGCTGGGACTGTCGCTCGCGGGTGTGCCGCTGGCCTTTCTGCTCGGCGTCATCGCGGGCATACTCGAGTTCGTACCCTTCCTTCATCCGGTCGTGGCGGCCCTCCCGGGCATCCTCATCGCCCTCACGCGCGGCTGGACACTTGCCTTCTATGCGGCCCTTGTATACGTGATCGTGCAGCAACCGGAGAACCGTCTGATCGTTCCCCTGGTGCAGTGGAAAGCGGTCTCGCTGCCTCCCGCCCTGGTCATCCTGGCGGTAGTTGCCCTGGGTTTGCTCTTCGGCCTGCTGGGCGTGCTCGTCGCTACGCCGCTCACCGCTGTCATCATGGTTTGGGTCAAGATGCTCTACGTGCAGGAGGTGCTCGATAAACCCGTGGATACAGGCTGATATCGGCGTCATGGCTCGCGCTGGTTCAACTCGGGAATCGGGGACGTTCGCAACGAGCCTGTCGGCGCCGGTCGGCGCGATTCAATGGTTGCTCCTGGCGGGGCCGGCCGCCGTCACATAGCCGGCGGGCTCAAGCTGAAGGGTAACGTGATCGATATCGAATCGTTCGCGCAGTATGTCCTGCAGCTCCCGCAGGCACCCCTGCCAGCAGAGCGGGTCGCGGCAGTCCGGTTTGAGCCAGATCTGGGCGGTCAGGACCGGGAAACCCGTGGTCACCTGCCAGATATGCAGGTCGTGCACCGCCGCGACGTGCGCATTCGTTTCAAGGGCGGCCTTGATCTCATGGAAATCGAGATGCGCCGGCGTCGCGTGAATCAGGATGGCCAGCGTGCGACGTAACAGGCCGACGCTGCTCCAGAGAATCAACCCGCCGATGACAATGCTCACCAGCGGGTCGGCCGGCATCCAGCCGGTCAGCAGGATCGCCGTGCCGGCGACAATGGCCCCGATGGAGCCGAGGGCGTCGGCGATCATGTGTACGAACGCCCCTTCGACATTCACATTCTCCTTGCGGCTGCCGGCCAGCACCCACGCACCGGCCAGATTCGCCAGCAAGCCGGCGCAAGCCACCGCGAGCATGCCCGCCCCCCGGACTTCGGGCGGATGGAGGAACCGCACGACGGCCTCACGCAGCACCAGACCGACCACCAGGATGAGGGCTCCACCGTTGACGAAGGCACCGATGACCTCCGCACGAAGAAAACCGAAGGTCCGCTCCGGCGTCGCCGGACGCCGGGCCAGCCGGGCCGCGAACAGCGCCAACACCAACGCCAGCACATCCGTCAGCATGTGGCCCGCGTCGGCCAGCAGGGCCAGACTCCCGGTGACCAGCCCGCCGACCACCTCGACGACCAGAAAGGTCAGGATAATGGCCAGCGCCGTCCAGAGCCGCCGGCGCGAGACCTCGCGCAGGCGCGCGCCATGATCGTGATGCCCGTGTGTCTCCCTGTCGTTGTCCATTTGCCGTATACCCCACTTGCATTCGAGCCCAGCATACCCACCCGGCGGCCTCCCGTCAACGTGCCACACAACAGCCGATTGCCGCGCGTGTACGACAGGGTTGTGGGGGAACAAGCATGAGTCGTGTGGGTGGGACCCTCAAGCGTCGCGCGTGGTGGCTGCTGGTACTCGTGACCGACCATCGCCAAGCCCTCGGGGCTTCGTGCCGCTATCCGGGGACAAAACAGTCAATCGCCCGCGACCAGCCATCAATAATCCTTCATCAATTCAATCTGTTTTTCCTTGTCCTGCCGGAGCGGATGCAGTTTAATTGTGCCTTCGGAGGTATGACGACAAAGACGAACGGGTATTGATTTGAGGTGAATCGGTATGGCAGATTTGAAGGCATTGGCTGAGGCGGTAATCCGGGGGGACCAAAACACGGCGGTGGAGGTGACGAAGGCGGCCCTGGCAGGAGGGACGGCCCCTAAAGAGATCCTCGATGAGGGCCTGATCGCAGGCATGGACGTCGTGGGCGCCCGTTTCAAGAACAACGAGATCTATATTCCCGAGGTCCTCATTGCGGCGCGGGCGATGAAGATGGCGATGCAGGTGCTCGAGCCGGAACTGGTCAAGGCCGGCGTCCAGCCCGTCGGCAAGTTCCTCATCGGCACGGTCCAGGGCGACCTGCACGATATCGGCAAGAACCTGGTCGCCATGATGCTCAAGGGCGCCGGCTTCGAGGTGATCGACCTGGGCGTGGACGTCACCCCGGAGAAATTCGCGGCCGAAGCGAAAGCGAAAGGCGTCAATCTCATCGGCATGAGCGCCCTGCTGACCACCACGATGCCGGGCATGGAAAAGACGATCAAGGCCTTGAAGGAGGCAGGTGTCACCGCCAAAATCATGGTAGGCGGCGCCCCGGTGACGCAGAGCTTCGCTGACAAAGTCGGGGCCAACGGCTACGCCCCCGACGCGGCCTCGGCCGTCGATACGGCCAAGAAGCTCGTGGCCTAATCCGTGCCAGTTTGAAGTGAGAAATCTGAAGTGTGAAGCAAGACTTGAAACTCGAAACTCCACACTTGAAACTCGTTCTCGGTTGTTAAGCCATTCCCAGGACCGCGCCTCCAGTGCTGTCCTTCTCTTTTAACCGGACGAATCGACGTGTCCCTCTCGTCGGGCACAAAGGAGGCTTTCGTGACAGGCTGCGTCTATCAGGCTGAGTGAATTGCCGGGGTTGCCCAAACGCAGAACGTAGCGTTTGACTATGGTAGGGGTGAATCACTATTCGCCCAACGCGAAGAATCTTCAGGCTGCGCGGATGAAATCCCCGGGCCGTCCCAACCGTCGATTGTGCGGTGTCGCCGACGCCCTTGATGGCCGCGGTCACCGCTCATTTTGCACGTCGAGCGGGCGGGTGAGTCAGTAATTCGCCCATTCACACCCCGCAAAACCCTGGTTCAACGGCACGACGGCAATCCGGAAGACCTGTCATGGCTGTACACAGGACCTCGCCAGCCGGTCACTGAATTATCTCATCATTTCGTCGTTCCAACATCCCATCATTCCAGTGTTCGATTGTTCGATTCCCAGGCCCGAACGGGCGGGTACGGGCAGGGGCCGGAGGGCGCCATTCATGAAGACAAGGCCGATTTGCCCGGGCCGTGTCTGCACAGACAAAAAACGCAGGTGACTTTTCTTTTGCGGTCGGGGGTGGTAGAATGGACATTTGGTGAAATGAGAAAGATCAAGAGTCCCAACCTGGCCCAGTTGTTGATGCAGCTTCGGTTCACGCCGGAGGCCAAACGCCACGCCCAGCTCACGGCGGCCGAGAGACTCTACTGCCTGATCGAAGACGGAAAACAATACCCCTACGATTTTGTCTGTTTTCACATCACGGGTTTTCACCCCAAGCTCGGTTTGGAACAGGAGCTCATCGATGGCCGCGACCTACGGGACGACCTGCAAATCTTCATCGCCAAGCTCAGCGGCAAGCTGGCCACGTCGGTCACCCGGGAGAGCGAGAGGGTCTATACCATCGGGGACCTGGCGGCGCGCTTCAAGGTCTCGGCCAAAACCATCGACCGCTGGCGGAAACGCGGCCTGCTGGCGCGCAAATTCGTCTTCGACGACGGCGAGCATCGCCTCGGCTTCCTGGAGTCGGTGGTCGAGCGATTCGCCCGCGAGAATCCGGTCCTGGTGGCCAAAGCCGGCCGCTTTCGCCGGCTGGCGGACAATCAGCGGCAACAGGTCGTCCGCCAGGCCCGCAGCTTGGCGGCGAAGACGTCGCTGTCCCGCAACCAGATCACCAGGCAGGTGGCCGAGAAGCTTGGCATCGCCCAGGAAACGGCCAGAACCATCCTGCTGCAGCATGAAAAGAAACGCCCGGATAAACCCGTCTTCTGCAGGCCGGTGGGACGCATCAAGCCGGGCGAGGCAGCCGAGTTGTACCGGCTCTACAAGCAAGGGGTCGCCGTCCGGCAGCTCATGGAGCGATTCAGCCGCAGCCGGGCCACCGTGCACCGCATCGTAAATCAGCGCCGGGCCATGGCGCTGCTGGCGCGCAAGATTGAGTACGCCGCCAGTGATGAGTTTCTGCAGGAGGGCGCCCGCCAGCGGATCCTGGGCAAGCCGTCGGCCCTGGAGCGGCCGGAACCCGAGAAGCGGCTGGAGCCGTTCGAATTGGTCGGTCAAGACGGAACGGATCGCGTTTGGGAAGGGCTCCCAGAGACAACGGGTCGCCGCTGGGGACCCGAACCCAATCTGCTGCCGGAGTACCTGCAGGTCCTCAAGGTCACACCCGTGCTGAACCGGGAGCAGGAGATCGAGTTGTTCCGTCGGTACAATTACCTCAAGCACCTGGTCTCCCGAGAACGTCACGAGCTCAAGCTGTCCAAGGTCTCGGCCGCTCTGTTGTCGCGACTGGAGGGCTACCTCGAAGAAGCCGAGGAGATACGCAGGATGCTGGTCGAGGCGAATCTCCGCCTGGTCGTCAGCATCGCGGGCAAGCATACGACCGATAATGCCGGGTTCCTGGAGCTGGTCAGCAAGGGCAACTTCGCCCTGATCCAGGCGGTGGAAGAGTTCGACTACACGAAGGGCTTTCGCTTCAGCCGCCGGGCCGCACTGGACATTGCGAAGGAATACGCCAAAGTCTCCGGCCGAAGCACCGAGCTGACGCCGAGACGCGCCGCCTCGATTGCCAGCATGCAGCGCGACCTCCGCGAGACCACCGCCGATGTCCTCGCTGTCGAGCGGACCCGCCAGAATCTTACGGAGGTCATTCGCGAGGAGCTCGACGAGCGGGAACAATACGTCATTCTGCACCATTTCGGCCTGACCGGCTCGTCTATTCGCAAGAACAAGAAGACCCTCAAGCAGATTGGTGATGAACTCGATTTGACCAAAGAGCGTATCCGGCAAATCGAGCTGACGGCGCTCCAGAAGCTGCGCCAGTGTCTCAGCAGCGAGCAGTTCGAGCTGTTGACCGGATAGTCTGGTTCGAGGAGTCCATGAACGTCAAACGGAATGACTGTTGCGCGGCACCCGTTCGGCGTCTCTGTGACAGCCGGGGCGCCTACCAGGACCCTGTCATTCCTGCGCAGACAGGAAGGGTTCAGGCCCCAAATCCGATGTATCAGATTTGGGATCCCTTCCGAAACGCGACGCATCGCTTCTGGGGTCCCGGATCCCCCATCCAGACACTGTACGCAGAGGGATTGTGCTTCCGGCATCCGCACACCTGCAATCCGCTCGTTGGCTGGACCCCTGCCTTCGCAGGGGTGACAGGCCTGTGCCAATCAGACAACCGCAGCAGTCTCGGGCCCGTGCTCATTCTATCAGACACTCGCAGGAATACCACGAACCGCAAGAGTTTCAGCATTTCATAACGGAGCGTGTCCGACATGGAAGTCTTCTTCATTCTGATCCTTGTCATTGCGGCCAGCACGGTCGGCACGCTGACCGGCTTCGGCCTCTCGACTATGATGATCCCGGTCATGGTGCAATTTTACCCGATGCCGCAGACCCTCTTGTTCGTCGGCATCGTACACTGGTTCGGGGACCTGTGGAAGTTGGTGCTGTTCCGCGAAGGGATTCGATGGCGGCTGATTCTCACATTCGGCATCCCGGGCGTGCTCGCGACAGTGCTTGGGGCCCGTCTGGCGACCAGCATCTCCGGGACGGTCCTCCAGCGAATCCTCGGCGTGTTCCTCCTCGGCTACGTCGCCTTTCTGTTCGTGAAAAGCTCGTTCCGAGTCAGACAGAGCACCGGCGCCGGCGTGACCGGGGGCGCTCTGTCCGGCTTCTCCGCCGGGATTTTTGGGATGGGCGGCGCCATTCGGGCGCTGTTTCTGTCCGCGTTTGACCTGCCCAAGGCCGTCTATCTGGCCACGGCCGGCGCGATCGCCATCGCGATTGACACACCCCGTCTGGCCACCTACGTCTGGCAAGGCACGCGGCTGGGGCCCGTGCTGCTGTGGGGCATGCTCCTGTTCATCCCGGCCTCCTTCCTGGGCGCCCGGATCGGCCAGCATCTCGTGAACCGGGTCCCGCAGCAGCATTTCCGGAAAGTGATCGCGGCGTTCCTGCTGATCCTCGGCCTCAAGCTGCTCATCTCGCCCGGTTGAGCCGGGTCCGGCAGAATCGTTTCCTGATTGGGTGACAATCTCAAGCCCAACCAGTTTGTCGTGTGTCCGTCAGGGCATCCCGTAGCACGAGCATGGGTTCCCAAACGCGATATGTCGCGTTTGGGGTCCCCGTCTTGCCCGTGATTGAGAATCATGGGCGGGACGCCCATGCTACTGAAACGCCTCACGGCGTCACTACAAACAGGGCCTTCGGCCTCGCGGCTGCCACGCGAGTCTGTTCTACGGATGTCCCACGGGACAACAACGTACCAGCCTTAGTGAGACGAGTTCTGAGCCGGACCGAGCTTGTGGCCGGGGGCGACCGTGTAGAGGCGCTTCCTCGGCTCGGTGTTGACGTGGGCGGCCACCACCCGGCCGATATAGACGATGTGGTCGCCGGCCCGCACTCGCGTTTCCTCGACACACTCGAAATTCGCCACCGCGTCGCTGAGCAGGACCGAGTCAATCTCGCGCGCGGGCTCAGTCCTACAGTCGGATTCCGCGAATTTGTCGATGTCCCGGCCGGAACGCGAGCCGAAGAACAAGGCGATGTCCGCCATCTCGGCCGAGGGATACGCAATCGTGAAACATTTCGAGTGCTCGATGGCCTTGACGGTGTAATGCCCGCTCGCCACGGCGATGGTCATCATGAGTGGGTCGCCCGAAGCGAACATCGTCCAGCCGAGGGTAACCGGGTTGGCCTTGCCGCCCTTGTCTTTGGCAATGGCGATGACGACCTGCTCGGGGTACTTGGTCCTGACGGCCTCGGCGTATGGCACCTGCTTTTGCATTGCTTTTCTCCCACGGTGACGATACTTTATCCCTTCAGAGCGTGTGTGACAAGTAGCACGGGCATCTTGCCCGTGAGTCTCGCGGGCGTCTCGCCCGTTGAAAATCAGGAACGTGCAGGGCCGGGATGGCCCTGCGACTCATGGGCAGGATGCCCATGCTACGCAAAACGGGTCGTTGCACAGCCTCTGAGACCTAACGGTTTCATTGTAGTTGTTTCGAAGAATCTGACAAGGAGAGACTTGTGGAGACAATCGGCTTCATCGGCGGCGGCAACATGGCGGAGGCCTTGATCAATGGCGTTCTGAAGGCGGGTGTCTACCGGCCGGGTAAGGTGTATGCCAGCGACATCCGGGCCAAAAGGCTCGAATACCTGCGGGAACACTATGGCGTCAGAACGGCCTCGGACAACGCCGAGCTGGCATCCAAGGTGGATGTCCTCGTGCTCAGCGTCAAGCCGCAAAACATGAAGGATGCTCTGCAGAGCATCAAGGGCCACCTCGCGGAAGATGTCCTGGTGATATCGATTGCCGCCGGGATCAAGACATCGCTCATCTCTTCGATCCTGGGCGACCTTGCCATCGTGCGGGTGATGCCGAATATGCCGGCCTGGGTGGATGAGGCCGCGAGCGTGCTCTACGCCAATGAGAAGGCCCGGAAGAACGTCGAGAAGGCACGGCTCATCCTGCTCTCCGTCGGCGAGGCGATCGTCGTTGAAGACGAGGACCTGCTCGATGCGGTCACGGCGGTCAGCGGCTCGGGCCCGGCCTATTTTTTCCTGCTCATGCAGGAGATGATCACGGCGGGCATCCGGCTGGGCTTGCCGGAGAAAGAGGCCCAAAGCCTCGTCCTGCAGACGGCCAAGGGCGCGGCCCTGCTGGCGGAGAAAGCGGCCACGGAGGGCAACACGCCCGGCCAGCTCAGCGCCCGGGTGGCCACGCCGAACGGGACCACCGAGGCGGCGTTCAAGGTGTTTCAGGCCAGGGGCTTCAGCGAGATGGTCTCCGCCGCGCTGCAGCGTGCCGCCGAGCGCAGCCGGGAGCTCTCCGCCGGTTGATGCGACCAGCACAACGGGCAGGAAACGGCGTCTCGGGCCTCGGAGGGCGTGTGAGAAGCCCCGGCCCCGCGCGGTCCCGGGAATCGCCGGGTGGCACGCTCAAACTCGTTTGAGCGTGTCTTGCGATGTGAAAGAAGTGTATCCTCGCGAACATGGACAAACGAGTTTGTCCATGCCACCCAGAGAATGGGCTTCTCAGACATGCTCTCGGAAATACGGACTACGGACAACATAAGGGAAGGAGCGTGGGGGAATATGGTTACCACGACGATTCGATCCAAGCGAGGTCTGGACCTGCCGCCTTTCAGGAACGAGCGTGTTTTTCCGGGCGTGGACGACCCGAGGGTGCGCAGGGGTTTTCCCCTCGCGCTGGCCCAGGTACGCGAGCAGCTTGGGCGGGCCTATCCGCTGTACATCGGGGGCCGTGACATCACGCCGCGTGACACGCTGGATTCGGTCAATCCGGCCGACCCGGACGAGATGATCGGGCGCGTCTCTCAGGCCGGCACGGAGGAAGCGGAACAGGCTCTCGTTGCCGCAGAACAAGCGTTCCTGAGTTGGCGCGACGTCGATCCGACGGAGCGCGCACAGTACCTCATTGCCGCGGCGGACGTGGCACGACGGAGGATGTTCGAGTACGCAGCCTGGCAGGTCCTGGAAGAAGGAAAGCAGTGGGGACAAGCCTACAACGACGTGGCCGAAGGAATCGATTTCCTCGAATACTACGCCCGGGAGATGATCCGGCTGGGTACCCCGCAGGACCTGGGCAGCTATGGCGCGGAATCGAACCTGTACTTCTATCAGCCGAAGGGCATCGCGGCGGTGATCGCGCCGTGGAACTTCCCCTTCGCGATCAGTTGCGGAATGTGCGCCGCCGCGATCGTGACCGGTAACCCTGTCGTCTACAAGCCGTCCAGCCAATCCATGGTGGTCGGGCATCACCTGGTGGAAATCTTCCGCGAGGTCGGCCTCCCGTATGGCGTTTTCAACTATGTGCCGGGCCCCGGCGCCGTCGCCGCCGACTATCTCGTCGGCAGTCCGAAGGTGAGCGTGATCGCCTTCACCGGCTCCATGGAGGTCGGCCTGCGGATTAGCGAGCAGGCGGGCCGGACCGCTGAGAACCAAGCCTCCGTGAAAAAGGTGGTGTGCGAGATGGGAGGCAAGAACGCCATCATCCTCGACGAGGAATTCGACCACGAGGCCGCCATCCGCGAAGTCCTGTATTCCGCCTTCGGCTACCAAGGCCAGAAATGTTCCGCCTGCTCGCGTCTGATCGTGGTCGATAAGGTCTACGACCGTTTCGTGCCCAAGCTCGTGGCGGCGGCAAGAAAGCTGAAAATCGGGCCTGCCGAAGACCCCGACAACTACCTGGGACCCGTGATCGATCACAAGGCCCAACGCAAGATCTTGCAGTACGTGGAGCTTGCCCCGAGAGAAGGCAAGGTTCTTTGTCGAAGCGAGGTCCCGGAGAAAGGATACTACGTCCCCCTGACGATCGTGGGGAACATCACGCCGGAAAAACGCCTGGCCCAGGAAGAGGTCTTC
>CAYFUB010000717.1:0-12697 GCA_964346195.1 uncultured Pirellulales bacterium
TCCGACAACGGCGCCAGCTCCGAAGGCGGTCCGACCGGCATGATTAACGAAGCGCTGTTCTTCAACAACGTACAAGGCTCGCTGGAAGAGAACCTGGCCGCTCTGGACAAGCTCGGTGGTCCGGAAGTGTGCAACCACTACGCCTGGGGCTGGACCTGGGCGGGAAACACGCCTTTCCGGCGCTGGAAGCGCGAGACCTATCGCGGCGGTATCAGCGACCCGTTCATCGTCCACTGGCCCAAGGGCATCAAGGCTAAAGGCCAGGTGCGTACACAATACACCCACGCGATCGATATGGTGCCGACGGTATTGGAGGCACTCGGTATCGAGCCGCCCGAAAGCATCAAGGGTGTCACGCAGTCGCCCATTGAAGGTCTTAGCTTCTCCCATACCTTCGATGCGGCCCGGGCGCCGAGCAAGCACCTTACCCAGTATTTCGAGATGATGGGGCACCGATCCATCTATCACGATGGCTGGCGCGCGGTCTGCCCGTGGCCGGGCCCGTCATTCTCCGAGGCGGGCAAATTCTTCGGCGAGCCCATGGACGCCCAGACGTTGACCGAACTGGATGCCAGAGGCTGGGAGTTGTACCACGTCGCCAAAGACTTTGCCGAGAACCACGATATCGCCGACCAGAATCGTGCCAAGCTCATCGAGATGATTGCTCAATGGTACGTCGAAGCAGGCAAGTACAACGTTCTTCCTGTTGACTCGCGCGGCACGCTGCGTTTTGCGGACGAACGCCCGAAAATCGCCGCCGATCGCGCCAAGTTTGTGTTGTATCCGCACACTCAGGGCGTGCCGAACAACGCCGTCCCGTCGCTTCTCAACCGGCCGCACAGCATCACTGTCGATATCGAGCTCCCCAAGGGAGGCGGCGAAGGCGTGTTGCTCTCTCAAGGCGCCAGCGACGGAGGTTTCTCACTCTATATTCAGGGCGGCCGGCTTCGCTACGCCTACAACTACGTCGGCAGGAACCTGTACTACGTCGAGTCGACCGGCCCTCTTCCCGAGGGGCGGCACAAGCTGCGATTCGAATTCGAGGTGACCGGGGAGCCTGACATTGCCAACGGCAAAGGCGCGCCGGGCCGCGGTCAGCTCTATATCGACGGCAAGCTGGCCGGACAAGGGGATATTCCTCTGACGAATCCTCTCAACCTCGGATTACTCAGCACGATGAGTTGTGGCGCGGACCCCGGTTCCCCGGTAACACCGAAGTACAGACCGCCGTTCCCATGTACCGCGAGGATTTACGGCGCGACCGTGGATGTCAGCGGCGAACTGATCAAGGACGACGCGACAACCATGCGCGCGGCCATGGCCCGGCAGTGAGCTGTCGGGAAAGGATACTGACTATGAACCAACAAGACAAGACGCAGAGAACCGTGCTGCCCATCCCGGATCAGCCGCACGTGGGCTTGACCACCTTCGACGCCAAGGATCCGGACACACAATACCCACCGATCAGGGACCTGCGGCCGCCCCCGGGCGCGCCCAACGTCCTGATCGTTTTGATTGACGACGTGGGCTTTGGCGCGAGCAGCGCGTTTGGCGGCCCGTGCCGGACGCCGAACTTTGAGAAACTGGCGGCCACCGGCCTCAAGTACAACCGGTTCCACACCACCGCGCTGTGCTCGCCCACCCGGCAGGCGCTCCTGACCGGCCGCAACCATCACTCGGCCGGCATGGGCTCCATCACCGAATTCGCGACGTCGGCGCCGGGCCAGTGCTCGTTCATGCCCAACACCATCTCGCCGATCGCCCGGACGCTGAAGCTCAACGGTTACTCGACGGCGCAGTTCGGCAAGTGCCATGAGGTGCCGGTCTGGCAGACGAGTCCCGTGGGTCCTTTCGATTCCTGGCCCACCGGTGGCGGGGGGTTCGAGTACTTCTACGGCTTCATCGGCGGCGAGACCAACCAGTACTACCCCGCCATTTATGAAGGCACCACTCCCGTCGAGCCGGAAAAGACCCCCGAAGAGGGCTATCACTTCACCGAGGACATGACCACCAAAGCAATCAAGTGGATCCGCCAGCAAAAGGCGCTCATGCCCGACAAGCCGTTCTTTACGTACTTCGCGCCGGGCGCCACGCACGCGCCGCATCACGTGCCCAGGGAATGGGCCGACAAGTATAAGGGCAAGTTCGACCAGGGCTGGGACAACGTGCGCCAGGAGACGTTCGCCCGGCAGAAGAAACTCGGTGTCATCCCGCCGGACTGCCGGCTCACCAAACGCCATCCCGAAATCCCGGCCTGGGATGACATGCCGGACAACCTGAAGCCGGTACTCACCCGACAGATGGAGGTGTATGCCGGTTTTCTCGAGCACACGGACCACCAAGTCGGGCGGCTGGTTGACACGCTCAAGGACCTTGGAATTCTGGAGGACACGCTGATCTACGTGATCATCGGGGACAACGGCGCCTCGGCCGAGGGATCGCTCAAGGGCACCTACAACGAGATGGTGACGATTACCGGCTTCGACCACCTGGAAACGCCCGAGTTCCTGAACGCCCACCTCGACCAGTTCGGCGGGATCGAATCGTACAACCACTATGCGGTGGGCTGGGCGCATGCCATGGATACGCCCTATCAGTGGACCAAGCAGGTGGCCTCGCACTGGGGCGGCACCCGCAACGGCACGATCGTGCACTGGCCCCGGGGAATCAAGGCCAAGGGAGAAACTCGCAGCCAGTTCCATCACGTGATCGACGTCGCGCCCACCATCCTGGAAGTGGCGGGCCTGCCGGAGCCGGTCTTCGTCAACGGGGTCCAGCAGCGCCCGATCGAAGGCGTCAGCATGGCGTACTCCTTCGATGACGCTATGGCCCCCGAGCGACATGAGACGCAGTACTTTGAGATGAACGGGAACCGCGGCATTTATCACAAGGGCTGGACGGCGGTGACGAAGCATCGCACGCCGTGGCTTACGACCGAAGTTGAACTACCCGCGTTCGACGAGGACATTTGGGAACTGTACGACACGAACACGGACTGGAGCCAGGCGCACAATCTCGCCCCGGAGATGCCCGACAAGCTCCATGAATTGCAGCGACTGTGGCTGATCGAGGCGGTCAAGTACAACGTGCTGCCCCTGGACGACCGCTTTGCCGAGCGCGCCAACCCCGAGATCGCCGGCCGGCCGCAGTTGGTGAAAGGCAAGCGGCAACTGCTGTTCGGCGGCATGGGACGGCTGACCGAGAGCTCGATCATCAACTACAAGAACAAGTCGCACGCCGTGACCGCCGAGGTGGAAGTTCCGCCATCCGGCGCCGAGGGCGTCATCATTGCCGCGGGTGGACTCACGGGCGGCTGGAGCCTCTACACCAAGGACGGTAAGCCGAAGTACTGCTACAACTTCTACGGCCTGAACCGCTACACCATCGAAGGCACGTCCAGGATCCCGCCGGGGAAACACCAAGTACGGATGGAGTTCGACTACGACGGTGGCGGCCTCGCGAAGGGCGGCACGGTCACGCTGTACGTGGACGGCAAGGAGGCCGGCGCGGGCCGGGTGGAGCAGACCGAGCCGTTCGTCTTCTCCGCGGACGAGACCTGCGATGTCGGCGACGAATTCGGTTCGCCGGTGACCTCCGACTATCCGGCACGCAAGAAGTTCAGCGGCGAGGTGGACTGGGTTCAAATCGATGTCGCCGAGGAAGCCGAGGATGTCGATCACCTCATCACGCCGGAAGAACGTCTTTCTGTCGCGATGGCGCTGCAGTAAACAGGAATGAAGAATCCGGCGCAGGTTTGCAGCCTGCGCCGGATGAAGATTCTGAACAGGAGGGAGACACGTGCGCGTTCGGCACGAGGTACGCCGGTGGCAATTCTCCTTGTCGCCCCCTGTACCGGGCCTGCGGCTGGACTTCTTTCTCCGGTCTCCAAAGAACGGATCTCACGTGCCGACAATGATCGTACCACAGGAGTGCAAGGGAAATGACGGGTGAACAGAAACCATTCAGTACACTCTCACGGCAGCGCACCGACCTGGCCGTGACGCGGACGACGATGGCGGCCGACCGCACCCTGATGGCATGGACGCGGACTTCACTCTCGATGATAACCTTCGGCTTTACGGTTTACAAGTTCATGCAGTATCTGCGCGAGGAGGGCAAAGCGAGCTTGATCCGGACCGAACGGGGCGCTCAGAACTTTGGCCTGACCCTGATTGCCGTGGGAATTCTCGCCCTGCTGATCGCGTGTGTCCAGTATTGGCATCTCGCCAGGAAGATCAATCCGGGCCGGAAGTGGCATTTCAGTCTGGCTCTGGCCGTCGCCGGTTTCATCGTGGCTCTCGGGTTCCTGGCGTTGGTTAATGCCGTATTCAGGATCGGGCCGTTTTAGAGAGCCACAAGATACTGAGGGAGAATGAACATCATCGAAACATTCTGTATCGCCGGCCTGTTTGCCGCGATCTTTGTCTTTGGGGAAAAGCTCCTTCCCGGCTATCGAACCCATAAGAGGCGTGCCCTTTCCCTGGCCGGGGGAGCAGCCGTGGCGTACGTGTTCGTCCACCTGCTGCCGGAACTGGCCCGGGCGGGCGAAACCTTCGTTGAGATCACGGCGAATCGACCGCTCCCATTGCCCGAATATCGCGTGTACGTTGCGGCACTCGCTGGATTTGTCTTGTTCTACGGACTGGAGCACATGGTGCACTGGTCACGTCATTCAGGGACCCGAGAGAAGCCGGGATACGGTGTCCGTGACCCGGTTCTCGTTCTGCATATCGGCGGCTTTGCCTTGTACGCAGGACTCATAAGCTATCTGATGGTCCGTAGTATAGATGACAGGGCGGTTCCGGTTCTCCTGTACGGCATAGCGATGGGTCTCCATTTTCTCTCCACCGGGCATTCACTGCACCATGAACACGGCCGGATGTACGACATTTGCGGCAGGTGGGCCCTCGCTCTGGCTGTCTTGGCGGGATGGGTATGCGGCGTCCTGATTGAACTCCCCAAAGAAATTGTGGTTACCTTGCTGGGACTGGTATCGGGAGGCGTCGTGATGAACAGCATGGTCGCGGAGTTGCCCGGAGAGAAAGACGGCAGATTTGTCCCATTCTGCCTGGGAGCAGCGCTATACGCCGTGCTGTTATTCTCCGTATGAGAACGGAGGTGCAAGCCATGACGACCCGTTATTGGAGAATCTTACGAATGTTGTTCTGATTGTCGTGGTTCACGGCCATCGCCGTTTGATGATGCCCTCGAACGTGTTCCTGACTGTGTACGCCAGGATCAAGGAAAGAAAATCTTCCGGCAGGTGATATGGCGAGGAATGCTTTACAGGATAGTGCAAAGCGTGAAATAGGGGGCCGGGACTATTCGTTTGTGGCGCTCTGGGCGGCGAGTATCGTTGTGTTGTACGCAATTACAGGGTATTTCGCGGCTCGCCAGCTTCATAGTTACAGGGCGCAAACCGCCCGGCTTCGGCAGGACTGGCTGCAAGCCTCCGCCACATGGCAGGATGCGGACGTATCCGATCTTGTGGCGGCTGCTGACGCGAAGCCGGTGGACGTACACGTCGGTCTCTACCTGCACCGCCTGGGTGAGTTCTCCCTGAGAGACAACCGGTGGACCGCTGATTTCGATATCTGGTTCCGCTGGACCGGCGATGCGGTGCATCCGGGGGAGAACTTCGAAGTCGTGGACGGCCAGATAGAACTGCGAGAGAAACGTGAGTCCTATTCCCAGGCCGGCGAGCACTATGAGCGTTATCATGTGCGGGCGCGCATCCTGAAGTACTTCGATCCTTCGCGTTTTCCCTTCAGCGATGAAGGGCTGGTCATTCAGATTGAGGATGGAAAAGACGGCGTCAGCAAGCTACGCTATGTTTCCGACAAGCAGGACGTCGCGATCAGCCCCGAGGCGGCCGTCGGCACGTTCCTGAGAATCACGCGCACGGGTGTCTGGGTCAAACCGCACCGCTACACACCCCTCCAGAGAGTCCATTCCAGATTCATATACGCCATGCTGGTCCTGCCGCCCGGCCTCGCGGTTTACGCCAAGATGTTTGGGGCCCTCTTTGCCTCTCTGGCCGTCACCTTCATCGTTCTATTCATCAAGCCCATCCATGTGGACCCGCGCTTCGGCCTGGCGGTAGGTGCTTTTTTTGCCATCGTGGCCAATAACATCTACGTCCGGTCGGTTCTTCCCGTCAGCTACAGGGTTTCTCTCGCGGATATGGTCGGCGGCATCGGGCTCGCGACGGTGTTCATCATTCTGGCGCAGTCGGCCGTCTCGCTCTATCTGTTTGACACGAAGGGAAAGGAGAAGTTGTCATCATTTTTCGATAAAGTCTCGTTTATTGTTTTGTCGCTGGGGTACGTGATATTGAACGTCCTGCTGCCTCTTGCAGCAGGGCCCTAGGACGGCGTATAGCCGGCAGAGGATGACCGTGTGCGGGCCGTACCAGGCAGAACACGGGAGATTACGATGAATCAACAGGATACGACGTGACACAGTTTTGGAGAAAGGGGGATACCATGAAGCTTCTCAAAGCCAATGTGACTATGGTGGCGGCACTGCTGCTCGTCTTTCTTCTCTCGGGCGCTGAGGCCGCGGACCGCAAGCCGAATATCCTCGTCATCTGGGGCGACGACATCGGCCAGTCGAACATCAGCGCCTATACCCACGGCCTGGTGGGGTACAAGACCCCGAACATCGATCGCATCGCCAGCGAGGGTATGGTCTTCACCGACTACTACGGCGAACAGTCCTGCACGGCCGGGCGCTCCTCGTTCATTACGGGGCAGAGCGTGTTCCGCACGGGCCTTTCCAAGGTCGGCCTGCCGGGCGCCGACCTCGGCCTGCGCACGGAAGACCCAACGATCGCCGCCCTCCTCAAGCCGCTCGGCTATGCCACGGGCCAGTTCGGCAAGAACCATCTGGGCGACAAGGATGAATTCCTGCCCACGAACCACGGCTTCGACGAGTTCTTCGGCAACCTCTACCACCTGAACGCCGAGGAGGAGCCGGAAAACGAGGACTACCCGAAGGACCCCGAATTCCGCAAGAAGTTCGGTCCGCGCGGCGTGATTCATTCCTGGGCGCTGCCCGACGGCAAGCAGAAGATCGAGGACACCGGTCCACTGACCAGGAAGCGCATGGAAACGGTGGACGACGAGACCATCGCCGCCGCCATCGACTTTATCCAGCGGCAGCAGAAGGCCGGTAAGCCCTGGTTCGTGTGGTGGAACGGCACCCGCATGCACTTTCGCACCCACGTCAAGCCCGAGTTGCGGGGCATTTCAGGCCAGGACGAATATTCCGACGGCACGGTCGAGCACGACATGCACGTGGGTAAGCTTCTGAAGCTGCTCGACGACCTCGGCATTGCCGACAACACCATTGTGTTCTATTCGACCGACAACGGCCCGCACTACAATACCTGGCCCGATGCCGGGGCAACGCCCTTCCGTGGCGAGAAGAACACGAACTGGGAGGGCGGCTGGCGCGTGCCTGCCATGGCGCGATGGCCCGGCCATATCAAGGCGGGAACCTGGGCCAACGAGATCATGCACCACATGGACTGGCTCCCGACCCTCCTGGCGGCGGCCGGGGATTCCGACATCAAAGATAAGCTGATGAAGGGCGGCGTGAAGGCCATCGGCCGCAGCTACAAGGTCCACCTCGATGGCTACAACTTCCTGCCGTACCTGACCGGCAAGGACGAGAAGGGGCCGCGCAAGGAAATCTTCTACTTCTCGGACGACGGCGACCTGACGGCACTACGCTATCAGGACTGGAAGCTCATCTTCATGGAGCAGCAAACGATGGGCACTTTCCGCGTCTGGATGGAACCCTTCGTCCTGCTGCGCGTTCCGCTGATCTTCAACCTCCGCCGCGATCCCTGGGAGCGCGCGACCATCACCTCGAACACCTACTACGACTGGCTGCTCGACCGGGCATTCCTGCTCGTGCCCGCCCAGGCGTACGTCGCGCAGTTCCTCGAGACATTCAAGGAATTCCCGCCGCGCCAGAAAGCGGCGAGCTTCTCCCTGGATCAGGTCATGGAAACGATCCAGCTACCGGGGGCGCATTGACGGGCGCGGTGTCTGTAACGTGAGTTGAAACCGATGGCCGGGAGGGTCATCCTCCCACCATCGGCACCATCGTGACATGCTGAAGGGAAAGAAACTATGACTGCGCATCTCACGAGCCAAGCGAAACTGAGGGTGCCTCTCCTGTCGGCGTTGATGGCGGTGTCGATTGTGGCGGCCGCGGCTTCGAGCCGCACCGCCGATCCGCTTGCCTCATGGAACGACGCTCCGCCCAAGAAGGCTATTGTCGCCTTCGTCGAGAAGGTCACCAGGCCCGATTCGCCCGACTTCGTGCCGCCGGCCGAGCGGATCGCGGTGTTCGATAACGACGGCACGCTCTGGCCGGAAAACCCGGTGCCGTTCCAATTGGCCTACGCCTTGGATACCGTGAGGCAGATGGCTGCGGAGAAGCCGCAGTTGCGCGAGGATCCGATGGTCCAGGCCGCCTTGGCGGGAGACTTTGCCACGCTTCTGGAAGGCCCGCACCACGACGGTTTGCTGCGCGTAATGGCTCTTACCCATTCGGGCATGACCACGGAGGAGTTCCCGGCGCGCGTCGAAAAGTGGCTCGCCACCGCCCGCCACCCGCGCTTCGATAAGCCCTACGACCAGCTTGGCTATCAACCGATGCAGGAGGTACTGAGCTACCTGCGCGCGAACGGCTTCAAGACCTTCATCGTCTCGGGCGGCGGGGCCGATTTCATGCGCGTCTGGAGCGAGCGGGTCTATGGTATTCCGCCCGAGCAGATTGTGGGATCGAACGCCCGCACGAAGTACGAGCTTCGGTCGAGCGGGCCCGTGCTCATCAAGACCACGGACTACCTGTTCATCAACGACAAGGAAGGCAAACCCGTCGGTATCCACGAGTTCATCGGCCGCCGGCCGATCGCTTGCTTTGGCAACAGCGACGGCGACAAGGCGATGCTGGAATACACCACCATCCAGAACCCCCGACCCAGCTTGGGCATGATCATTCACCACACCGACGCCCAGCGTGAGTACGCGTACGACGCCAAGCCCAAGAGCAGCGGCAAGCTCGTGGAAGCGCTCGAGGACGCTCCCAAGCGCGGCTGGGTCCTGGTGGACATGAAGCAGGACTGGGAAGTCGTTTTCCCATTCGAGAAGAGGCAGGAGCATCCGGTCCGTTGAAAAACCTCGGTTTCACTGCGGACGCGTCTCTGAGGGCAAGTGGCGACAGCCATCAACATGAAAGGAAGACGACGTATGAATCGACACATACAGGTACTCACCGCGGCGGCTCTGCTGGCGACCGGCCTGTTGGCCAATACATTGAGCGCCGCGCAAGCCGCGGCCTCACAAGGCGCGGCCGGCGACCAGGCCGCCGAGCTGGCGCAGAAACTCCAGAACCCCGTCGCCGATCTGATCAGCGTGCCGATCCAGAATAACTGGGACTTCGGCATCGGCCCGGAGGACGCCCTGCGCTACACGGCCAACGTCCAGCCGGTCATCCCGTTTTCCCTGAACGAGGACCTCAACCTCATCACGCGCACCATCCTTCCGATCGTTTACGCCGAATCGCCCCTACCTGGCGGTGACAACGAGACCGGCCTCGGCGACATTTTGCAGAGCTTTTTCTTCTCGCCCAAGGAGCCGGTCGGGGGCTGGATCGTGGGCGTCGGGCCGGCGTTCCTCTATCCCAGCGCGACCGACAGTACGCTCGGCGGCGGAAAGTGGGGTGCTGGGCCGACTGCCGTCGTCCTCCAGCAGAAGAAGGGCTGGACCTACGGCGCACTCGCCAACCACGTCTGGTCGTTTGCCGGCTGGGGTGATGATGACGTGAGCGCCACCTTCCTCCAGCCGTTCGTCTCCTTCACCACCGAGAAGCAGACCACTGTCGGACTCAACACGGAATCCTCCTACGACTGGACGCACAGCCAGTGGACCGTGCCCTTGAACCTGACAGTCAGCCAGCTTGTGACGATCGGCACGCAGCGCGCCCAGTTCACGATCGGCGGGCGCTACTACGCGGAGAAGCCCGACGGTGGGCCGGACTGGGGCGTCCGCTTCACCGTCACCTTTCTGTTCCCGAAATGAACCCCACCAGAAAGGAGCATCGCGACAACCGATATGGTGATCCAGCGACAGCAGGCAAACACGACAAAGGCTATCTCCAGGGCCGAAACGAGCGTTCATTACTTTTCAGGAAAAGGTTAGTGGAAGTCAACAGGAAGGAGTCCAACCATGAGACGTGTGATGATTGTTCTGTTGTTGATGGTCGTGGCCGGCTGCACGAGCTATCACAAGGTCACCGACTTGAATACGGGGAAGGTTTACTACAGCACGGATGTCGACCAGAAGAGCAGCGGTTTGGTGCAACTGAGAGATGGTCGAACCGGCAATACCGTCGTTCTACCGTCTTCCGAGGTGCAAAAGATCACCAAAGAGGAATACAAAAGAGGAATCTATTCAGACAAAGGCTGAGGCGTGCTGCTATCGGGTCGCCGCATGTCGCGTGGATCGCGCCACCGGCAAAAGGAGGATTTCGATGATTCGGATTCAAGACTCTTCTCAGAGAAAGAGAAAGCTGATCTCTTCCAGGAGTATCTGGCCCCTTATGGTGGGACTGATCCTGCTCCATGCAGGTTCCGTCTCCGCAGCCCAGGCCGCCGGCGGCAGGATCGAGATGGAGTCCTTTTCGGCAAGGGAGATCTTCATCTTTCTCTTCCTGATGCTGGGGCCCATCAAGATTATTGGCCCCTTCGCCAGAGCCACTCGGGGCGCGGACGTCCGGTTGGCCAACCACATCGCCTTCCGGGCAATCGTGTTTTCCAGTTTCGCCCTGTTTCTGGCCGCGGTGCTGGGAGAGAGTTTCCTTCTGAGATACAACATACCTCTTCCCGTTCTGGTTCTGGCCGCCGGGGTCGTCCTTTTTCTGGTGGCCCTTCAGAACATCCTGCGGCAGTTCACTCTACCGCCGCGGAGCCAGGGAGAGGCGGCAGCCCCAACCCTGAGTATAGCGACGACGCCGATCGCCTTTCCGACGATCGTGACACCCTACGGCATCGCGGCGCTCATCGTCTTCATCGCCGTGAGTCCGGATTGGGAGGGCCGACTGGTCATCGCTGTCATTTTGTTGGCGATCATGCTGTTGAACCTGCTTGCCATGCTGTTGGCGCGTCACATTCTGCGATTCCTGGGGGTGTTCCTGCAGATCGTGGGCGCGGTTCTCGGTATCATCCAGGTGGCTTTGGGGCTTCAGATTATCCTCTCCTCTGTCGGCATGCTCTGGCATGACGGCATCGGGCCATAGGAGAACCTGCCCTCAATCAAGTTGTGCGTCGCAGAGCACCAAACAGTCTTCTTCGGTTCATAACCTCGAACGAGAACTTGCCGACGCGCCTGGCCCGCTCCGCCCGGTTTCTGTGATGTCGTGCCCGTCGGACGCGGTCGATTAGCGCAAAGCCTTGCGGGGAAAGGAAATGGAGACGAAGGGAATCGAACCCTCATTCCGGCGATGCGACCGCCGTGTGCTCCCGTTACACCACGTCCCCAGGAACGTTCAAAGTGCTATTGTACCGCCTGGGAGCCCAGAGTCAAGCCAATGTTCCAACCACTTTTGACAAAATCGCGTACAGCGTGTCAGAACCGCCACTTCTCGAAGCTGACGATGCGGTCCAGGGCCTCCCGCCGGTGCTCTTTGGGCGTATCGGCCGGCCAGCCCACCGCCAGTAACTCGATAATCGTCACATGATCGGGGATGCCGACAATCGGCTTGACTCTGTCCGGATAAAACGAGCCGATCCAGCAGGTGGCCAATCCCAACTCCGTCGCCTGCAGGCACATGTGCTCCAAAGCGATAGCAACGTCGATCGGCCCGACCGCCTGGTCGCAACGCATCACATGGTCGCTGACCGTGCATCCCACGATTATCGCCCCGGCAGTTTCCAGGAAGGTTTGATTGTTTGCCGCGGCGGCCAGCTTCTTTTTGGCCTGCCTGTCCGTGACAACCACGAACCGCCAATCCTGCAGGTTCTTGGCCGACGGGGCCAACCGCGCGGCCTCCAGGATGGCACGCAAGTGCGGCTGCTCCAGAGGCTTGTCGATATAACTGCGGCACGAGTACCGATTACGAATGGCCTGTGCAACGTCCATGTTTCACCCCTCGAAACTCTCTGACCCATGCAATTCCACGCGTCGGCCGGAATATACGCCGCCTCAGGTATTGACGCAAGCAGGAAAAGCCGATATTCTGAGGACAGTCACGGGCGGTTAGCTCAGTTGGCCAGAGCACCTCGCTTACACCGAGGGGGTCACAGGTTCAAGTCCTGTACCGCCCACTGGTCCGCTATCTTCCTTTCGCCGGGCTTTTCGCTTGTCGGTTGCTGCTCCCGCGGTTAGTCTTGTGACATGGTACGAATAGCGAGAGTCTCGGTTTTCGATGATCGGCTCCAGTGGACGGGGGCCATGCCGGAGCCCGAGACCGTCCCCATGCCCACGGAATGGGACCAGATCAGCTACACCTACGACCCGGTGGGCCGGCGGATCGAGAAGAAATACGACACCACCACCGTGGTCAAGTACGTCGCAGCCTGCCCTGAGCCTGCCGAACGGGACGGCTCGCATTGCCTCGCCGAATACGACGGCAACAGCCAGCTCCTGCGTAAGTACATCTACGGCCCGTGCGTGGATGAGCC
>CAYFUB010000718.1:0-2300 GCA_964346195.1 uncultured Pirellulales bacterium
GGGTGGATCCTGTCGTTGCCGCTCGGTGGGGCACGATTAAGTGAATTTTCCCCTTGACGGCCGCCGTGCTGGCTGTCACAGGTGGATGGACGCACTTTGAAAACTGAAAGCTTGAGGAACCGAAGGCGTGGGTTATCATGTAATCTGTGGGTCGCGGGTTCGAGTCCCGTCGGCGGCTTCGGCTGCCGTAGCTCAGACGGTAGAGCAACAGCCAAAACACCCACTCCATACCTTGTTCCTCGCTAGTTTGGTGGACCGCTAGATGTCGGTTATCTCTTCCAAAGACGATGAGCTGGTTCGACTCCAGCACCGCTCCTACCCATGGAGCGGTTGGTGTAACGGTAGCATGCGAAAACGTCGACATCTTCTCTTTGTTCACCGTAAATTTGGAGGACCGACCGGACACGGGTTATCGCAAGTTCGAATCTTGTCGGGCCCTGCCGGGTTTCGGCCCGGCGCTATGGGCCCGTAGCCCAATTGGTAGGGCATCCCGCGCCCAAACACTAGTTCTCCTTTACCTGTCGGCGGACCGAAGGCACCGGGTTATCGACTCGTAATCGAACCACCCCCCGACGCCATACCTTGTTCGCTGCTTTCCTGCCGCAACAAGACGGATCCGCTGACCTCAACTCATGGAGGTTGGCAATGCAGAAAATTCACGAACATTTCAGCACGAAGAGGACGCCGCAGTCCGAACCGATGGTCGGCGCGACAACTCCACAGGTCCAGATGCGTTCTGGCGGCCACGGCTGGGAGGTAGACGACTGGAAGCGGCTCGAACGTTTCCTGATCCTTGGTACCGAAGGCGGGACGTACTACGTCGGCGAGCACAAGCTCACCGTCGAGGCGTGCAGGGCGACGCAGCGGTGCATCCAGGCCGACGGCCCGAAGGTCGTTGCTACGGTAGCCGCGGTGTCGCACGACGGACGCGCGCCAAGCAACGATCCCGCTCTGTTCGTCCTGGCCATGTGCGCGAAGTTGGGAAACGAGACGACCCGGGCTGCGGCGTATCAGGCGCTGCCAATGGTTGCGCGGATCGGGACGCACCTCTTTCACTTCGCCGAGTATTGCAAGGCGCTGGGCGGTATCGGCGGCAACGGGTTCAAGCGCGCTATCGCCCGTTGGTATACGGACAAGCCAGCCGAACGCGTCGCGTACCAGGCGGTGAAGTACCAGCAGCGCAACGGGTGGAGTCACCGGGACCTGCTGCGGTTATCGCACCCGAAGGCGTCGAGCGTGGATCATCAGGCGATCTTTCGGTGGATTACGCAGGGCGAGCTCGGCGAGAACGAAAGCACCGAGAACGTCGCGATCGTTGAGGCGTTTGAGGAGATTAAGCGGTGCGAGTCGACGGCCGAGGTTGTTCGGCTTATCAAGGGGTACGGCCTGCCGCGCGAGGCCGTCCCGACCAAGTTCCTGAACGACGTGGCGATCTGGGAAGCGCTGCTGCCCAAGATGCCGGTATTCGCGCTCATGCGGAACCTCAACAAGCTCACCGCGCTGGGTATGGTGACCAACACGTCCGCCACGACGGCGCACATCGCGTCCGTGCTTGGCAGCGAGGAACGGCTAGTTAAGGCGCGCGTACACCCGTTGGCTGTGCTGATCGCGCTCAAGACGTACGCGGCCGGCCGCGGATTCAAGGGGAAGCTGACGTGGCAGCCGTGTGCCCGCGTGATCGATGTCCTGGACGCGGCATTCTACGCGGCGTTCAAGGCGGTGCGGCCCACCGGGAAGCGACTTTGCCTTGGGCTGGACGTTTCGGGTTCCATGGGCGCCAAGGTGGCTGGTCAGCCGTTCCTGTCGTGCCGCGAGGCGGCGGCGGCCATGGCAATGGTCACGGCCCGGGTGGAATCGACGTACGAGATCCTCGGGTTCACAAGCGGCGGACCGGGGTACGTTCAGATGACCAGTCGGGCCTGTTTCGGTTGGAGTAGCGGCGGCAGCGGTGTCTCGCAACTGCCTATCAGTCCGCGGCAGCGTCTCGACGATGTGGTCCGTATGACCTACGGCCTCCCGTTCGGCGGTACCGACTGCGCCCTGCCAATCCTGTGGGCGCTGAACAACGGCGTGGAGATCGACGCGTTCGTCACATACACCGACAACGAGTCCTGGGCGGGCGACATCCACGTTGACCAGGCGCTGCGCATGTACCGCGACAAGACGGGCATTCCGGCGAAGCTGGTTGCGGTGGCCATGACGGCTGATCGGTACTCGGTCGCCAACCCGGACGACGCAGGCCAACTGGACGTGGTCGGGTTCGATACGGCGACGCCGAACGTGATCTCCGACTTTGTGAC
>CAYFUB010000719.1:0-3676 GCA_964346195.1 uncultured Pirellulales bacterium
GCAGGTTTGGGTGCGGCATGATGTGGTGCCGGAAGTTGGTCGTATAATCCCAGATGTAAAGCCGATTGGAAATCTGCGACCAGCCAACAATGTCGTCGCTGAAAGCCTTATTGCGCTCGTCCGCCAGCGGTTTGCAGAAGGAGCACTCGATGCTGCACAGTTGGACGATGACGTTGTCCCGCGGCCTGGTGATCTTCGGAGGCTTACGCGTGTATTGATAGGCCAGCGTGCTGAGAGCGACATGCGGGAACTCCTGCTCGATATCCGCCGCCACGGCGTTGACGAACCGAAGCATGAGGCCGGCGGGGCTACCTTCCTCCTGCTCGATCGCCGCACAGTTCCTGCACTGGCAATTGCCGTGCCAATCGTTCTGGGAGACCGAGGCGATGGTCGCCGCCGGGTTCCTTCGCAGCCGTTCCTTGAGATTTTTGACCAGCTCTTTGCGCATCTCGTCGTTGGTCAGGCACAGTTGCGCGCGCTCCGTCGTGCGTTTGCCCTTGATCTCGCTGAACCACTCCGGATGCTGTGCGAAGTACTTGTCCGGCGGGATCAGCCGGTAGAACGTATGCACGAAACCCTCGTAGATGTGCTTGCCGCCGCGTTGCGCGTCCAGTCGGTGTCCCTGGCCGTTGCACTTGTTCCGCGCGGCCCAGTCACCGTCGAAGGCGTCGAACCAGTAAGGCGAGCGATACTCCAGTGGCGGCACATACCTGATGTTAACTTCATCCACGCTCAGCGTCGGCTTCCTGGGGACCGTGCTCTCCGTCTAGGACCACCAGCGGCAGCCCAACCGGTCTTCGAGGAACGTATAGACGGCATACAGCGTCCCTCGCGGCCGGCCGCCCGCGAGAATCAGGTCGTCGCCAATAGTCCTGATGATGATCCCCTCGGCGTCAAGCCCATCGCTTGAGAATTGCTCATCCGCCCATCGGGCCGCCGCCGGTCCGACGAAGATGCAGGAGGCCTCCGGCTTTTTCTGGTTGGTGGGAGCAAAGGTCGCGCCGGTGATCTGCCCGAGAAAAACGGCGAGTTCCCGGGCCGCATGCTGCTCCGGCTCCGGGGCGTCGGCGGCAACTGCGATGATGGCCTTTGCCTGGCCGTCCTGCGAGATTGTCACCGCCGATAAGCCCGGTGATGCGAAAAGAGCGATGATAACGGACACACACCACATTTGCCTTCTGCTCAGCATGGTCTATCACCTCCGAAGATTTCTGATTTCGACCGACTGTCGGGTGGCAGCGTCAAGGGCTCGGCCTCGTTTGTAGTGACGCCGTAAGGCGTTTCTTCCTGATGCCCTTGCGGGCACACTACAAGCAGGCTGCGCTGGAAGACGCTACCCTCGTTCTGTCACGTGGCACGGTCCCATTCATAGCAGAGCCGCTCAAGATATTCGATCACACCGGCGTATTCGGGCCGGTCATAGAGGTTGACCTTTTCGCCCGGGTCGTTCTTGAGATTGTACAGGGCCCCATCCTTGTCCGTCGCCCGCTCGTCCATGAACCAGTCTAGTTTCCATTCCTTCGTGCGGACCATCACGCGCCGGCCGCTGCGCTCGCGCAGCTCGTCGTACATGGACATGCTGTGGTCGATCTCGCAGAAGCACGCCTCGCGCCATTCGGTGATGTCGCCCCGTACCAGCGGCAGCAGGCTCCGGCCGCTGATCGAGCCCGGCACCGGCAAACCACTCAGGTCCATCAGCGTGGGCACGAAGTCGATTATCTCCACCGGCTCGGCAATCACTTTGCCCTTGGGCAGCAGGGTCGGGCAGCTCAACACCAGCGGCGATTTGACGTTGTCATCGTACAGGACACGCTTCTTCCAGAGCCCGTGCTCGCCCAACTGCCAGCCCTGGTCGGAGTTGATGGCGACAATCGTGTTGTCGAGCGCGCCGGTTTTCTTCAAATAATCCACGAGCCGGCCCACCTGCGTATCGACCAGGGCGACCATCCCATAGTACGTGCCGTGGGCGATGCCAATCTGCTCGCCGCTCAGGTCGAGCCCGCCGGAGTAAACGCGCAGTTGCTCCCGCTCGAAGCGCGGCTTGCTCTGGAGCTCCTCTTGCGTCGGGGCCGGCAGGTCGATCTGGCCCGGGTCGATGAAATAGGACTCCGGCACGAGGCAGGGGACATGCGGGGCGTGGAAGGACACGCGCAGGAAGAACGGCTCGCCTTTCTCGACGAGTTGGCGGAGCTTGTCCAGCGCCAGGTCGCCGAGCTTGCCGGTGGTGACCTCCTGCGGCTCCAGGGGCACTATGCCTCCGATAGCCCAGCCGTGCGTCTTCGTCACGACCGCGGGGTATTTGCTGCCGGCTTCTTTCAACCTGGTCCTGAGCTTCTCATCACGCGGCCGGCCGGTGGCATCGAAGCCTGGCGCGATGTCCTGCCGGTAGCCCCAGTCCCGCTGGTAGGCGTGGGTCTTGCCGATGTTGACCGGGGCCATCCCGATCTGCTTCCACGCATTGAGCAGGTTCGGGAAGTCGCGCGCACGTTTCATATAAGCAGGCTCGACCGCCGCCGGTTTGCCCATCGCGGTCACGCCGAACGCGTGGGCATAATGCCCCGTCTTCATCGACCTGCGGGACGGCACGCAGACAGGATTCTGCACGATAGCGGTCTCGAAGCGAACGCCGTTGGCCGCCAGGGCGTCCATGTGCGGCGTACGCGCCCAGCTTCGTCCGTAGCAGCCCAGCGTATCGGCCCGGGCATCGTCCATCATGATCCAGAGAATATTCGGCCGTCGACCCGGCTTGCGGTCAGCAGCACGCAGTCCGCCGGATGTCATGGCCATGCCGCATGCCAAACCCGCGCTAACACCCGTTCTGATGAATTCACGCCGATTCATTCGTGCCCTCCAGAAATCTGGATTCATTGGACCTGACTTACTCGACAAAAAGCATCGGCAAGCTTGCGCTTGCCGCTGCCACCCGGCCGTAGCACAGGTTCTATCGTTCCTATGTCGCGTAGCTGTGCAGGCCCGGGAACAGCTTCGACAGGTTCACCCACAGCAGTGTAATGATGATAGCCGCCATGCCGGCGATTGCCCAGAGGCTGTTGATGCGCGGATGCTTTTTTCCGAACATATGCCGCCAGTGGAAATAGCCGACGTAGACCAGCCAGGAGGCCAGCGACCAGAGCTCCTTCGGGTCCCAGCTCCAGTAGTCGCCCCAGGCGAGCTTGCCCCACCAACTGCCGAGAACCAGGCCGAGCGTCAACAGCGGAAAACCGATGGCAATCAGTTCGTGGGTTGCTTGTTCGGGTGGTAGGGCGAGCGTCCCCGCTCGCCGGCAAATGTCGTGCGAGGACGCACGACCTGCTTTACTGACAAGTTGTTCGCCCGCCTGGAAGGTCGCCTTCGCCATGAAGATATACGACAACATATAGACCGCCACGTGCGGGACGAACAGCCAGCTTTGCAAGGCCGGGGGAAGCTGCATGGGCTCCGCGTGAAAGACGAACCCCGCCGGAAAGAGCACCACGGCGCCAATCAGCATGTCCGCCCACTGGCCGCCGACGCGCAGCACGCGCCTGCAGAACCATGATATCGGATAACAGAGCACCCCCAGAAAGAGAAAGACCTCGAACAGATTCTGCAGGGGCGCGTGCCGCACATCGTACCAGCGATAGCCATAGGAAAGGGCCGCTGTCAGAAAAGCAACGAAAAAGATGGCCTGCGGCAT
>CAYFUB010000720.1:0-27344 GCA_964346195.1 uncultured Pirellulales bacterium
CGTTGCGAGTCCTCTGGGCGGCCCGCTGGGAGCACGATAAGAACCCCGAGGACTTCTTCGCGGCGCTCAAGCTGTTGAAAGAGCGGCAGATTCCCTTTCGCGTCAGCGTTATTGGCGAACAGTTCCGCGAGACCCCGGCCGTTTTCGCCTGGGCCCGCGCGTACTTCGCCGACTGTATCGACCGCTGGGGCCATCAAGGTTCCCAAACGCGAAAACGTGCGTTTGGGAGCCCTCCGCCCGGCCGGGCCGAGTACGAAGCCGCATTGCGGGAAGCGGACGTGTTCGTCTCGACCGCCGTCCACGAATTCTTCGGTCTCAGCGCTGTCGAGGCGACGCTCGCAGGCGCGTATCCCCTTGTCCCGAAGCGTCTGGCCTATCCGGAAGTCTTCGGCCTTCACGAGGGCCGCACGGCAGGGGAATTCCTCTATGAAGGCGATGCGGCGGTCCTGGCGGGCAGACTGGCCGAGCTGGCCGACCGCGTGGAGAGCGGCACGTCCCTGCTCCCGGCCACGGAGGCCATCCGGGCCAGGCTCAGGCGGCTTGAATGGCCGAGCCTCGCGCCTGTTCTGGATGACGCCGCAGAACGGATCGGGCCCGGCGTCTGATACGGATTAGGAAAAGTTCTTGGGCGGTGGGCTCTGTCATCCTGAGGCGAAGCCGAAGGATCTGGCCCGCGGATGAGACGTTTCTCCCGTTCGTAGGCCAGATCCTTCACTGCGCTTTGTTCAGGATGACAGATCGCGCACGAATTAATCAGAATCCGTATGAGTTCCCGGCATCGGCAGAGAATACACGCTGGATACTTGCGCGGCCGGGTGGCCGTTCCGCTGGGTGGCAGCGTCAAGCGCGGCTTGGCGATGGCCGTGTTGCGGTCATCTTGGTTGTGCCGTGTCGAGGGCGCGAGCGCCCTCGAATCGCGGGTCGGATGCCGTGTGCGACAACATTTTGTGGCGTCCGGGTGGCAGCCTCAAGGCCGAAGGCCTTGGGGATGGCTGTGGCTCCGGCGTGCCTGTGGCGCGCGCCGGACACAGACCCTGCCGCCATCCCCACGCTGCGCGTGAGGCGGCCACCCGAGCCGGCGCTCAACGCGTGCACGCAGCGCCGCACAAGGAATGCCGCAATGGCGGCGCAGACCCCACAAAGTTCAGTCGCACACCGGATGCCCGCGACACAGCAAGCCATCGCCAAGACCTTCGGCCTTGACGATGCCACCCGACATTCACGGCCTGCTGCCACGCGGAGACGTGAGACTTTTTATATTGGAATCGGCATGAGTCCCTGACACATCGCGTGCACCTCCAGGAAGCCAATGGTGTGTGTCCGAGGTACTCCCGTGGGACATGCCCACATTTTCGCGATTTTTTTCTCGCAAATGGCTTGTGGCTCGCTATAATGACACGCAGTAAGGCGGGTCAGGAATTATTATCATAGCTGTCTGCCATCATACGTAACCGGTCATATCATAACACCCCCGCCTTCGAAGTGAGCCGGGTTTCGGTATTGGGAGAGAGCTTTATCTGAGTCAATCCCGATGTCAGCCGTCTGCGATTGCGGTGCGCCCCCGGTTTGTTCCTGCCGTGAAACAGCGCAGGGACTTCCAGGGCCGGGAAGCACGCTCTCACGAAGCAGGCAGGGACACGGCGCGTATCCTGTCATCATAAGGTCATCTATGACCGGAGGGCACAGAAATGACATCGCTCAGGGGTCAGCAAGGGTGGGGGCCGAATCGAGTCTGGGTTTTTGCCATCCTCCTGGGGTCCTGCGCGGGGGCGCAGGCCGGCGGCTTCGCCGGGGGCACAGGCCAGTGGGACGACCCTTATCGGATCGCCACTGCTGAGCAACTTGTCTCCCTTGGCGCCGACCCGAACCTGCTGGACAAGCACTTCGTGCTGGTGGCGGATATCGACCTGAAGGCGGGCCTTTCGGGGGGCAAGGTGTTCGAGCGGGCTGTGATAGCAGTTGCCCCAGTACCCATGGGCCGTGGGTCACGGCTGGCACGGCCGTTCACAGGCTCATTCGATGGCTCAAACCGTACCATCGCAAACCTCACGATTCGCACTCAAGGCGCGGCGCGCAACGTGGGGCTGTTCGAATCGATCTCTTCCACCGGCAAGATCACCAATCTGCTGCTGGAAAACGCGAACGTACAATGCGGCTCCAGTTGGTCGGTGGGTGCTCTGGCCGGGAGCAATCAGGGGACGATTGCCAACTGCCGGGTGAGCGGCAGCGTATCCGGGGGATACTAGGCCGGTGGCCTGGCGGGATACAACGGTGGCACGATTCGAGGATGCAGTGTCGATTGCCAGGTCGCCGGACAGTCGAGTATTGGCGGTCTCGTGGGAGAGCACTCCGCCGGGCTGATCGAGTGCTGCATGGCACAGGGGACGGTAACCGGATCAAGCACGTGGGGCATGTATGTGGGAGGTCTTGTTGGCAGCTCGAATGGAACGGTCGCAAACTGCTGTGCGGCGGGTTTTGTTGCGGGGGGAGGCGGCGTGGGAGGGCTGCTGGGGTACAGCGGCGGTCCCGTCCTGTGCTGCTACGCCTCCGGGCCGGTGATTGGTATCTGGGACTTGACCACCACCGGCGGCCTGGTGGGCAGGACCTGGAAGGCCAATCTCATCGAGGCATGCTATTTTCTGCCCAGTCAGGGCGACCTGTCCTGGGACAACGGTCTGGGCACTCCCTTGACAGATGAACAGATGCGCGAACGGGCCAGCTTCGCAGGATGGGATTTTCGAGGTCAACTGACGGACGGATTGGCCGAGGTGTGGATGATGCCCGCCGAGGGCGGCTATCCGGTCCTGAGTCTGCTCAGTGGCTATGAGCCTCCGCGTCCGCCGGGAAGCGGGACAGCAGGCGACCCGTACCAGATCGGTCGGCTGGAGGACCTCCCGGCGCTGATTTGGGCTCCTGACCTGCATTACCGTCTGACAGCGGATATTGACCTGGCGGGACTGTCATTCACCACTGCTGTTGTCCCCATGTTCACGGGCCGGCTCAACGGCGCCGGTCATCGCATCATGAACCTGCACGTCAGGTCCAGACAGGATGAATCCGCCGGGCAGACCGAAGTTCCGGCAGTCGTTGAGAACCGCGGATTCTTCGGGCGGATTGAGGCGGAAGGGGTCGTCGAAAATTTGTGCCTGGAGAACGCCTCTTTAGCGGGCAGGCCGAATGTCTCGAGCCTGGGGATTCTGGCGGGGGCCAATGCGGGCCTCGTCAGGAACTGCCGTGTCACGGGCACCGTGGCAGGCAAGGACTATGTGGGCGGGCTGGCAGGCAGGAACCTTGGCGTACTCTGGGCCTGCAGTGCGGATGTGTCGGTGGACGGCGGCTTATATGTGGGCGGGCTGGCGGGGAAAAACGACGGCGGCGTGATGGCATGTGCCTGCACTCACGGCTCCGTTCAGGGAACGAACTATGTCGGCGGCCTGATCGGGACCGGCTTGAGCGGCCTGGTTTTCCAGTGCTACTCCACGTCAGCCGTCACGGTGGTCTCCTCACAGGGGCCCACACCCAGTCCGGCACCGATAGCTGGTGCATTGGCCGGGAGCCAGAGCGGCGTGCTGCTGGTCGATAGCTATTACCTCTTACAGCCGGAGCCAGGAGTGCCGGACAACGGGTTCGGCACGCCCCTGTCGCCGGTACAACTTCAGGATCCGGCGAACCTAAAGGGCTGGGACTTCTTGGGCGGTGTCTCGGACGGCACACGCGATCTCTGGCTGATGGAGCCGGGCACGTACCCCGTCCTCTCTTGGCAGGCCGACTCTACACCGCTGGGGTTGACTGCTTGTCTCGCGGGCCGACCATTGGATGACTCGCTGGAGCGCATCGTCGCGGCGGGCCACGCTCTGGGGGAGATCCGATGTGATTTCGACGGCGTTATCCCCGCCGACCATGTGATCTGTGTTCAGGCCGGTCGGGGGTCTGCCATGGATGTGCTCGTGAGCCTGGGGGCTTACGCATGGAATGACAACAGCGGCGACGGTTCCCCGGCCAATCCTTATCAGATCAGCATGGCCGGACAACTGGACAGTCTGAACGTCTGTCCATCCCTTTGGGATCGTTGTTTTATCCTGACCGGGGATATCGACCTGCGGGGGCGCAGTTACGCCGGGCCGGTTCTGGCCCCGGATGTCAGCGAGACGGCCAATGAGTTCCAGGGGTGGACTTTCACCGGCCGTCTAAAGGGTGGGGGTCACACCCTCGCAGGACTGACGGTCGTGTCGTCGAGCGACTATGTCGGTCTCTTCGGGTGCATCGGCCCGCAGGGCATAGTCTCGGGTTTGACGGTCGCCGACGTTCTCATCGTGGGAAACGTTGGATCGGTGTACAGGGGGCCCGCACGGCGGGGCGGTTCACGACTACTACGCAAGAGGGGTCATCGTGGGGATGGATGCGTGCAGGTACCTGGTCGGACTGGTCGGCTATGGAGGAGGATATGAGAGATGCTACGCGGCCGTCGCGATTGCCGCGGGCCCGGGCAGCGCGTCATTGGGTGGAATTGCGGGCAATGACACCAGCGACCCCGACCATTGTTACCCCTCGGGTTATGAGCCGCTTGGCTGCGTCTGGGACAAAGAAGTGGCACACCAGGCGCGCGGCGCCTGTGGTCAGACGACGGCTGCCATGTACGACCTGCATACTTATCTCGATCGCCAATGGGATTTTGAAAATGTCTGGATGATTTGCGAGGGGAAGGATTATCCGCGACTGAGATGGGAACAGCGAAGCTGCGACAACTGATGACGAATGACAGGCGAGAAGTGATGGACGGACAGCGGAACACTTTGGGAGGTGTAATGCCATGAAGACGACACGAGGTCACAGGACTATGTGGGCCGGACTTGGAATGGCTCTGGTGGCTTGTGTATTCGGTGGAGCGGTGGGTCTCGACGCGACGGCCGGGGCGCAAAGCAACACGAGTCCCTTGCAGGTCAACGTAATGGCGGTAGTGCCCAAGCAGGCCCATGCGAGGTCACAGATAAGCGTCCCCATCACGGCGGTAGGTGCGGAATCCATGCCTGTGTCCGTGCCCGTGGCGGTCCTGTTCGGTGGCCCGGACCAGGTATTGACGTGCGTAGCATACGGGCTGACCGACAGCGTGGGCCGCTACGACGCCCGTTTCAAGATTCCCGCGTGAGCCGGCCGTTGACGGCCGCCGGCGTCAGGTCCAGGACCTGCGAGATCTTGGCCTGCGAGAAACCGTCGAAGCAGCGCATCACGATCAACTCTCTCTCAGCCTCCGGCAGCTTCCAGACGGCCCGCCGAACCGCATCCCACTGTTCTTCCCGCTCCATGTGGCGCAGGGGCTCGACCTGCCGTGGCGAGGGCGTCCCGCCCTTGCGTCGCGAGGCCATCTTGGCCTCGCTCGTCCGCGCCACGACTCCTGCCTCGCCCGGAGTGCAAGGGCAAGATGCCCTCGCCACGGCGGCTGGACTGCACGTCGTGGCCGTCCGGGCCCGGGTTCGCAGCATCTGCTTCGTGACGTTCCGGCAGATGCCGCCGAGCCAGGCCCCGAACTTGGCCCGGTCCCGTAACGACCGCAGGTCCCGGCAGGCGATCGCGAACACTTCTTGAGCCGCGTTTTCCGCCGCATGCTTGTCGCCCAACTGGGCGTACGCCAGGGCCACAATGGGATTGTGATAGCGCTGGTAAAGAGCGCCGAAGCTTTCCAGCCGGCCGTGCTGGGCCGCCTCGACCAAAGTCGCATCTGAATGTTCCAGAGACTCGATTCTCATTTGTCAAACCTGCTGCTGTTCACCGGTGTGCTGATATCAGCTTCAGCGTTCGTAGATATGTGTACCGGCCCGCCCAAAACGAGCGCGAAAAACTCGAAAAAAATCCTGTCCAGCGAATTACACCTCTCGCCGGCAGGCCCGGAGATCGCTCTGTCTCGCACGATGGGCCCGCCGCCTTGGGGGATGGAATACTGGAATCGTGTGGCCGTGGAAACAATGAGTCGCACGGAATCAGGCCTCCGGCCAAGGCCCCAAGACCGCAAGGAAGTCATCAATAATCACCACAAAGGCCGCCAAGGAAATCAGGCAAGTGCTTGACAATGTCTTAGGATTATGGTACAAGATCATGCCATACAACGGTCGTGTGGATTTTTGCCTGTGCTCGGTCAGAGGTGGAGATCTATTATGTGGCCGTATGGGGGTAGATGGTTTCAGAGGGTGGTCGCTTTGTACTTTCACTGCTGCGGTGCAAGCCCGCATGCCAATGAGCGAGGTCCACCCTGTGCGCGCCAGCTCTTGTCTCGGGGCGAATATACGGAGCGATGTTTTCACGATAGGCCCGCCAGAGCTTGCGAACACCGTGATTCCACTGGAGGCGGGTTGGGCGCACTCCTCAAGGCGGCCCATAGCACGAGACAATTATGGACAAGACGAGGTAGGGTCTAAGGCCTCGAGAATACGCAGTGAACATCGCACACGGCGGCATCACGCACCCGGAGAAGGCTATTGATTCTGGATTTCCCAAGTGACACTTGTGTTGGCATCTAATGGGGTGACGATTTAGGGGGGCAGTACGAATGAAAATGGACCTCAAGCCACTAAAATCGGAAGAATCCAATGAGTGAGGCACGCAGGGAAGCGGAGCGGTAACGTGGCCGGCGCCGCCGAGTGGCGTGGGGTACTGGAGCCGGTGGTGGTTCGTTACCGCGACCTGGACATCCGCAACTACTTCCGAGGCCGTGCGGCGTTCGCCATCCCGGAGATGTACTTGTTCCTCGAAGGCGAGACCTGAAGGTATACAATTCGGCTGAAGTCAAATGCCGTGCTGGAGCGGTGGATCGCGCACTTGATGACCCGTCCGCCGAGGCGCCCAGCCGAAAAGCCTGTCGTGCGTTATTACCACCTCCTCTGTTGGGCCGCCAGTTGGCGGAGGGGCCGCCGTGTCGTGGCCGAGGTCGAAGGGGAAATGTCAGCGACGTAAAGGGGGTTGTCGCGCAGAATGGATCTGCTCTCACCGGGTGACAGGTTGAATTCCCACGACGGCCGGGACAATTTCAAAATGATTGGGGGGTCATTATGAAGAAAACGCTATGAAGAAGAGTATAAGACATCGGTGCTCAAGGACAGGGGGAACTTCGGGAAGCAGGTGCTGGCTTTGGGCTAATGCAAATGTGCAGCAGTTCTAATGAGAGGATTCGAAAATGGGATCTGTAAGAAGAATATGTCTGGCAATTGGTGTTCTAACAGTTATCAACGTTGGAGCAAATGGGCTTTTCGCGGCGACCCCGCCGGAGCCGACCTACGGAACCGCGGTGGTCGATGGCGACACATCTGAGTGAAATCTCACCAACGACTTCTTCGCCTATATGTACCGGGCTGGCAACGAGACGAAGCCCATTGAATCGGCCGCCTATCTGCGGTATGACTGTAACACACGTACCGTCTATGTGCTTGTCCTGACCTTGGGTGTACCGGGGCTCGATGGGCCAACCTACGCGCCTGCCGCGTGGGCGGCGATCAATACGGCGAGCAACAAGCGCTACACCGGCAACTCCGGCAACGACGGAATCCCGCCGGACTTCGAGTGGGTGGGTTCCAAGTACGACGGGGACCCGCAGCACGTGCAGGGTTACGAGGCGTCTTTTCAGCTTAGCCCTGGCAGCTATAAGATCATCGTGCACATAGAGGTATTCGACTCCGGAGCCCCCCAGACATCGGCGACTGCCGGATTTCCAGGGACTGGGATCGACTTATGGTTGGACTGTACGAACGTAACGGCGCCCGCCATCCAAGTTAACAAGCTCGTATCAGTTGACGGCATGGCGACTTGGTTGGACGCCCAGACGTCTCCCGGGCCGACTGTCTATCAGGGAAACGACGTGTTCTTCAAGTTTATCGTGACCAACACCGGCAATGTGGACCTGAGCAACGTCACACTCACGGACCCCACGTATGACGTATACTACCCCGTCGGGTCACTGGCGGCCGGAAGTCCACCGGTTGAGTATGTGATCGGGCCGTATTTGGCTGGCCTGGGGCCGTATACCAACACTGCGACGGCCACAGGCTACCATGATGGGAATCCCTACAGTGACACGGATGTTGCGAACTACTATGGGGCAAAGAAGCCTGATCCGCAGATCTCCTTGATAAAATACACAAACGGGGACGATGCAATTGATGCGCCTGGCCCCCAACTCTTCGCGGGCGATCCGGTGACATGGACTTATGTGGTCACCAACACCGGCAATGTGGATCTGACCGATGTGATCGTGACAGATGACATGCTGGGCGAGATCGGTACCATTCCTTTGCTGCTGGTGGGTGCAACCGAAACGTATGAAGCAACCGGGACGGCTACCGCCGGTCAATATGGGAACACAGCTATTGCGGCTTGTTACTACAATAAAAAAGCGGTTACGGCCACGGCCGTGAGTCATTACTACGGGACAGAACCGCTACCGGGCATCGACGTCGTCAAGTTGACCCAGGGCTTCGACTGGGCCCATGAGCCGCCCGGACCCTATGTTCTTGTGGGTGACCCGGTGACCTGGACGTACATTGTGACAAATACCGGCAATGTGCCATTGACAAATGTCACGGTAGTGGACGACATGGTTGGATTGATACCATGCACGATTCCTAATCCGCTGCCTGCCGGACAGTCTTATGTTTGTGAAACAACCGGGGCGGCAACTTTGGGTCAATACAACAACACCGCTACGGCCACCGGTTACTACAAGGGGGCACCGGTTTCTGATGAGGATACCAGCCATTACTTTGGAGCACTCCCCAGCATCAGCGTCGTCAAATACACGAACGGTTTGGAGGCAAACACCGAGCCCGGCCCCTATATTCTCGTGGGCGACAAGGTGACTTGGACATATCTAGTAACGAACACTGGAAATGCGGATTTGACCAACGTGACGGTGACTGACGACATGCTTGGTACTACGGTCTGCACAATTGCGTCGCTCCCTGCAGGCACTTCAGAGACTTGCACGGCGACTGGCACGGCTTCGGCGGGCCAGTATACGAACACGGCTACGGTCACCGGGACACCGCCGGGTGGACTGGCAGACGTCACTGCCACCGATGAAAGCCATTACTTTGGAGCACAGCCCAGCATCACCGTCAAGAAGTCCACGAATGGTGAGGATGCAGACGCCGCGCCCGGTCCGTATATTCTTGTAGGCAATCCGATTACATGGACTTACGTGGTCACTAACACCGGTAATGTGGACCTGACCGGCGTGACGGTGACTGATGACAAACTGGGTAAGGTGGTCTGCGCCATTGCGTTGCTCCCGACGAGCGCCTCAGAAACCTGTACGGCGGACGGCACGGCTTTGGTGGGAGAGTATGAGAACACGGCTACAGCCACCGGGACGCCGCCGGGAGGGCTGTCGGCTGTCACGGCTACGGATTTGAGCCATTACTTCGGAGCCGCTCCGTCCATAGGTCTGGTCAAGTATGTCTCTGTCGATGGCGGGAAGAACTGGCTTGATGCAAACACCTCACCGTGGCCCCAGGTCCTGACGGGTGGACAGGTCTTCTACAAGTATGTGGTTACCAACACGGGAAACGTCACCCTGGAGAACATCACGCTCACCGATCCCGCCGGCGGTTGCCCGATCCCGGCGACCCTGGCGCCGGGGCAGTCCTCCGAGTGCCAGTACGGTCCGCTGACCGTGGCTTACGGACTCAATGCCAACACCGCAACAGCGGCAGGCAGTTTCGGAGGTAACACTTATACACATACTGATTCTGCCAGCTACTTCGGAACCTTGTGCAGCTACACACAGGGCGGCTACGCCGGTGGTGGGCGACCCGGACAAATCCTGAGCAGTTACTTCACTAGCGCTTTCCCGTCGGGTCTGCAAGTAGGTAGTTACTTTCCGGGCAACGGCACGACGTTCCCCAACGGATACCTCTGGCAACCCAATAGCACAGGGCTGAAGAACCTGAAGACCTACCTTGCAGGTGGAGGCACAAGTGGCTATATCAGGTCGGACCAGCTAAACCCGACAAAAGACCCGACAAGCGGAGGCGGAGGCACGCTTGCCAAGCAGGCGGTCACACTCGCGCTGAATATCGCCTTCAGTGGCTCCAATCCTTCGATGCCAGGCGGTTACGGCAGTCTTTACTACTGCAGTTCGGGAGATTCACTAAGCGGGCAGACTCTCTCCGAGATACTGGTTAGGGTCAACGATGCTCTTGCAAATGGTGCAACCTCCTTGCCCAGCAACCACACATACGCCTCGTTGAACACTTTGCTTAATGATCTCAACCGTGCGTTTGACAACGGTACGGCCACAGAATGGGCCCAAGCACACCTGTTTTCGGGTGCATGTCCTTAGTGGAGAGCGGTGGATATTCTCACGTTGAAATCAGATGTGCCTGGCTGTAACTTGAAGAGGCGGCTGAAACACTCCAGCCGCCTCCTTTTCATGTCCTTATGTATCTGTCAAGCGGCGACGTGTGGGATGACTACAACGGGAACGGCATCCACGACGTGTTCGAGCCGGGCACTGCCGGGGTGACCGTGGAACTGTACAAGACCGGGGAACTCACGCCGACACTTGCTGATCGCCCAAATGCCACTCGCGGTAGACGGTCTGGCTTCCAGGCTTGCCGACATTCGTTGGCCATCAGGGCGGCCGGCCGGACCGCTTGGCGGATCGAATGGCCGTGGTCGAAGCCGATAAGGTTCACGCCGCAGTGCAAGAACTCGTAGGGCGATGCCGAAGCATCGACCGTCACGTTGGCGTCATTGTGGTCTCGGATCATGTTTTGAGATATAGTCTCCAAGCGGCTCGACCAGCTTCAGTGGGCTTCCATCGCATTGCGCAGGGCCCGCTCGAGTATGTTGTCATGGCCGTTTCTATCGTCGGGCACGGGAATATCCGGGGTGACTCCTCCAGGTCCATAATCCTTGCCGATAGGGGAGAGAATCCGGGGTGCCTTTCGAATCACCAGCGCCCGACCATCCTTCAGGGGCTCGATGTCTTTTCCAAAGAGCATACCCGCCGTCGGCTCTCCCACGATCACGGCGGCGGAATTGTCCCGCAAGGCCATGGCCAGGATCTCCGCACTGCTGCCCGTATTGCGGTTGACCAGTGCCAACACGCGCATCGGGAGCCTGTCGGCCGCGGCCCGGAAAGCGATGCGCCTGCCCTCTCGAAACTCGAAAATCTCCAGCAGTTTGTCGTCCAGAAAGAGGTCGGCAATCGCGTTCGCCTCCTCGAGGCGACCGCCGGGATTGTCCCTCAGGTCCAGCAGGAGGGCCCGGTTCGCCGCCTGGGAATCCGCCAGCAGGCGCTCCACACGACGGGCAATCCCCGAACCTTCCAGCATGGGAACGGAGATGCGCAGGATGCCCGGCTGCAGCGTGTCGGCGCGAACCGACATCGCGCCCAAGCCGGCGCGGTGGACAAGAAACTCCCTTTCCCGGTTATCACGCCGGACCGTGAGGGCCACCGTACTGCCCACAGGGCCGGCCAATAGCTTCTTGGCTTGCACCGGGGATCGTACGCTGTTCGCGTCCGTGCCATCGACCCGCACAATCACATCGCCGTTCCGTAATCCCGCCTCCCGCGCAGGCCCATCCGGCGCGACGTTTACCGTCGGCCAGTTCGCCACATCCAGCCCCACGAACCCTGGCTCCAGCTCAGGCTCCTTACGAGCCAGGAGCATTTCCTTGAGCTGGGTCGCCTCGTTCTTGCCTACCAGCCATGCCGGTGGCTGCGGGCCGGATAACATGCCCGCCAGGCCCGCCTCGATCAGACGGTCCCTGTCAAGCTCCTGCGGGCTCTCGGTCTGCAAATCGCGAAGGACATTCTCGAACCGCCCAGCGCGTGCGGCCGCCACGCTCAGCGACTCGCAGCGGGCCGCGGGCAATTCCTGCCCCGTCTGGCGTCGGAACTCCTCACAGACAGCGGCAACCGTTCTGGCGGCCAATATCGAGGCGTCCGGTTTGGGATAGGCCTTTGCCATCACGGCCGCGTAGGCGGAATCGATAACATTGAGACCGGAGGGTCCCGAGACATCCGGTGTCGAGGCCTCAAGAGAGTCCAGGACTCGCTGTTCGCTGCCGATAGGATAGACTTCCAACGCCCCGTCTGTAAGTGACCGCGTGCAGCCAAAACTTGCTACGGCCAAGAACGAGACAGCCACTGTCCTCTGGATATGCACCATCATTGTGAACTCCCAACCGACATTTCCCATATGACCTTCGCCCAGCATGACGCCGGTGTCCTTACCTGTAGATGTACCGCCATTCCCCCCGGAAACTCAACCGTGAATTACGTCCTTGCACGGCAACCGCCGGCGGATTGAGCAAAAATCGGCATTGACTTTCAACCGAATGGCGTACCGGTAGTCCTCGGCTTCGAGCCGTTCGCACAGTTCCGGAATGGCGAAGGCCGCATCCCCCTGGAAGAACTTCGGGATCTCCTCGCTGCGGTAACGTTCGATCACGGGCTCCAGCGCAGCTTGCCAGTTGTCGGCACTGGCGACGTTGTCACATCGCAACAGCGCTCGCTCAAGATCCCCGTCTTGGTTGAACAGGAACACCGGATGATAGCACTCACATCTGAAGTGGCCGTTGTAGGCTGTGCCTTCCTGCTGACCGTAGGTCGGACCGACCGAACTGTCCATGTCGAGAATCGGCTGGCACCTCTGCCCCCATGCCATCCTCTTCTGAGAGCGTGTGCAGCGGATTCTGCCGCTGTGCCGTGGCCCGACGGCCCTTCGACAGGTACAGATCAACCAGTTGCCCTCCAATTCATCCGCTGCGAAGCAGTCCGAGGGTCTCATTTGGCAGACGCAGTCAATCCATCACTGACGCCACAATAGCCCGTACCAGGGTGGCTTGGGGAAGGACCAGGATGGATCGAGACCGAGCAACCAGATGGTCGATATCTGCCGGCGACCGAACAGGCGTCATCATCCAGGATCGGACGCGGCCGGGTGGAATCTCCGAGTAGAGATGGATCCTCGCACGCTGGACTTCCCGGGCGATTTGATAGGCTTTATGGCCGCCCATGACGAAGTCCTCCTTGATCTGACGGATGATATCGTCGGCGGTGTACGCTTCCTGCATCCAGGCTTCGAAGCGCGCGGAGCCGCTGCCTTCGTCGCAACGGGCCGTGACCAGCACGTTTCCTCCAGGTTCCACGACCTGGGTCGCCTCTTCAATCGCCTTCTGCGACTGGTACAGATCGATGTCTTTCGGATGCCCGCCCGGCGAGGCAAGCACAAGGTCCGCCCGGCGGGGCACCTGGACCGCGTACATTTCGTCGATGAAACGGCAGACCTGCCGAAACGAGAGGTCCGGGTCGCCCGCGCGAACGGCCACGAGACGATGCTCGGCGTCCAAGGCGACACTGACATTGAAGTCCACCCCCGCCAGGCGGCCGACTTCGTCGATCTCCCGCCGAACGGGGTTATCGTCGATACGTCCCGGCCCGGCACCCGGCAGGTCCATCCGCGAGTGGTTGGTCCGAATTGCCGCGGCGTCGGCCAGGCCGGGATAGACGCACTTCGCGCCGCCGCCGTAGCTGCAGAACTGGTGGTACTCCACGTCGCCGGTCGTGATCCGCAGGTCGGCCTCCAGGAACGAGCTGTTGAGCGAGATCTCCGTTCCCAGGCTTGTCGTGCCCAGCCGGGTCAGGCGGTGGGGATCGTTCGCATCATGGTTCTCGCAAGCTACCAGGCCGGACCACCGTCCCAGGGCGTGGGCCAATTCCACCTCCGTCATGGGCCTGTGCAGACCTGTCGCGATTACCACCACGACCTGCTGCGGCGTGAGGCCGCCCGCTTCGAGCTCGGCCATCACCGCGTCGAGCAGCAGCGCGTTCGGCACCGGTCGCGTGGCATCTTCGATCACGACGGCAGCCCGGCGGGCTCGGGCGGCCCTGTCGCGCAGCCGAGGCGACGAAACGGGACGTGCCAAGGCTTCGCGCAAGGCCGCGGCCGGATCGGAAACCGGTGGAAGGGTGCGCGGGAGAAAGGCCCCGATGAGCTTCTCGCTCGGGACTTCCACCGAGATCGTTTCGCGCCCATAGGGCAGTTCAATCTTGATGGGGGCCATGTTTGCTTGACCTCTCCCTAACAGGTGCTACGGCGGTGGTTCGGGTAAAGTGCCAAACTTCCCCGTGTTGCAGAACTTCGCCAATGTTCTTACCGGCGGGTCCCAGCCAGACGTCGTGACGCGTGATCACCCAGCGACGGACTTCGTCCAGGGGTTCGGCCTTCCAACCCTGCGCGTTCCAAAGTGACGGGGAGCCGAGCGATCCTCCGATTCTCGCGTTCACGATCACGTAATGTTGGACCGCCGGACAGGCCAGGACCGCCTCGTCCACGCCCGCGTCATGGGGCGCAAAGACACCCAGGACGACGGCCGGCTGGAAACGGTGCAGCGCCGCCCGGGCCGACAGGCGCAGAACCGCTGCGCCTTGCGGGGGCTCCGCATCGGTGGCCTGAAGGCGCACGCCCAAGGCAGCCAATGAGCGGGCCAACTCGCCGGAGCCGGCACAGACCTCAAGCACGGGGCCGCTCTCCGCGAACCGGCGCAGCGCCCGCGCGAGGGTGTCCACCAACTCTTGGCTGACAGCCAGGAACCGGCCCGCGTCATCGCACTCGTCGAGCCAGCCGGGGCCTTGTTCGGCAGCGATGAGACGCTCACGCCACCGAGCGAAGCAGGGCGAAGTGGGGCAAACGCAAAATCGGCCTATAACGTGGGTGACATCGTCAAGGCGGCAGGCCTTGGCGATGGTTCTGCGTATCGCAGGGTCGCCATCGCCAAGCCGCGCTTGACGATGACACCCTGCCAACGCTCCCAACGCACCCATCTTTGGGGCCTTGTGTTCGCCCTGGCAGGATAAGGGGTCTTCACCTACTTTGGGTTGGTCGCTTGTCAGTGCTGTTGGTCGCATCTCACACGCTCGGTCCGCAGCGGTTGATGGCAAAGGCGTTGAATTCGTTGAGCGCCTCTGCCTTGGTCATCTTGCCGTCGCAGAGTTCGAGGACTTCATTGAACAGCCGCTCGCCGGCCTCGTCCAGCGACGTGCCTTCGAACATGTCGGAGACATCGACTTCCATCGTCTCGTGCATTTTCTCCCAGGACTCCCGGTTGCCGGTCACGCGCATGGTGATCATCAGCGGATGATTGATGGTGTGGCCGCCGCCGGTGGAGAAGCTCATCACCTGGCTGCCGGCCGCGGCGATGCCGGTGATCGATTCGCCGCCGTGGCCCGGTGTATCCATGATCCACAGACCCGGCTCGTCGCCGATCCTCTCGGCATACTCCAGCGCGCCGACAATCGGCTTGGCGCCCCACTTTTGCATGGCGCCGAGGGCCTTTTCTTCGATGGTGGACAGACCGCCGGCGATGTTGTCCCCGGTCGGTTGGCTGCCGCGCAGATCGACGCCGCAGGCGAGAATGCGCTTCTCCATCGCCTGGATGAAACCAAGGATCTTTTCCGCAATCTCCGGCGTCTTGGCCTTCTGGCGAATGAGCGTTTCGCCGCCGAACATCTCGGTCGTCTCCGCGCCCAGGGCCCGGCCGCCGGCTTCAATAATCCGGTCGCAGACCCAGCCGACACAGCGGTTGTGGGCCAGGCCGCTGGTCACGTCGCTGGTTCCGCAGTTGAACCCGTAGATGATCTTGTTGAGCGGGACGCGCTGGCGCTGCTGCCCGGTGATCTTGCGATTGAACTCGACCGCCAGATTCGTCGCCCTGGCCAGGGACTGGATAGCGCCCCCTTCGCGGCGGATATTGACCACCTCGACCGGCTTGCCCGACCTGGCGACTTCGTGGGCGATCTCGTCGGCCGTGCAGCCCTGCTCCTTGAAATGGTCCACGACGATCACGGCCCCAGCGTTGGGATTGAGCCCGTGGCCCACCAGGGTCTTGAAGGTCCGTGCCAGGTCGGGCGCGATCTGGCAACGGCCCAGGGGATGCACGATCGGAATGGTGTTCTGCACCATGTGTGCAACGCGCTCACAGGTTGGATTGGCATACAGGGTCCCGCTGAGCATCAGCACGCAGTTGCGAATGCCGACCCGGCCGTCCTCGCGGGGATAGCCGAAGAAATGGTCTCTCACGTTGGTTCTCCTTGACAAAGCCCGTTTCTATTACCGATTCCGGTCGTCATGAAATCTTCAAATCGCCGCGGCCGCGATCGGATTCGATGTTGTGCACGTGGACATACTCCCCGGCCTGGATGTCGCGGGAGGCTCGCCCGATGCTCAAGCCGTACTTGATGATCGACGCCCCCGTCTGGATGGCGACACGGGCGAACTTGTGGTTGGCCGGAATGTTGTCGCGCAGCACGATGGTCGCCGTCCCGGGCTGGCCTTCGACCATACACTGGACCGACTCGCCCTTGCGGCCGACCCCGATCAGGTTGGCCACATTGTCGTCCCGATGAATAATCAGCGCTCGTAAACCCATTCGTGCTCCTTTCCAATATTCGTCTTGCGAAGACCCTTTCCACGTCATTGCGAACGCCGGGAAGCGATCTCCCATCCTGCGGATCGGGATTGCTTCGTCGCTGCGCTTCTTGCAATGACATCATGAGATTCGTTCTATCAGACGCTCGGAGACACTTACCATGCCCGTGCGCGTTTCCAGGCCAGGTGGGCCCGGAACGCCTCGGCGGCGGCCACGCCGGCCTGCGCGCCGCGGGCCCGGGCTTGTCGCATCATTTGTTCCTCCAGCAGCGTGAAATCGCCATCGCCGGATCGCCGCAGTTGGCTCTGGTGACAGGCCAACACGGGAAACTGATCGACCGGGCCGACCGGCACGATCAGCGTCACACCGCGGCCCTCGGACCGGGCGGCCTCGATCAGTTCCAGCATCACGCGGGCCATATCGCCGGCGATGGCCGCCATATCACCGCAGGTGCGGAGCTTGACCGGCACGCCCTCGCCCAGTTTCTCGGCCGGCACACGCAGGTACTCGGGCATCAAGCCGTTCATGGCTGTACTCCCAGGGAAATATGCTTCGTTTCCAGAAAGGCATCCAGGCCCTCCTGGCCGAGTTCACGGCCCCAGCCGCTTTGCTTGACGCCGCCGAAGGGACACTGGCTCGTAGCCGGCACGGTGTCATTGATGCCAATGGTCCCCGCCTCCAACGACTCGGCCAGCCGCCACGTTCGCGACAGGTCACGCGTGAAGGCATAGGCGGCCAGGCCGTACTCGGTGGCGTTGGCGGCGCTAATGGCCTCGGACTCGTCCTCGAATACGCAGACCGGCGCGACGGGGGCGAACGTCTCCTCGCGCATGCACCGCGCCGCTGGCGGCACGTCCGTCAGGATCGTCGGCTCCAGGAAGTAGCCGCGAGCGCCGGTCCAGCGTTTGCCCCCGCAAAGCACGCGTGCGCCGAGCGACCTGGCCTCTTCGATATGCTCCAACGCCTGCCGGAGGGCCGGCTCGTTGATCAGCGGACCGATCTCAACGCCCTCTTGGAGCCCATCGCCCACCTTGAGCTTGCGGGCGGCTTCGACCAGCGCGGGGATGAAGCGGTCGGCAATCGAGCGTTGGACGTAGACGCGATTGGCGGCGATACAGGACTGGCCCGTGTTGCGGAATTTCGCGAGCAGCGTCCCCTGCACCGCCTGCTCCACGTCGGCGTCCTCGAAAACCAGCACCGGTGCATGGCCGCCCAGTTCCAGGGACAGCTTCGTGACGCAAGCCCCCGCGCCGCGGATCAATTCCTTGCCCACGGCCGTGGAGCCGGTGAACGTGACCTTGCGGCACAGGGGATTCTCCAGCATCTCCGCGCCGATCTCGGCCGCCCGCCCCAGCACGAGTTGAAACACGCCCGGCGGCAGCTTCGCCTCGTCGGCCGCCTCGGCCAGCAGCACGGCCGAAAGCGGCGTGGCGCGGGCCGGCTTGAGCACCACGGGACATCCCGCGGCCAGTGCCGGAGCGACCTTGCGAACGGCCAGGACCAGAGGAAAGTTCCAGGGCGCGATGGCGCCGACCACGCCGATGGGCGTGCGGAGCACCAGGTGACGTTTCCCTTCGACCTGGGGCGGCACGACCCGCCCGTACACCCGCGGCGCCTCGCCGGCGAACCAGCGCAGGTGGTCGAGCGTCATGGCCACTTCGCCCCGGCTCTGCGCCAGGGGCTTGCCGTTTTCCAGGGTGATCGTCTGAGCCACGTGCTCTGCACGTCTCTCCAGCATGCCTGCAAGTGCCAGGAGGTATACGCCGCGCTGTTTGCCGCTGAGCGCACGCCATGCGGACCAGGCCGCGGCCGCATCGTCCAGCGCGCGGGCGACTAGATCCCGTCCCACCACCGCCACGCGCGCAAAGACTTCGCCCGTCGCCGGATTCACCACCTCGAGCGCATCCGCGGTCGAAACCCACTTGCCATTCAAGTAGAGCGGTCGAATCCGCTGTGTCTGCGAATCTGCCATGAATTGCCTCCCGTTGCGTCTACTGGGGCACTTTCTTCCAGTCGTCCAGGAACATTTCCAGGCCCCGGTCGGTCAGCGGGTGATGGAAGAGGTTTTCCATGATCTCAAAGGTCATGGTCGTTACGTCCGCACCCATCAGGGCGGCCTCCAGGACGTGCAGCGGATGCCGCGCCGCCGACACGATGATCTTGGTCGGGAAGCCATAGTTGCTGAAGATGGTCCTGATTTGCCGCGCCAGCTCCATGCCCGGCTGGCTGACGTCATCCAACCGGCCCACAAAGGGACTGACGTACGTGGCCCCCACCTTGGCCGCCAGCAGCGCCTGCGTGGGCGAGAAATTCAGCGTCACGTTCGTCTTGATCCCTTCCGTACTCAAGACCTTGACCGCTTTGATCCCCTCTTTGATCAGGGGGATCTTCACCACGATATTCTCGTGCAGCGCGGCCAGGCGCCGGGCCTCCTCGATCATCTGGTCCGCCTGCGTGCTCACGCCCTCGACGCTCACGGGCCCGGCGGTCAGGTGACAGATCTCTTCCACGACCTCCCGGAACGGGCGGCCCGCCTGGGCGAGCTTGGTGGGATTCGTCGTGACGCCGTCCACTACACCCCAGCTCATGGCCTCTTTGATCTCCTCCACCTTGGCCGTATCGATAAAGAATTCCATTGGCACACACACCTTTCCTGGGAGTTGCGAGGACCGGCGGCTATCTTGCACGTCAACCGCCGGCCCCGAATCTCGTTCGGACTACAGAGGCCTGATGCGGATATTCCGCCAGCGGCATTTGGCGCCGACCGGCCACAGGGCCTTGCCGCCATGCACCTGAAGCCCGATCGGGCCTTTTCGGCCCAGCTTCTCGAGCATGGCCTCCTTGCTGTAATCCGGCTGCGGACAACTTGAGCCGTCAAACTCCGCCATCTTCGTACCATTGATCCACGTAGTGATGCGAGGATATGCCCCGACGCAGCGAATGCCCAGCGTATTCCACCGGCCCACTTTCCAGACGGACAGCCAGTCCTCTGCTGTGGCGCTATAGACCAGGTAATCCGGCTTCCAGGCAATCGGACGCGCATCCGGTTCCGTGCGGAAACCGGTGAGGACTCCCTGGGCATTCCGTTTCGCGAAGATGTTGAAGGGCCGAATGATCATGCGCTTGGCCCCGGTCGGGGTCTCGGTCGAGATCCATCCGACGTTGCCCTGTTCGCGATAGTCGACATATATCTGAAAACACTCTCCCCGGGGATTCGTGCGCAGGAAGACGCCGGAGTCGATGCCCCAGTCCGGCGCCAGCTCCAACCGTAGCTCGAAATCGCCGTACTCCTGGTCGGTCATCAAGACGCCCCCATTCCCCGAGCCGGGAGGGTCCTGCTCTCCAGTCAGGACACCCTGCTCCACTTGCCAGTGTCCCCCGCGACCGTGAACGATCTTCTGGGCGTTGGTGTGCCACCCCTGCAGGTCTTTTCCGTTGAACAGGGGGACAAGGCCTTCTTCCACGATCGGTGCTTCGGCCTTTCCCCACGCCGCGCTGCCGGAAAGAACGCCAAGACCCGTTCCCAACATCCCGGTGAGAAACTGCCGGCGATTTGCCGTCCTCGTATCCATGTTTCACCTCAATCTGAAAGGTCAGGCCAGGTCCTTGACGTTAACGATGGTCTTGTCCCGGGCCGAGATAATGGCCCCCTGGCAAATCTGGATGGATTGGCGACCCGCATGGCCGTCGGGATAAGGCCTTGCCTCCCCCGCCAGGACCTGGGCAAAATACTCCCACTGGTCGTTCGTTCCGTCTCCCTTCGGCAGTTCCATCTTCACGGGCTTGGGAAGAGACTCCTTGCTGGGGATACCGCCGGCATGTCCATAGGTGATCTCCAGGGCCTCGTCACTGAGCCGGATGGTGGCGTTGACGGCAAAGAAACTGTTCGGGTCCGAGGGACCGCGGGCATAGAGATTGCCGCCGTAGTTCATCAGGGCGCCGTTGGCGTAACGCACAAGGACGCCCGCATGGTCCGTGGAATCGCGCCGGCGCAAAGCCAAGTCGTTGACCCCTTGCAGGCTCGCGACGGTCACCGGCTCGCTGTCGAAAATCCAGTTGTTGAGGTCGATGGTGTGGGCGCCCATTTCATACACGACCCCGCCGCACTGGTCCTGATTCATGCGCCAGTACTGCACGCCGGGAGGATACTCGTCCGCCGCCGGTACGCGCCAGTCGCCGCGATAGGAATTGACGTCCGAAGAGAGGATGTCCCCCACCGCAGCTTTGCGGATCGCCTCCACGGCGGTCTTCTGGCCGCGGCTGTGCCGCCTTTGCGTGCCGATCTGGACCGCTTTTCGGGTCCTCTCGGCCGCCGCCATCATCTCGTTGCAGTCGGCTACCGTCAGGGCCATCGGCTTCTCGCAGAAGACGTGCTTGCCGGCCTGGAGGGCCGCGATGACGGCCATCTTGTGCATGTAGTTGGGCAGCACCACGGCGATCGCGTCCAGGTCTTCCTGCTGGAACATCTTCTCCATGTCCACGTACTTGCGCGGCACGGGTCCCTTGGGGATGAGCTTGGCCCGCTCGTCCATCTTGTGCGGGAGGACATCACACAGGGCGGCGATTTCGATCTCCGGGACCCCGTTCAAGGCCGCGATATGGGCCTTGCTGCGATTCCCACAGCCCAGAATGCCGAGCTTGTAAGGCGTTCCGGGCGCGTGCTTTTCGATGATCAGCGGGCGATTGCCGGCCAGGACATGGTGCCCACCCAGGAATGTCAGGGCGGCCGCTTCGCCCACGGTCAGGCAGGTACTCATGAACTCTCGACGGGAAACGTGTTCTGAACTCATCGTAGGTCTCCTTTCATGCCCGAACATCTTGCCGTTGTCCAATTCTGTCTGCCATGAGCCGTCAGGCTTTTCCCCCGCCGGCGTCGGGCGCGATGCGCAGGTTGCCGGCGCCCAACTCCGGACCGACACGAAGCGGCTTTTCGGCGGCCGCCAACTCTCGTATGGACCACAAGGTCACGAGGGTGCTGACCCCACCCGCGGCGAGCCAGCAGATACCCCACAGGTATTCCGAGAACAGGAGCTTGCCCACACCGAACAGGCAGCTCAGCGTCGCCAGAACCGCCGCCAGCCAGCCCACCAGGGCCACCTTCAGGTTGTCTCTGGCACCCAGCCCTCGGTGCGCGCCAAGGTCGCCGGAGACGCGTGTCCAGAAGGGCCCGGCGGGTCGGACACGCGTGTAAAACTCTCGCAGCCTCTTCTGATCGCACGGTTTCGTCAGCAAGGTGATGGTCACCCAGACAGCGGTCACCAGGAAGAAGGAGATGAACATGTACTCGAAACCGTGGCGATTGAATTCGGCTTCCGAGCCATAGATCCCCCAGCGGAACAGGATGAGGCTGACGAAGGCTGCGGCCATGGCCGCGAATTCGCTCCAGGCATTGATCCGCCACCAGTAGAACCGCAGGATGTACACCAGGCCCGCCCCGGACCCCAGGCCGGCGTAGATGAAGAACACGCTGCGCATGTTCGTGACGATCAGCAGCATCCCCAGTCCCACGACAAGCTGCACCACGCTGATCCAGCGCGACACGAGGACGTAGTGGCGGTCGGACTTGTCGCGGGCGAGAAAGGGCTTGTAGAAGTCGTTCACGAAATAGGAGGCGCCCAGGTTGATGCGCGTGTCGATGGTGGACATGAACGCGGCAAAGAGACTGACGACGACGATGCCGCGCAACCCAATGGGCACGAAGTTGATCGTCGACAGGTAGACGAGTTCGTGGTCCGCGTATTTGCCCAGGGGATAGATCAGGAGCGTCGCCAGGGCAGTGACGATCCAAGGGAGCGGCTTCAGGGCATAGTTGGCGAAATTGAACCACAGGCTCGCCAGCAGGGCGTGCCTTTCATTTCGGGCCGCCACCATGCGCTGGGCGATGTGCGCCTGGCCGCCCGGCTCGGCGCCGCCGTACACCTGGGACCACCACCGAACGCAGGCATAGCCGATCAGGATCAACAAAGACATCCGGCCGGCTTCGGCGACTCCCGTATGAGGCACAAAATGCAGCTTGTCCGGCACCGTGTTCTTGAGCTGAGTGACCATGTTGGCCAGTCCACCCACCTCAGGCTGGCGGCAGGCATAAACGGCCAGCAGGACGGCCCCGGCCGTGGCCAGGCCAAACTGGATGAAATCCGTGACGACGATCGCGCCGAATCCGGACAGATAACAGTAGAACAGCGCCGTGAAGCCGCAGGCGATGGCGATGCCCCAGGACCAGAGCACGTAGTTGGGGTCCGTGGGGCTGACGCCCAGGACCAGCGTCCCTACCTTCGCGATGGCGACGAGCTGGCTGCCGATGACCAGCATGTTCATGATGAAGCCCATGTACAGGGCGCGAAAGCCCCGCAGGAACGAGCCGGCTTTGCCGGAGTACCGGACGGCGATGAACTCGGCGTCGTTCAGGACGTTGCTGCGCCGCCAAAGCTTGGCGAAGAAGAACGTCGTGAACATGCCGCCGAAGAGGAAGACCCACCATTCCCAGTTCTTGCTGATGCCGAATTCCCGCGTCCAGCCGGCCACGTACAACGGGGTGTCCAGGGCAAACGTCGTGGCCACCATCGAGGTCCCCAGCAGCCACCAGCTCAGCCGTTGCCCGGACAGGAAGTAGCCGCGCATATCGTCGCCGGAGAGCTTCTTGGTCGCGATTCCCACCGCGATGGCCAGCACGAAGTACGAGCAGATAATCAGATAGTCGATCCCGGAGAGAGAAACGCGCAGCGCATCCATTATTTGCCCATCCTTCCACGAATCACGTCGTCAGTTGTGCCGAGTCGCCTTTCATGAAATCTTTGTCCTTGTCTCCCACCCAGTACCGTTCCCCGGCAATGCACCAGATGAAGTGCAGCTCCTCCGCCTGGCTGAAGACCGGGTGAAAGTTCCGCAGAGGAATCGTGACGGCGTCCATCTCGGCCACCGAGTGCACGAACGTCTTGTGCTCTTCGTCAGCATAGACCTCCATCGCGCCACTGCCTTTGGTGAAGATGTATACCTCCTCCTGGTCGGTATGGTTGTGTGCCGGCCACGCGCGCGTGTATGGCTGATAGATGGTATAGCCCGCCATCAGCTTGTCCGCTTTCTCGCCGACGTCGAACATGAGGAAGACGTCTTTGCCCTTCAGGTGGCGAATTCGGCCTTCGTCCCGGCGGATGTCTTCCCAGCGGGCATGGACGACCGTGTGGCGCCGAGCCGCCGGTGCGCGGCAGACAATCAGCGATTGGATTTCGTTCGTCCGGTTGTGAAGGTGGTACGGCGTCTCCCGGGGGACGTACAGCATGTCGTAGTGCGACAGGCGCTGACTCCGTCCCTCGATCTCGACCACTACGGGTTCACCGGTCAGGCAAAACAGCAGCGCCTCCTGGCTGCGATGGAACAATTCCTCCGACGACGCGCGGGGCGCGAGGCGATAGACACCGCAGGTGAGCAGGTCCAGGTTCGAGCTGACCGGACTGGATTTCTGTCGGTATTCGAATTGCCACGCTTGGGCCCGCAGCAGTTCGGGCGGTTTGACGGCAGGGTTGGAATCGGGCATGGCTTTCTCCTCGTCCTGATATACTCCCTGACTCCGGTGACTTATATCGGTTCATCTTCAGGATACTTCCGGACAAATCCCAGGTACGCGGCGCCCAAGGCGCCCGCGAACTTACCGAGCGAACTGTCGCCCAGGCGGGTGGTTTCGAGAATCTGGGGCAACGTGAACTTGCGGAACGCCCGTTCCATCGCCAGGCGGACCACATCGCAACAGCGCGGGACCTCGCCCGCCAGTACGATGATCTCCGGCGCGAACAGGTTCGCCAAGTTGGCGGCGAGCATTCCCAGGTGGGTCCCCAGCAGTTCCAGGCGGTCGCGCAACAATTCGTCCCCTTGCTCGGCCGCGGCGACGATATCGTTCAGGGACAAGTCGTTCGCCTTGTCGAGGAGTCGCTGTCGCGTCGGCGTTCCCTGCCGCGAACGGAGCAGCCGCAGGGTCTCCTGGACAAATCCTTTGGCCGAGATCAGATCGGTCATGACCTGCGGCCCGTCGCCCGCCGGAAAGATCGTGTAGCCCACCTCGCCCGCGAAGGCCCCGGCCCCGCTGTAGAGCCGGCCGTCGATGACAATACCCAGGCCGACGCCCGAGCGAACGGCCAGGCAGAGGAAGTTCTGTCGGCCCCGGCCGGCCCCGCGCAGGAGTTCTCCATAGGCCACCGCGCGAATGTTGTCTTCGACGAAGACGGGCGCCGCGAACGTCCCCTGAAAACGCTTCAACAGCGGCACTTCGTCGAAGTCGGCCAACAGGCCGTAGTGCAGAATGCGTCCCGCGTTGCAGTCCACCTGTCCGGGGGCGGCAATGCCCACCGACAGCAGCGGCCGGTCGGCGCGGCCGGCCAATTCCTCGGCCAGGCCCACGATCTTCCGGAGGACCTCCTTGCGGCTGATTCGCGAACGAAAGGGAGTCTCCTTTTCGAACAGAGCGTTTCCCGCGAAATCGCACAGCACGGCCCGGGCCCGCAGCGCCTCGAAGTCGAGCCCGAGAAAACAGCCGTGTTTCGGATTGAGTCGCAGCGGTACGGGTGTCCGTCCGCGGCCAGCGGGGGACGTCTCTCCTTCCACCAACAGCCCACCCTCCAGGAACTCGGCCACGTAGGTTCCGACCATCGCCGCGTTGATGTTCAGCCGCCGGGCCAGGTCGAACCGCGAACAACCGCCATTTCGAAACACTTCATTCAAAATGCGGTTCTTCTTCGCCAGCAGCTTGATTCTTCGCGGTTGCGGGTACATTGAGCCACCTATGCGCGCCCCACTCCCCCTCCCGGGGCACGACTGCCAATTACTATGATAACAAAAATAATGTTGTCAAGTGCTTTTCCGGCGAAAACGGGCAAGAGCATTACCAAGGTATCGCGCGGGTCGCCCCTCAGGGGCAGGTCCAGCCGAGTGGCCCCTTGTGCCTTCAGCCGCTGGCACGAGAACTGCATCTGCCCCGGTGACCATATTCCTCTTTCCTCCAACCGCCATCTCTTCCGGCCGATGTCCCATGACGAATGCTGCGAGGAACAAGTATGGACAGCGTGCAACAGTACGTCAAGTTGGCGGCCGTTCCGCCGGGCACGGATGGAGCATTCGATCTCTGCCCTACGGTCATGACAAAAGACGAACTGATCTGCTTCCTTCTGATCGGCACCCAGGCGACGGCAAAACTCATCTGCACTGTGCCGACGTTGCCCGCGATTAGCCGGATATAGGTAGCCGCCATCAGCACGCAAAGGGGACGCTCCCACAAGCAGGAACGTCCCCCCTCATTCCGTGGCCATTCGGCATCTTTACGAATGGCGGTTCGCACAACAGAGCGGTTGGGATACTCCTCAATGATTATTCGCCCGGCCCATTCTCTACAGTATTGCACCCTCGACAGGCTGGAATCCCCCGTTACGGGGAGGTATTCACAATAGGACCGGTCTTACCAGCTTCAACCCTTCAGGCGCGTGCCAACGTGCGCATCAAACATGCACTTTCGACCGTCGGCCGATCTTCGGCTGATCTACGCCCTGAATGTGCAAGTCTTTGCCTGATCGACGCGTAACCCTCATTCTCGGGCAAACAACGAGGATTCCCAACTCCTGGGCAAGGGACAACCGGTCCGAAACCCCAGTCTGTAAGTGCTTGTGGCTAAACGATTAACGACTGTCATTACCGGACTCAGGATGCGGGCCGAAGCGGAGCCGAAGCCGCGCCGACGGCGAAACGAAGCATCTTGTGGCGCGCCTGTTGCGCTCGGTGGCTTGGTTTGGTCTATTCTCGCAGGTCTGGATCCAGGTGCCGGTCGACAAGAAACCGACGCCTTCATGGATGATCTGGCTAGGACGTCGGCACGGCCTTCCGGAATTCGGGGGGGGTGCTCTCTCAGCCTCCGATGCGGCATGTACGTTCAGCAGTTCCCATCTGGAGCATTCTCGGCGCCACCGATCCTCGGGTGGGAGCTCTCCGAGCATAAACGCCACCCGCCTATAGGCCGCGCAAGGCCTCTCATACCGATTACGATTGAGAATTTCGTATCTCCGGGTGGCAGCGTCAAGCGCAGCTTGGCGATGGCCTGGTTGCCTGCCCGGGAACCATCGCCCAAGACCTCCGGTTTTGACACTGCCACCCGGCGCGCATGCCACACTACGAAAAGTTTAATCGGAATCGGTATCACGCACCCATAGCGGATCAGTCCCGAGTGCTTGTGGGGGCCTCTCGTGGAGTTGCCTCTGGTCCGTTTCGGCCGATCTGGTACGATTGGGACCGGGCGCAGTCTGGTTAGGCCAGGATTTTCTCAGTTCCGGGCGCGTAAAAACGGCGACAGTTCCGGAGTGTAATGATATGGACGAACTCGGCAGCCAGCGGCACGATCAGTTCCTGCGACTGTATACCGCGAACGAGCCGGCGATTCGGGCGTTCGTGCGGAGGCTGGTGCCGACACGGGCGGATGCGGCGGATGTGATTCAGGAGGTCGCGCTCGTGCTCTGGCGGAAGTTCGACGGCTTCGATTCCGGGGAGGACTTTCGCAAGTGGGCCTTCGGGGTCGCTCGCTATGAAACACTGGCATGGCTGAGGGACAAAGCCCGGGACCGCCACGTGCTGGCGGAGGACATGCTGGAAATACTCGCCGACGAAGCGGTGTCCGCCGAACCGCAGTTGTCCGCTCAGCGGGAGGCGCTGGAACAATGCCTGGCGAAAGTACCTCCCGAGCAGCGCAGTCTGGTGATGGCGGCCTACGCCCCGGGAGCCCGGATTGAGCAGATTGCCGAGCGAAGCGGACGGACGCTCGGGGGATTCTAACAGTGGCTTCATCGGATGCGTCTGCGGCTGCTGGAATGCACACGACGGGTCCTGGCGGCGGAGGGCATACGATGGTAAGCAACCGAGATCGACTCGATCAGATTTGCCGTTACGCTCAA
>CAYFUB010000721.1:0-5816 GCA_964346195.1 uncultured Pirellulales bacterium
CCGCCGGTCGCCCGGGGCTGGTGGGCCAGCAACTGTCCGGCCTGGACCTCCTGGCCCTCGGCCACTTCGATTCGCGCGCCGGCCGGCAGGTAGTGGACGTCGAGAATCTTGCCCTTGGCATCCTCGATCATGATCTGCGGATGCTTGTCGCCCTTGTGCTCGATGACGACCGGTCTCTCCACGACCTTGACATCCGTTTCCTTGGCCTTGAGCCGCGAGGTCCTGACACGCATTTCTTCGGTCTGGACCGTCTCGCCCTCGATGATATCCACGAAGCGGATGACGCCCGCGACCTCGGCCAGAATCGGCGTGCGGTGTGGGTCCCACTGGAAGAGGGTCTGGCCGGCCTTGACGGTCTGGCCGTCCTCCACCAGGATGATACCGCCGTAAGGAACCTTGAACCTGTCCAACTCACGGTCTTTCTGGTCGAGCAGGGCGATTTCGCCGTTGCGTTTCAGCGCGACGACCACTTTCGTGCCATCCTCTCGTTTGAGAGAGACGGCGTTGAGGTCGCGGTACTGCACCTTTCCGGCATGGGTGGCCTCCTGCTCGCGCTCGAGGATCGCACGCGAAGCGACACCGCCGGTGTGAAACGTACGAAGCGTCAACTGTGTGCCGGGCTCGCCGATCGACTGCGCCGCCACGATGCCGACGGCCGCCCCTTCCTCGACCAGCAGACCGGTGCTCATATCCCAGCCGTAACACTTGGCACAGACGCCGAACGGGCTGTCGCAGGTCAGCGGGCTGCGGACTCGAATCGCGTCCAGGCCCAGATTCTCGATCTTCTGGGCGACCTCGTACGTGATCACCTCGTTCTCATGCACGATCATCTCATCCGTGATCGGGTTGCGAATGTTGTCTCGCGCCGTGCGGCCGATGATCAACTGTGACAACGGAATATCCACCTGGTCGCCGCGGCTGATGCTGGTCTTGGTGATGCCTTGCAGCGTCCCGCAATCCCGCTCGATAATGATCACGTTCTGAGACACATCGATGAGCTTGCGGGTGAGATACCCGGAATTGGCGGTCTTGAGAGCCGTATCGGCCAGACCCTTGCGGGCACCGTGCGTCGAGCTGAAGTACTCGAGGACCGTCAGACCCTCGCGGAAGTTCGACTTGATCGGGGTCTCAATAATCTCGCCGCTCGGCTTGGCCATCAGCGCGCGCATCCCGGCAAGCTGCTGGATCTGGTCGATGCTGCCCCGCGCACCGGAATCCGTCATCAGGTAGATCGGGTTCAGATAGGGCGAGCCGTCGTCCTTGGTATCTTCCCTCAGGCCGCGAATCATCTCGTTCGTAACGGCCACACGCGCGTTGGTCCACGCATCGATCACCTGGTTGTACCGCTCGCGCTCGGTCAAGACACCGTCATCGTAATTCTTGTGGATCTTGCCAACGCGTTTTTCCGTCTCCGTGATAATGTCGGCTTTCTTGGCCGGGATCTTCAGGTCGGTCAGGCCGAAGCTCAGGCCGGCCAGCGTCGCATAGCGGAAACCCAGGTCCTTGATTCGGTCCAGCAGGCCGACCGTCTCGGCACTGCCGGCATATTCGAAGCAGTCGCTGATCACCTGACTGAGCTTCTTCTGCGCCATCGTCAGATTGTAGAACGGCATGCCCTTGGGCAGAATATCGTTGAAGATGCACCGGCCTGCGGTGGTCTCGATAGTGCGCGCCTGGGGTTCCTGGTCGCCGGCGCCACTCTCATTGCCGGGCCGTATCTCCCCGGATTTCTCCTTGATTTTTTCGTGGTATACGCGAACACGAATCTTCTCATGCAGGGCAATCTTGCCCATCTCATAGGCCATCATCGCTTCAAATACGTCGCGGAAGACGGGCACCTTGCGCTGCTGCTGCGACCCGGCGGCGCCCTTCATCTCGTCGAGGGCGATGGTCAGATAATAATTGCCCATCACCATATCCTGCGACGGCCCGACCATGGGCGCGCCGTTGGCCGGGGAGAAGATGTTGCTCGTCGTCATCATCAGCACGTGGGTCTCCGCCTGCGCCTCGACGCTCAGAGGCCGATGCACGGCCATCTGGTCGCCGTCGAAGTCGGCGTTGAAGCCCTTGCACGCCAGCGGGTGCAGCATGATGGCGTTACCCTCGACCAGTACCGGCTCGAAGGCCTGGATGCCCATGCGGTGCAGAGTCGGCGCTCGGTTCAGCAGCACCGGATGCTGGTGAATGACCTCTTCGAGAATATCCCAGACCTGCTCGTCGCGGCGCTCGATCATGCGTTTGGCGCTCTTGATCGTGTCCGCGTACCCGTGCTGCTTGAGATTGCGGATGATTAACGGCTGGTACAGCTCCATCGCGATCTTCTTGGGCAGCCCGCACTGGTACAGCTTCAGGTCGGGACCCACGACGATGACCGAGCGCGCCGAGTAGTCCACGCGCTTGCCGAGCAGGTTCTCCCGGAACCGGCCCTGCTTGCCCTTGATCATGTCGGTCAGGGACTTCAGGGGCCGGTTGTTGCTGCCCAGGACCGGCCGGCGACAACGACCGTTGTCCAGCAGGGAATCCACCGCTTGCTGGAGCATGCGCTTCTCATTGCGGATGATGACTTCCGGCGCGTTGAGATCGATCAGCTTCTTGAGGCGGTTATTGCGGTTGATGATGCGCCGGTACAGGTCATTCAGGTCGCTCGTCGCGAAGTTGTCCCTCTCCAGCAGGACCAGGGGCCGCAGGTCCGGCGGAATCACCGGCACCGCCTCCAGGACCATCCACTCCGGCTTGTTGTTGCTGTTCTTGACCTCGTTGATGGTCTTGAGCCGCTTCGTCAGGTCCCGAATCTTCTGCTTGCTGTTCGTCTTGGCGATGGCCTTTCTCAACTGAACGCTCAGGATCTCGAGGTCCAGAGTCTCCAGCAGCGCCTTGATCGCTTCGGCGCCCATGGCCGCTTTGAACGCGTTGCCGTACTTGTTGACGGCCTCGCGATACTCCTCTTCACTGAAGAGCTGCCCCGCCTTCAGCGCGCTGGCGCCCGGATCGGTCACGACATAATCCTGGAAATAGATGATCTTCTCGAGGTCCGAGCTTTTCATCCCCAGAATGGTGCCCAGCCGATTGGGAATGGACTTGAAGAACCAGATATGGACGACGGGCGCGGCCAGGTTGATGTGGCCCATGCGTTTGCGGCGGACGCGGCTGTGCGTCACTTTCACGCCGCAACGGTCGCAGATGATCCCTTTGAACTTCGTCCCTTTGTATTTCCCGCACGCGCATTCCCAGTCGCGCTCGGGTCCGAAGATACGCTCACAGAACAGACCGTCCTTCTCCGGCCGATACGTTCGGTAGTTGATCGTCTCGGGCTTGCGCACCTCCCCAAAGGACCAACTCCGAATGTCGTTCGGGCTGGCCAATGAGATCTTGACCGAACCGTAATCATTAATTCGATCGTAGATATTCCCTAACATCTAAAGCCCCTTTATTAACTCGAAACGCGACAATCAATCTAGAGAGCCGTCCGTCCCAGGCGCTTCTTCTCGAGCTGGATGTTCAAACCCAACCCACGGATCTCGTTGCACAGCACATCGAAGGACAGCGGCGTGCCCGCCTCCAGCGTGTTCTGGCCCTTGACCATCGACTCATAAATCTTCGTGCGACCCTCTACGTCGTCGCTCTTGACCGTGAGCATCTCCTGGAGGGTGTAGGCGGCGCCGTAGCCCTCGAGGGCCCAGACTTCCATTTCCCCGAAGCGCTGCCCGCCCGTACGAGCCTTGCCCCCCAGAGGCTGCTGAGTGATCAGGCTGTAGGGTCCGGTCGCCCGGGCGTGAATCTTGTCATCCACGAGGTGATGCAGCTTCATCATGTAGATGTACCCGATGGTCGCCTGCTGATCGAACGGCTCACCGGTTCGGCCGTCATAAAGCTGGGTCTTCAGGGTCCGGGGCACGTGAACGAACAACTCGCTGGCGGACGGCGCCTCGTCGCGTTGGTTCAGTTCCGCCTTGCGCGTCTCCATCAGCTCGTTGGCCTCGTCCGTGAGCTTCTGGATATCCCCTTCCGTGGCGCCGTCGAAGACCGGCGTCACGGCATTGAAGCCCAGGACCTTCGCCACCCAGCCCAGGTGGGTCTCGAGGATCTGGCCCACGTTCATCCGGCTCGGCACCCCCAGCGGGTTGAGCAGAATATCGAGAGGCGTGCCGTCCTCCAGGAAGGGCATGTCCTCTTCGGGCATGATCTTGGCAATGACCCCCTTGTTGCCGTGACGGCCCGCCATCTTGTCGCCGATGGACAGCGTTCTCTTGATGGCCACGTAGATCTTGGCCATCTGTAACACGCCGCTGGGCAACTCGTCGCCGTGCTTGGCGCGCTCGATGCGGCGCTTCTTCTCTTCCTCGGCCTCGGTAATCTTGGCCCAGAACTTGTTCACGATCTTCTGGACGTCATCACGTGCCGAGGCCGGCCTGACCCATTTGATGTCGAAGTTCTCGATCTGTTCGTAGACGACCTCGTCATCCTCGCTGGCGCCCACCTTCTGCCTGGTGTTGGGGTCAACGATGTTCACCTCGTACTTGTCGTGGATGGCCGCGGTCATCTGCCGGAAGATGGCGCACTCCCGGGCCCTGGCACCCAGCTCGTACTGTCGGACCTCCTCGGCCAGCGCTTTCTTCTGGTCATCTCCGCCGACGCCGCGCCGGGTGAACAACTCCGTCTTTATCACGACGCCTTCGTAACCGCTCGGCAACTCGAGAGAATCGTTCTTGACGTCCTCCCCCGCCCGCCCGAAAATCGCGTGCAGCAGCTTCTCCTCGGGCGTCAGTTCCACCTTGCTCTTCGGGACGACCTTGCCGACGAGAATATCGCCGGGGCACACACGCGTGCCCTCGCGGACCACGCCTTGCTCGTCGAGGTTGCGCAGCGCCTTCTCGCTGACGTTCGGGATGTCCCGCGTGAACTCCTCTTTCCCGAGCCGCGTCTCCCGCACTTCCGCCGTGAATTCGTCGATGTGAATGCTCGTGAAGCTGTCGTCACGGACCAGCTTCTCGCTGACGATGATCGCATCCTCGAAGTTGAAACCGTCGAAGGAGACGAAACCGACCAGGACGTTCTTGCCGAGCGCCAGAATTCCGTTGGCGGTGCCGCCGCCGTCGGCAATGACCTGTCCGGTGCGGACCCTCTCCCCCAGCTTCACGATGGGCTTTTGATTCAGGCACGTGCGCTCGTTGAGCCCGACGAATTTATCCAGTTTGTACTCATCCGTATGATTGATCACGATACGGGTGGCATCCACCGCCGTGACCGTGCCGGTGTGCTCGGCCTTCACGACCATGCTCGAGTTGCTGCCGACAACCTCTTCCATGCCCGTCCCGACCAGCGGCGGCTCGGTCTTGAGCAGCGGCACCGCCTGCCTCTGCATGTTCGAGCCCATCAGGGCGCGGTTGGCGTCGTCATGCTCGAGGAAGGGAATCAAGGAAGCGGAAACACCGACGATCTGCTTCGGCGAGATATCGATATATTCCACTTCGTCGCGCGAGGTCTGCGCCAACTCGCCCGACTTGCGGGCCAGGACCAGTTCGTCGCGGATGGTCTTGGTGTCAGGGTTGACAACGCTCGGAGGCGCGAATACCGCCCGCATCTCCTCATCGGCGCGAAGGTACGCCACGTCGCCCGTGAGCTTGGCGTTCTTGACCTTGCGGTAGGGGCTGAGCAGGAACCCGTATTCGTCGACGGTGGTGAAAATGGCCAGTGACGAGATCAGGCCGATGTTGGTTCCTTCCGGCGTCTCGATGGGACACATCCGCCCGTAGTGCGTGTAGTGGACGTCTCGGACCTCGAATCCAGCTCTCTCGCGTGTCAACCCCCCCGGGCCC
>CAYFUB010000722.1:0-6898 GCA_964346195.1 uncultured Pirellulales bacterium
CCCCACCTCGTGCTGCATCCGCAGCGCCACGGCATCCAGGCCGTGCCCTGGCTCGTGGCCGACGGCTACCTGGCCAACTACCAGGAGGTGCTGGAAAACCTGCGCCTGATCCTGGTCACCTCCACGTGGGTCAAGAACGTCTATTCCCGCGACGGGCTCACCGGCAGGAACATCGAGGTCCTCCCCGTCGGCTGTGACACAAACGCTTTCATCCCCCGCGACCGCAACGACCCGAAGGTCCTTGCCGTTCGCGAAGCGCTGGGCGTCGCGCCGGACCAGCTCATGATTCTGACCGTCGGCGGGGACGCCACGAGCAAAGGGGCCCAGGAGGTCATGCAGGCGCTGGCTTCGCTCGGCGCGAAGGCCCCGGCCTGGAAATACGTCTGCAAGGTCTGGCCGCAGCAGCGCACGCAACACCAGAACCATCTCGACATGCAACTGGCCATCCAGTTGGGAATCGAAAGGAACGTGGTCTATACGACCGACATTATCTCCCGGGACTTCATGCCGTATCTGCTCGCCGCCTGCGACATTTACGCGGCCCCTTCGCGCCTTGAAGGCTTCGGCATGATTCAGGTCGAGGCCAATGCCTGCGGCAAACCGGTCATCGGCATCCGGGCCATGGGCCTGCTCGATACGATGGTGCATGGCGAGACCGCGCTTCTGGCCTCCGTCGCGCAGGAAATTTGCCTCACCGAGACGGTCGTCGGCAATGAATCCGGCTACGAGGCCGGGCATCGGGTCGTCTTCCAGAGTCCCCGCACCGTGGATTATCGCGCCAGCGTGCACGACATTGCCGATTACCTGATGGACCTGATGCAGGATGCCGAGCTGCGCCGGAGAATGGGCGAGGCCGGCCGCCGGCGCGCGGTCGAGAACTACCACTATCGCACCGTTGCTGAAAGGTTTGTCCGGCTCATCTCCGAGAAGTTCGGAATGTGGTAAGTCACCCTGCTTGAAAGGCCGCCCAAGGCTTGCGGCCGGGGCCGCCGGCATAGGTATTTGTAGGTATTTTGCGAATCCCTTGGATTTCTCTGTTGACAGGTGGACGGGGGGGGGGGTGCAAACTGTATAATATTTCAGTTGAGACCCAAACGACATCGATGATGACACCTCTGACGAAGCGGTCTCGATCCTGTAGCGGCAGGTGTGTTTCGTAGGCCAGGGGCAGCGAAGCTCTTTTGCGAGAAGGGAGCCGAAGCGATGGGGTGCAAGGAGAGGCAACGACGGCCCGGCCGATGGCCGGCAGGCATTTCCTGTGGACTCGTTCTTTTTGCCCTCCTATCGGCTGGATTCGCGGGCGAGCCGACCGATTCTCAGCAATCCGCCCTCCTGGAACAAGCCCTGGCGGCTGTCCGCAATTGCATGGCCCGCACGCCGGCTCCCTGGCCCCAGGAGTGGCAGCAGGAGTACATCGATGCGATCTGTAAGGCGATCGGCAGCCCACACGAGGATGACCCACAATACGTCAGGCGATTGGAGATCCTTCGTGAGGGTTTCGGGGCCTGCTGGGCGGGCCTCGCGAAGGACAACAAGGAAAGGTCTCACTTCGATGTCTGTCGTACCCAGATCCGCTGGTACGTAGAGCGTCTGATGGCTGTGGAACTACCCAACGATGAGGAAAGGCAGACGCTCCGCCGTCAATACGAAGACTTGGCGAATCACGCCGCTGCATCTCTGATAGCCCAGTTCTCCTTCCTCGACCCGAACGCGGTGCAAAAGGCAAAGATGGATTATCTTGCCGATTGTCATCGTAATATCGATGCCCCATTGTTGCCGATCTTTCTGAAGCCGTTCACGCAAGACCAGATCGATCAGATCAGGCAACGCTGGCATGACCAGCGATATACGCGTATCGATCTCTGGCAGCAACTTGCAAAGACCCCCAAGACGAGTGGCGAGAATGAAGCGGAAACATTGGTGCGGATGCATCGTGATTACCTGCTGACTCGACGGAGCCTGGGCATGCTCCACGCCGGCATTCAGGCTATTGCCGCTCCGGCTCCCGAATACTTTCAGAGCAGCGTGGCCAATGCCCTGAACGTGCAGAGACAGCGATTTCTCGCGAGGTTCGAGGCTCGCAGACACGAGATGCGTTTGTCAACGGCAGCCGTGCAGACAGAACACCTCAGTTTCCTCTTGGCAACGCTCCTGGAGACAGCGACTTCCAAGCCGTCCACCGATTCGGGAGGAGCAACCCAATCATCTTCCGAGAACCGTGCTTTGAAAGGAGGCGATTCCCCATGATTTAACCAGTGTGCCGCCCAAAGATTGAGCGATTGTTCCAGAACGGATTCATGATGAAAGGATTTCCAGATGAGAGTGCGATTGTTGTTTTGGTCTTCATTTGTGATCACAATGCTCGTTGCATCTGCGCCCACATTCGGCCAAGCCTATTACCAGTGGGGCGTGGTGAATGAGGTTACGAGCGGTGCCGCTAGTTTCGACGGCGACGCTGGTTCATGGCATCAGACGTGGGCTACTGCTACTTGGCTGATACCCTCATCCTGGGTCTATTGCGAAGGATGGGGGGGCGCGAACGCTCTAGTCGAAGGTTTTTACACCGCGGGTTATACTGTGGACGTCAGCGGGGTATCCTATGGCTATCTAGCTCCCCCTAGCTCGACAATTTGGACCCGAGGTGGGGGAGATGCAGCCGGGACTACCCCAAGGCATATGACCCTTGTTTCGGCCCGCTCCTCCATCAACATAAGTGGGAGCACGGGCCAAGACTATAACGTGGACGACCCGGACAGCGCTACATACGAGGAATATGGTTATTTTAATCACTATGGCCAGGAGGACTCAGGCGTCGCTGTCGGCCACGCAGTGTATGCGCAAGCGACCTCCACCGGCTACGGAAGCGGGGAAGGTTCCGGGTACGGCGACACAGACCTTTGGATGTATTAGTCACACACTGGTCGATGTTTAAGATTTATCCGGAGGACAGTGATTCATGTTTGGCAGGCATTGGTGTCGTATATCGATGGGCGGTGGAATCGGCAGTGTCCTCTCAAGGGTGTTGCCGGTGGCAGGCATGATCACTGTCCTCCTATTCCTCATCAAGGTTGCCGGCAGCGCAGAGCCGGAAGGTGCCGTCAGAACCAACATGGGTGCGTTCACGTTTACATGCGAATTTCGCGCCCTTATGGGGCCAGCGTGCCTTGAGGGTCTCATGGTTTCCCACGGAGATCGGCATCGCATTGCCATCTACTCGATCGAGCCACGTATGCTTCGGGACGCTGCGCATTATCTTCGTTACAGCGACTTCATCATCGGGCCGGAGGCAACGCATTACTGGGTCTATGGAATATCGGAGCCTGGAACCATTCGGTCGTCCGACGATGTCGATGCATCCGTGTCGCCACAAGACAATTCGCCGAAGTCTGTCGTTCTCTCTGCGCTGGCGATTGTCGGGTGCATAAGGGGCGAGAACAAGGGGGTGTCCAGTTCCCTGGAGGTCGGTAGGTTCCTTCAGGGAAGTCGTGGCCAACCACAGTATACGTACGTAGCCTCCCATGATGAGGCCGCCAGCGATGATACGACAGGTAGCGCTGCGTCCCACATGGAGGCGCCGAATACCTTGACTGACGCAGGGGAATACTCCAAACGGACACTCAGTGACGGCAGCGTGGTGTGGAAGGCGCGAAGCGCGCTGAATCCTGATCGCACGGTCACCGTGACTGTCAGTCCTATGACCGGCGTGAAGCAAAATGATGACTCCGGCCTGTTCGATCCAAACAACCTTGGCCATTGGGGGCTTGTGCCCGAGTGTCACCGAGCCTACTGGTCCTTCGATAGGATATACTGCGAGCTCAGCCTTTCGCCTGATGTCCGTACGGCCGGCGTTGCACTCTACGAGCAGATCGAGGCCTATCTGCGAGAGAACAGTATGCCGGCGCATCTGTGTCGGGCGATGGACCACCTGCGATTCAAAGCGGCTGTGATGTCGTGCGACACGGATCGTATCCGGTCTTCGGCTCAGGCGTGTGTGGATGGGTTTTGGCGGGACAAGTCGCTGGACACCTATGAATGCCTTATGGAATTGGGCAGGATCAGTGGCCAGATCGAGAGAGACTACTCACGGTATACAGAACAATGGCTCCGGCCGCTCGTGAGACAAATGGCGCAGCGAGTCAGCCCGGAGACCATGGGCAGACTCGATATCCTCACAGCGACTATCGAAGGGAACGAATGGTTCACTTATGGCAGGCTGCTGCTCGAAGAGCTTCGCGGCAAGGGTCTTATGAATGAACGCGATGCTGCTGCGCTGGCTGCCAGGCTTGAAGCGACACGGATCGCCAGAACTCCCCAGCCGGTCGATCCCTTCGAGTCGTCCGCCAGCGTGGCTCGGTACATGGCGCATTTGGATGATGCCCCTCTCAAGGGCAGTCTGGATATGGATGATCTCCGCATCGTACTGGAAAAGGGACTTGCCAAGGCATACGGCGATGGCGATCCCCAGATGAAACGCAAGGTCGTGGACGATGTTCTTCGGTCAATCCATCTGATCGCCGGGGACGGCCCTTTCTGCGGCGACGAAGCAAGATTGACAGCGTCCATTGAGCGATTCTCCGTGCTCTACCTCGTGGTCTGCAAGACCGACGAACCGATCGACACGGTGTTGGCAACGTTCCTGGCTCTGTCCTTTTGCGACACCTCGACGGCGGAGGATCACGATATTCTGTTTTCGCAGTTCCACGAACGTTGCGTTGAGCTGCAGTCCCAGGTCGATAGGATGTTGAGCGATCGGGGACTTGGCCGGATGGTGACTCGGGAAGACGTCAACGGCGTGTTTGCCTTGTATGAGCGGATCTTTCGCGGTTACGTCGATGACCCCCTGTGGCCCGCGTTCAAATTCCCATTTACACGCAATGAGCAGTCCAGGCTCGCCGCCGCGTTGAAGCTGCGCTTCATGCAGCTCGAGACGGCATTGGATCCGTTCTCCATCAAGGTCAAGTACGGCGGCGCCAGTGCGGAGTTGAAGAAGAAAACCATCCATACGATCTCGTTGGCGGTACAGCAGCTTCTCCCGCGGGCCGCATTTCTCCGCCGTCCTCCCTATCCCGGCGTCTCGTGCCAGTATCGAGGAGGGCATGGATTCTCTGCCGCGGTCCGGGGACCGCTCTATGAGGAAGGCGATCGTCCGAAGGAAAAGTTCAAGGCGATGAAGTACTTTCATCTTGGCCATCGGCTGCAGGAAGTCGTCGAACGAGAACGAGAGTCCTGGATACTTCCGGTGGCCGCAGTCGGATCGGGAAACAACCGATGACACAAGTCAAGCAAGTCAAGGAAACGCTTTCCCTTCGCGCCATTGCTGCGATTTGCAGCCTGAGAATACGGAGCTACACAATGGACGAGCAAAATCAGAGCCCACGCGATAATCTCTACAGAGTGACTGACGCACCGATCTCCAGGCGTGCTGCTGTAGGTGCGTCCGGTTTGGCGTTCCTGGGTTTGTTGGCCGGTTCCGCCCTTGGCCAGGAGGAGCCTCTCACGGAAGCCCAGAGGAAGTCTATGGAGGAAGGCCGCCAGAAGATCCGGGAAATGCTACGTCAGTCCCGGGAGGCCAAACGCAAGGAGTGGCTGGCGACAAAGGATCCGGAGGAGAGAGCCTTCTGGGAACGAATCGACAATGCCAGTAGTACGGAAGAGACGCTGAAGATAACGCGGGACTGGCACGTTCAGCGGGTGCAAACGCAGGTCAACAAGGAATTGGGTATCTCAGCGGAGGAATGGGCGGTGATCCAGCCGAGACTTGCGGCGGTCCTTAATCTGAGCCAAGCACCGCTCGGGCAGGGGGATACCCTGGCGGCGCTCCGGGTGGCTCAAGGATACAATGATCTCATGGTGCTGCTCCAGAACAAGGAGGCCAAGCCGCCAGAGATCAAGGCCAAGCTGACCGCCCTTCGGGCCGCCAGGGAGCAGGCCCGCCAGGAACTCAGCAAGGCGCAGAAGAACCTGCGGCAACTGATGACCTTGCGTCAGGAGGCCGTGCTGGTCCTGAACGGCCTGCTGGACTGACCCGCCGTCCGGCGTCCTCGGCGCCGCTGCGGACGTTCGATCTGCGGACCGCGCGCCTCCGGTCGCAGGATTACCGGGTGCCGGCGGTCACGTCCAGGACCCTGAAGAGGAAGGCGTAGATGTCGGCCTGCTCTTCGATGATTTTGGCGGTCGGCTTGCCGCCGCCGTGGCCGGCCTTCATCTCGACCCGCAAGAGAATGGGATTGGTCCCGGCCGCCTTCTCCTGCAGGGTGGCGGCGAATTTCTTGGCGTGGGCCGGCACGACGCGGTCGTCGGTATCGGCCGACGTGATCAGGATGGGGGGGCACTCGATGCCGGCTTTGACATTGTGCAGCGGCGAATACGCGTAAAGGAAGTCGAATTCCTTGCGGCCCGCTTCTGCGCAGCCGTACTCGGGGACCCAGTAGCGGCCGACCGTGAACTTGTGGTAGCGCAGCATGTCGATGACCGGGACCTGGCAGATGACGGCGCCGTACAGGTCCGGCCTCTGGACCATGCACGCGGCGACGAGCAGGCCGCCGTTGCTGCCGCCGCGGATGGCGAGCTTCCCCGGCCGCGTGTACTTGTTCTCGATCAGCCATTCGGCCGCCGCGATGAAATCGTCGAATACGTTCTGCTTCTTTTCCAGCATCCCCGCCTGGTGCCAGGCCTCGCCGTACTCGTTGCCGCCCCGCAGATTCGCCAGGGCGTACACGCCGCCGGCCTGGAGCCACAGCAATGTCGAAACCGAGAAGCTCGGCTTGACGCTGATGTTGAATCCGCCGTAGGCATAGAGCAGCGTCGGATGGCTGCCGTCGAGCTTCAGCCCCTTGCGATGCGTGACGAACATCGGTACGCGCGTACCGTCTTTGGACGTGTAGAAGACCTGCTTCGT
>CAYFUB010000723.1:0-4369 GCA_964346195.1 uncultured Pirellulales bacterium
ATGCCGCTGCCGCGCGGCCGCGTGCGCTTCTACCGGCGCGACGACGACGGCCAGTTGGAATTCACCGGGGAGAACCTCATCGATCACACGCCGCGGGATGAAACCGTCCGCCTCTACACGGGCGATGCCTTCGATCTCGTCGGCGAGCGGCGCCGGACCAACTATCAGATCGACACCGCCCGCCACTGGCTCGACGAGTCTTTCGAGATCAAGCTGCGCAACCGCAAGGAGCAGGACGCGGTGGAGATTCGCGTCGTGGAGCATCTGTACCGCTGGATCAACTGGGAGATCATCGAGAAGTCGAACACGTTCCTCAAAACCGACAGCCAGACCATCGAATTTCGCATCCAGGTCCCTGCGGGCGAAGAAAAGGTCCTCACGTACAAGGTCCATTATACGTGGTGACCGGCGGGCTGGATGGTCGTGCTTGTCAGACGAGGAACTCGACCGTATGTCTCGATTGTGCCTTCGTGGCAAGGACGCGGATGGTGGCTGTCGCCGTGTGCCGGCCTGCGGCGGGTTGGGCAATGTGATGGAAGTGGTAGTGGCCCTGGTAGACTCTCCACTTGGCCCCGGGCGCTACGAGGGTTGGCGCGACCTCCCGACCGTCGACCTCCAGTTTGAGCAATTCCGCCCGCGGCGTTTTCGGCTGGCCCTGCGTCGTGCAATCCCAGCGGCAGCGCACGCGAATCGTGACGCCCTGCTGGGGCCGGGCTGCTTCCCACCGGTCGTCGGGCGTTACCACTGCGAGTGATACGAGCGGCGCTTCAAGGGACGGATTATTCCACCACCGCCATTGCCGCTCCCGACGGCGGACGAAATCCACCACCTCCGGCGGGCCGCCGTGCAGCCACGTCCGGCCCTGGCTCACCTGATCGTGCCGGACGGCGACGACCCAGTTGTTCCTGAGGGCCGTCAGCCAGCCCTCCCACGTCGGCTCGCGCGCGAGGAACAAGGTTCGAAATCCCTCCAGTTTGTCGAGCCACCACCAGGACTCCTCCCCGTGCGCATCCTGCAGGGCCACGAACGGAATCTGTTGCCAATAGTGCTTGAGGAAAGGCTCACTGTTGGTGAAGTCGGGATTGCCGAAGTGGAACGTGCTGATACCGGCATAGCCGCCCCGCTGAAGCGAGTCGTCGAGGTACAACCGCGTGAGCTCCTCGTTCTCGCCGAACTGCCAGATCAACCTGCCGCCGGCCTCGTGCAAAGGAGCCAGGCGTCTGCGGCGAAACTCCTCCCATGTAACAGCCTCGCCGCCGGCCAACGACGCGCCGAAGTCCACGCCGGACGGCACCACAATATCGCTCGTGTGGCTGTACGTGCCCAGGCCCGGCACATCGACAAAGGTGCCGTACTCCTCGTTGGCGACGAAGAACTTCACGGCAACCTTGCGCTGATCGGCGATACTTTGGGCCTTGGCGATCCAACCCGGTACCGCGTTCTTGGCGCCCCACAGGTCGATGCGCAGCGCGCGGGCCAGCTCGACCGCCTCGATGCAACTGCCCCGGCCGTGGGCCTCGACCTGGATGGTGAAGACCTTGAGGTCCTTCGGGAGTTTCGGCCTCGACTTCGTGCGAGTTCGACCCATGTGCGACGAAAGTGAATCAAAAGCACTGAGAACGTGAAGTGCATCCAGCGTGCGATAGGTTGCCTCCGGATTGCTCGGCCAACCCGGCCGGTCGCTGAATCCGCCGTCGGCATTCCACAGCGAGCGCAATTGACCGACGCAGGCCTCCCGGCGCGCCGGAGATGCGCCCAGATGCTTGAGGGTTCGTACCGCCGCCCAGGCATAAGTAACATCCTCGACGCCGGCAAAGGCAGGTTCCGGCTGCCAGGTGAATCCGCCCCCGGATGTTTGGCATCTCTGGACCCATTCGACGGTTTCTTCCCGCTTCTCCTGCGGCTTACCCAGCGCCGTCAGCGCCTGAATGGCCCACCAGGTATTCATCACGTGACCATCGCCGCCGTCGGCCGTGGGGGTATTGTTGAAGCTGCCGTTCGGCCGCTGACGCGATTGAATATACTCGCCAAATGCCGGGGCGACATCATCCATCGCAAGTCCGACCAGTTGCCGGCACAGCAGCGACATGGCCTCCAACTGGAGGATCGGATAGCCGTGCTTCTCGTAGGCCGTGGGATAGACCGACGGCTTTGTCCAGTTCCTGACCTGCTCCCGGAATGAGCTGACATCTTCACCCAGCCACAGCAGACTTTGAATCTGCTGAAAGTCAAAGACCCGCAGGTCCCGCTCGAGCTTCTTGAGATGAAACGGATGATGAGTCCGGAGGAACTCGACGAGCGCACGTCTTTCAGGCGGCTCGCGTTGCAGCAGATGATAACACCCGACAGCCGCGAAGCTCGGCGTCAGATGGGAACGCGGCTGGTCCGGCCAGGCATACCCTCCGTCCGGCCGGCGCAGGCTTTCCAAATAGTCGCACACGCGGCGTGCCCACGAATCTGTCTTGCTCTCGGCCAGAGCTTCCGTCTCGGCGCTCAGCCCGGCCAGGGACACCGTCGCCACGGCCGTCTTGAGAAAATCCCGGCGCCTTATTTCGCCATCAGCCTGCCTGTCACGCATAGTCGGTCACCGGGCATTTTGTCGGACATAGGCAGAGATACCGCTGACCATCGCTCGGACGTTCGTGAGAAGTCGCTTCCTCCAGGCGATAGTCAATGAGAGCTCTGAAATCCTGCTCCTTCATGCGGCGATCTCAATTCCTTCGCGTCGAACGTTCCGTGCAAATGCCGAAACCGATAAGGGGCCATGTTCAAATGCTTGCTGGCTCACGAGGATAACGGAAATGACGTAACCTTCCTCCAAGCTCAATTCCCAGGCGCGATCCAGGATTTGCTGTTTGGCGGTTCGGGTCACCTCCCGCAGTTCAATCAGCAGGTCAAGGTCCGATCCCGGATCAGCATTGCCCCTGACGCGCGAGCCGTAGGCATAGACCCGGATGATCTCGGTATCAAGGGAAAGCCCGCCTAAGAGCCTTCCGGCCACTTCGCGAATCTGCTCGATCATCACGTTGCTCCCCATCATGTAACGGGACCAGCCACGATTGATTTGAGTATAGGTACCCATGCTGACGATGTCAACCTGTGGCCTTCTGCATCTGCTACGTAGTTTCGGCTTTGGCGCGGGCCATCTGGTCGAGGGCGACGGCGCCGATGATGATGGCACCGATGACGACGAGCTGGATGTTGGTCGAGATGCCCAGGAGGGTGCAGCCGTTGCGCAGGAAGCTGATGAGCAGAGTGCCGACGATCGTGCCGACGACGGTGCCCCGGCCGCCGGAGAGGCTCGCGCCGCCGATGACGACGGCGGCAATGATGTCGAGCTCCAGGCTGAGGCCGGCCGTGGGCTGGGCCGAGACCGTCCGGCTCGTCTGAATCATCGCGGCGATGCCGACGAAAAGGCCCGTGATGGCGTAGATGGCGATCAGGTTGCGGTTCACGTTGACGCCGGCGTGAAAGGCGGCCTGGCGGTTCGAGCCGATGGCGTACGTGTACCGGCCCAGAGGCGTGTACCGGAGAAGGAAAAAGGCGAGCAGGGCAATCCCGACAAAAATCAGTACGTTGACCGGGATACCGAGGAAGCCGCTTTGGCCGAGGAATCTATAGGTGGGCACGTCGTACATCATGCCGTTGTTCATGACGTAGGAGATGCCACGAAAGGCGCTCATCGTGCCGAGCGTGACGATGAAGGGCGGCAGGTTCAGCAGGGTAATCAGGCCGCCATTGAGCAGGCCGCAAAGCAGCCCCACGCCGAGGCCGACCAGCGTCCCGATCCACATCGCCTGAACATCCGGGGCACCCCCGCCGGTCCGCAGCATGGCAAAGCCCCCGACCATCCCGCACAGAGCCATCATCGAGCCCACGGACAGGTCGATGCCGCCGGAGATGATGACCGCCGTCATGCCCATCGCGATGATGCCGTTGACGCTCGAGCGGCTCAGGACATTGAGGAAATTCTCGGCCGTCAGAAACGTATTCGGCCTCAGCGCCGACAGGATCGCAAGGATGAGGACCAACGTGCCGAAAGGCAGCAGTTGCCGGATGAATTTGTTCATAATTTCATGTACCTCGTGAAACGGACCTCGTGAAGCGCGGGCTTGTGTCCTTTGCTTCACGTTTCACGCTTCACACTTCACGTTTTTTCCTCCACGGCCGCCAGGTGCATGACTTGCTCCGGCGTCGTCTCTTTCTTCAGAAGGTTGCCGACGAGCCTGCCGCGCCTCATCACGAGAATGCGGTCGGCGATACCGAACAGCTCGGGCAGTTCCGAAGAGATGAACAGAATCGCCTTCTCATCTTCGGCCAGCCGGTTGAGCAGCGTATAGACCTCGGTCTTGGCGCCGACGTCGATGCC
>CAYFUB010000724.1:0-7505 GCA_964346195.1 uncultured Pirellulales bacterium
TTGTCGGCCAGTACACCGCCCACATCTGCGGCCTCGGCTACCTCGTCGAGCCCGAGCACGTCCGCCAGACGCTCAGCAGCATCATGAAGTACAACTACCGCGAGAATCTCTACGGCCACGTCAACTGCATGCGGAGTTTCGCCCTCGGCGACGAAGCGGTGCTGCTCATGGCCGACTACCCGAAGGACCGCCCGAAGAACCCGTTCTCTTATTTCAGCGAGGTCATGACCGGCTTCGAATACACCGCGGCCGTCGGGATGCTTTACGAAGGGCAGACCAAGGAAGGCCTCAAGTGCATCCGGAACATCCGCGACCGCTACGACGGCCGCAAGCGGAGCCCGTTCGACGAGGCCGAGTGCGGCCACCATTACGCCCGCGCCATGGCCAGTTGGGCCGCCGTCCTGGCCCTGACCGGGTTCCAGTATTCGGCCGTGGACAAGTCGACAACCTTCGCCCCCCAGCCGGGCCAGCACTTCTGGTCCAACGGCTACGCCTGGGGCACCTGCCTGCTCGACCGCTCCGACCGCCAAATGAAAGCGCTACTGGCCGTCCTCCACGGCGAACTGACACTATCGAGCTTCGCCCTCCGTGACTTCGGCCGCACCAGCTTCAAGGACCCGCTGACGATCCCAGCCGGCCGCCAGGCAGCGTTCGCCGTGAACCGCGCGGCGGCCCCGTGAACGGCGGGCGTGCACGTCACGGTTGTGGGTAACATGGGTGCAGTGCGTGACCTGTCATGTCGAGCGAAGCGAAGCGCAGTCGAGACATCTGGCTGCGAAGGGAAGGTGCCTCTCGTTCGCAGGCACATCTCTCCACGCGAAGGGTGGCAGCGGCAAGCGGAGTCTGCGGAGCTTGCCGATGGCGCTCCGCAGGATATGGGACCCATCAACAAGCTTGCGCTTGCCGCTGCCGCCCATCCTCAATGCCCCAGAATCTTCACAGACACTGAGCGGCTCTTTGGCAATTTTGATGTTGCCTTTGTATGGAGGCGCTGGTAGATTACCGTTGCCGGAGCGGTGGAGTACGGGTCCAGGTACCAGGTTCGAGGTTGAGAAAACCTGGGGCGTCAGGACAGGGCCTTATAAAGGCTGAGTAATCCGGTACTCCGGAGCGCCTTACCTCTGTGTACCATATCCGCTCCGGCGTTTTTCTTCACGCCGCTCGCAACCCGCGACAGGCAGCCGTGACGACCAAGGGACAGCTTTGCGGCTGCCCCTTCGCTTCGTGCTGACGCAGCAGTCCGACAATCTCGGTGGGGCCTCCCTCTTAAGGATGCGACAAAGGGGTCCCACCGTTCCCGTCTCTTGCACCGACATTCGTTCCTTTGGCAACCCGAGGGAGAAACAGAGGTGGAGCAGGAAGACGTTACGGGGATGGGGGTGGAGCGGGACGTAGATGCCGAGCGACAAGTAATGGTTGGGATGACGAACGAGGTGTGAACTGGCTAACGCCCTGGCGCTAACCTGCCGCGCGCGAGGCGCGCTGTCAGGTTCAGCGTCTCGTTAGCACGACTGCCGCCCACTTTAGAGCTAACGCACCACCTTCGCGACCTTGAGCCGCGTCCCGAAGTAGAAACACTCCTGCAGCAGACCAACGAAGGCACCGCTCCAAAGCGGGCCGAGCGCGTCATCTAACTGGGTCAGCTCCGCGTCAGCGAAGTCCTCGCGCCGATCTGGGAAGAGCAAGCGCACGAGCCGCGATGGTGTCAGCGTAGCGAGGAACCTGTAGGCCAACGGTCGAGAGACGAAGCCGAAGCCGGCCTCGTGGCGTTCGCGGCCAGGAAGGGGTTCAGCAATCGTTTTTAGCGCCTCCTTCACGAGCTCTGGCCCGACGTTCATCAGCGGAGAGGTCCGACCCTCGATGCGGTCCCGCACGGCCGCGAGCCACCTGTAATCCTGCTCGGTCCGTACGAACGTGAGGTGGTCCTTGTGAGCCGCAACCGCAGAGGCAACGGCCATCGGCAGCGGTTCACACGCGCGAGGATCGATGCCGGTATCCGCGATGCCGAACGTCGACAATCGCACCGGGCGACTTTCGTCCGTCCAGCTCGAGGTCCCAGCATCGTTCCAGTTCCCGACGAGCAGCTCCATCGCCTTGGCAACCAGGATCGCGATACGCGCGACTTGCGGCGCCGCGAAGCTGGTCCCGGGACGAAACTCGGGAATTCCTTCCCCGATGTACGTCACCGGCGGATGACCGAACGTGACCACGGTGGGGAAGGGTCCATCTCGGCGGCCCCGGCTCGATTTCTCGAGCAACTCACGTCGCGGGTCAGTGGCACCTACGGCGATCACCCAAGGCGCCTGCGCCAACGGCTGAAGCGTGCCATCGTCAGGCCCGTCGTTTCCAGCCGCTACCACGACTGGCACGCCCGTCCGGTACACGTGGCGGGTGGCGACCTGCAATGGATCGCCGGGATCGAACTCGAAGCCTGAGGGGCCCAAGCTAAGGCTCAGGACGTCGATTCCGTCGTTACGGAGAAGGAAGTCGATCCCTCGGAGGATCGCCGCGTACTCCGCCGGATAGCGATAGAATCGGCCGACCGTCTCGTCGGCGCCAGGTTCAGTGCCGGGTGGGGGATTGACGCAAAATGGCAGAGTCTCGAAGTCGACGGCCATCCCAATGGACTCATCGGACGAAGCGCCGACCGCTCGATTGAAAATTCGCGCGCGTTCAGCATCACGGAACACGAATACCGTACATGAGTCCTTCATGCCTGACCTCCGCGGCTACTTGAGCTTTAGGATCTCGTTTCGGATGTTGTCCTTGTAAGCCTTGAGCAGCTTCTCGGCCTCAGCGCGTTCTTTCGAGCCTTCCGGCAGACCGGAAAGCTGTGAAGACAGACGCTCGGCCTTGTCACGGAACCTCATATCGTTGTACAGTTCCAGCGCCTGTCCCAGGACCTCCACCGTCTTGGCGCCGCTCTCGGCCTTATAGAAGTCCTCTAGCAGCCCAGCGGAAGCATGCATCGGCGTGAAGTCCTTGAGGTCATTCCGAACCGCTCCGTCCAGACTGGCAATGATGTAAGGAGCCGGACCCTGATACTCCTGACCGTTGGACCTCTCGACGAGTCTCATTTGCTCCTGACCTGCCGGCCGCTTTACGGGTCGGGCCTCGTAGCCCTCGAACTGGTGCTCGTCGCTTGCGTTGTAGAGGACAAGGTGGCGAGGCTGGGTGACCTCGATGCCCGGGCTGGCCAGCTGGATATTGAATGTCGCACTCAGGAACGCGTCGCTTTCAAGCAGCGCCTTACCCAGCTTCGAAAAGATCTTCATGACCACGGAACCCGCCAGGAGGTAGGCGCTCGCAGGCGCGAAAATGGGGAGGCCGCCGGCGCCGGCGAAGAGAGACGAAAAGCTGTCGAAGAGTTTGTCGTCGAACGAGTCCACCACGAGATCGTAAGAGGTGAGCGTCGTGCGATCGACGACCGCCGGCACGTGATAGACGACTGGGGAGCCGTCATTGAACGCCGACGGTTCCAGGTACTCGTTGTCCTTGATGCTCTTGACTAGGTTGTTGATGGCGCGGGGCGCGGCCTTCGTGGTCTGCGCGCCTCTCGCGCCAGATGTGATGAGGAGGCTGGAATCCCCGGTCAAGAAGCCGAGGAAGCGCTTCGGCGCGTCGCCCGTGTACGTGGTCAGGATCTCGATCGTGAGCGGCTTGCCGATTCCGATCGGTGCGAAGTCCGGTCGCTTGGCTTCGGTGGCAAGCTCATCTGAGGTCACGGTGCCGGAGAAGAGGCGGATCGCCGCCTGTTTTCCACGGGCCGTCTCGGCTCTGAAGCGCTCGACCTCTCCGAGCGCGACGCGTTCATCGAGTTCCTCTGGGCTGACAAGCCTGGTACCGATGACGAAGGCTCCACTCATCGCAATCACCTCGCTTTCATCAGAAGTCAATCAACGGCATGACGGCGTCATGCTAACGATGGAGATGAGGAGCGGCCTTTCAGGCCGTCTCCTCAATTGACTGGTTCGGCGGTTTTTGACACAGATAAGTACGGATGTAGTTAAAGAAGAAAGAAGAGACTTCAAGAATATCAAGACCTACATTGCGAATTCCTGATTCAAGCTCTTCCCAAGTAAATCCGTACTTGGGTTCATCGAATAAGAGAACACCACCTGGCTTGAGTACTCTAGCGACCTCAAAAAGTGCCTTCTGCCACTGAGCAATATGGTGAAGCACACCAAATATGAATACTGCATCACATGTTGCATCCCCTGACGGAGCCTTCCTTAAATCACCAACTGCAAAATTAACCTCCAATTGTCGTTTTCGAGCCAAGCGGATTTGTTCCGGCATATAGTCAAAAGCGATGACATGAGACGGATGATATTCGTTTATCAGAAGCTGTGTGCTATATCCGGAACCACACCCAGCATCCATAATGACTCCACCCTCTAAATCGACACACCGCTTTTCAAGTTGTTTTCTAAATATGCTGAACTCGACGTGCTTCTGTATCCAACGACGGAATGGATTATTCATAGCCAGAAACCCAAACACGCCTAGTCGCATGTTTCCTTCTTCAGCGCCAGGTGATTCATTGGATTTGAGCATATTGCCGTAAGTTCTTCTACTGCCGAACGTTAGGATAACCTGCCGGTATGGAGCGCAGCGGAAGACCGGTCAGGTTGATCCTTTGGTTAGGCAAAAGAGTGCTTTTTGACAGGTTGCTTTCAGATTCAAAGCCCTCCGTCAGCTAAACTGCCGCTGCAATCGGCTGCCATTCCCAGCCGTCGTCCTTCTGGACGACATGTCCCAAGCCTGGGAAGGGAAAGTGAAAGGCAAGCACCAAGGCCTTCTCGGCCGCGGCCCAGTTGAGAATGCGGCGCCTGGTAGGCACGACTTGATCAGGAGCGAAATCGACCACGGCACACCATTCCGGCTGCTCCAGATGGATGGGATGGAGCACCACATCGGAGATGCATAACAGTTGCTCACCTTCTGACGAAATGGCAATCGCCATCTGCCCTGGTGTGTGTCCCGGTGCCGCGATAGCACCGACGCCGGGCACGATTTCCCTTTCACGCTCAATGAGATCCAACCGGTCTTGAATCGGCGGAAGATTCTGGCGCGCGACTTTCAGGACGACTCCTCTGAGGTGCTCGTCAAGTTCTTCTTCCGCTTGTTCCGAGGTCCAGAAGTCCCACTCGTCTTTCCATATGGCATAGCGTGCGTTGGGGAAAGCCAGCTTGCCCTCGTCAAGGGTATTTCCACCGATATGGTCGGGGTGACAGTGCGTGAGGATGACTACGTCAATAGATTCCGGGGCAATTCCTTCGGCCTGCAGGTTTTGAAGGAGTCTTCCCGTATTTGGGTCAAGACCATCCGCCCCCGTATCGATCAACACCCGATACTCACCTGTTTTGACCAGGACACAGATATACGGACTTATCCACTCTGTCCAGTATTCTGGCTGTATGTTGTTTTGACGAAGGGCCTGTTCAAGGCTGTCTTTGGGAGCGTTGCAGAAAAGCAAGGTGGCGGGTGGTGGGAACCTTGGCGGCGTATATGTAAGAGTGCCGTCACTGACAGCAATGCATTCGAAAGCCCCTACATCGAAATGATAGACCCCAGTGCTCATTGCTGTCCTCTTCTTTATGTGTATCAGTGATTGAGCGTTCTGTCTCGCCTAACGATGGCGCATCACCAGCCTCGCGTCCGAATACCCTGAACTATACATTCACGGCCGGGTCACCGAGGTCTCGGTGGATGCGCTTGTTATGAATTTCAATCGTTCCATTCGTCGAAGTACTTTCGTGATTTTGGGCCCAGGTACGTACGGATGGTCTCCGAGAGTTCCCCTTCGCCGGCGAGGTTTTCCAGGAAGCAGGCGCACGCTGCGTTAGAAACACCACCAGAGAAGCTGGGATTTGTATTCACGAGCTTCTCTATGGTCAAGAAGAGTTCCTTCCTTACAGACTCCTCCATCTCTGAGAAATTGTCCCTTATGAAGTTACTGAATTCCGCAAATATTCCATGGACAGAGTATGAGCCGTCGCGTTCGAGAGAGAGATTGTCGTCGCTTTCCCAATGACATTTGAACTTCGGCGTTAGACCAAAGAGCATTGCTAGCAATTCCTGCGCTGTCGGATGTTCGGTTACAATCTGGAAATTGTTGTCCATTTTTATCTACTCATAACGTCCACAGCACTGGGCAGTTTGGAGGGCAGCGGAAAATTGCTCCGAGTGACTGTGTCTGTTATACCTATTCCAAGACACAATCAATTTCCGTTTCTACAAGCCACGCTGGCTCAATGAAGCGGCCCACTTCAACAAAAGTACATGCTGGTTTTATTTTGGAAAACAACTCTCCATGTGCTTTCGCTGCCTCCATCCAATGGGATATGTCAGTAAGCATAATGCGAGTCCTGACAGTATCACTTATTTTCCCGCCAGCTTCTTCAATGGCGCGGATGGACAGTTCTAAGCAGTGCCTAGTTTGGCCATACACATCACCGATATGAACAGTTTCGCCGTTTTTAATAGGAGCCGTACCGGAAACAGAAATTATATTTCCAACTCTACATGCTCTCGAAAACCCAATTGGATCCTCTAAATGAGAGCCTGAACTTACTAATTTTCTCATTTGACTTCTCCAAAGGTATAACGGTATCCGCATGAGCCGCCGCGTAGCGGTCGGTTCGATGCGGGGATTAGAACTTAAATCAACGATTCTGCCCCGATTCAGCTAAATGCGAAATACCTCAGGCCGGGCCCATATTCTTAAACAGGTGAAGTCCTTCTTTTCCCGGCGCGACAATGTCTTTCCATCCGTTACCGTCAAGGTCCTCCACCCAGAAATAGATGCCCGCGCCGCTGGCCTCTTCCATTGGGCCTTCGTCGATGACGTGAAGTTGAAAATCGCCGCCCTTGTTCTTGTAGTAGTAAAGTCCGGCCGGGTCATTGGCGCCGGGATCGGTCCCCCAATGTGCCATGCAGCGTTTTCCCGTGATGAGCTCCGGTTCACCGTCGTTGTCGATATCGGCGAGTTCCATAGTGTAAAACTGGGACCGCGTTGTGTCGATGTCATGCTTAATCCATTCCCGCGTACCGTCCGCGGCGCGTTTTTGCTCGTGCCATGCCAGCCCATATTCGTTCGACGGGCTGGAAATGAGATCGTTCAGGCCGTCTCCATTAACGTCGTGAACCAGAATAGGCATGCTGGTGCGGTCGCTGAGAGTGAATTCTGAATGCCGCTTCCATTTTTGTCCGAGCGGATTCTCCGGCGCTTCGAGCCACCCGGCCGACATGATGATATCGCCGCGGCCGTCTCCGTTGATGTCGCCAAATCCGAGACCGTGTCCGCTGGGTTGATCCGAGATTGTGAATTGCAGGAACTTGCCCGTGCCCTTTCCGGCATTATCACGAACCAGCTTGAAAACCGGTTGGTGGTCACCAAAATTAAGGTTGGGAACAATTTCCGGGTAGCCGTCGCCGTCCACATCCCACATTCGCGTGGATTCGATTCCCAGATCCTCGCGGTCGAACTCTGCGATATCGTG
>CAYFUB010000725.1:0-4666 GCA_964346195.1 uncultured Pirellulales bacterium
CACAAAGACCTCATGATGGCCTACCTGGACAACGAGTTGAACGAGGAACAGAAGCGAGCGTTCGAAGAGCATCTGGCCGGCTGTCCCGACTGCACGCGCGACCTGGCGGAATTCCGCAAACTCAAACAGATGACCGATTCCGTGACGCTCGTCGAGCCCGAGGACCGTGTCTGGGACCAGTACTGGAGCAACGTCTACAACCGGATCGAGCGCGGCCTCGGCTGGATTCTGTTCTCGGTCGCCGCCATAGTTCTTTTGATCTGTGGCGGCTTTCGGGCCATCGAGAGTATCATCGAAGATCCTGCGGTGGGTGTGCTGATGAAGATCGGCCTGCTGGCCCTGCTCGGCGGATTGGTCATACTGTTCGTTTCCGTGCTGCGGGAGAGAGTCTACTTCTGGAGCCGGGACCGTTACCGAGATGTCAGGAGATAGAGCATGCAGATAGCAACGATTGACACCATACCCGGCAAGAAGGTCGTCAAGCATCTCGGTCTGGTGCGCGGCAACACGATCCGGGCCCGGCATTTCGGCAAAGACATGCTGGCCGGCCTGCGGAACCTCGTGGGCGGTGAGATCGCCGAGTACACGAAACTGCTGGGCGAATCGCGCGAGCAGGCGATCGACCGGATGATCGAAGAGGCGAAGAAACTCGGCGCCAACGCCATTGTGGGGGTCCGGTTCTCGACCTCCGAGGTAATGACCCACGCCGCCGAGATTCTCGCCTACGGCACAGCGGTCGTGGTCGAATAGAGTGTGAATGAAAGGAAATCAGATGGAATGCCTCCGAGAGTTCGCCAGGCCCGAGTTGATCTGGTTTTCCGTCGGTCTGGTGTTGCTGTTCGCCGAGATGGTGGTGCCGGGGCTTATCATCGCGTTTTTCGCGTTCGGGGCCTGGGTGGTGGCGGCGGTGTGCCTGTTCTATCCGCTGAGCCTGAACCAGCAGTTGGCCCTGTTCATCATGGCCTCGGTCCTGTCGCTGGCGCTGGCCCGGAGTTGGCTCAAGGGTCTGTTCGGCGGACACGTCACGGGCCGGCAGGATACGAGCGTGGACCTGAACGATTTTGTCGGGCAGCGTGCGGTCGTGGTCGAGAAGATCAGGCCGAAGCTGCCGGGCAAGGTGGAGTTTCACGGGACCCACTGGCTGGCCGCGGCGGATCAGGAGATCGCCGAGGGCAGTGTGGTCGAGATTGTCGAGAAGGATAACCTGACCCTCAAAGTGAAGGTCGTATAGCACGCGGTATCGATAATCCGCCCGCACCGTGGGTCTCAAATCGTAAATGGTAAATGGTAAATCATAAATCATAAGGAGTTCGCCCATGCTAGCGCAAATGCCCTTCAACGCTCTGACCATCATTCTCATCGGAGTGCTCGTCTTTGCGATCATCGTGTTCGTCCGGACGGTCCGGATCGTGCCGCAGAAGCAGGCCTTCATCGTCGAGCGGCTCGGGAAGTATTCGACCACGCTGGAAGCCGGCTTCCACGTTCTGTGGCCGTTCGTGGACCGGGTGTCCTACAAGCACACGCTGAAGGAGCAGGCGATCGACGTGCCGCCCCAGCAATGCATCACGAAAGACAACATCGCCGTGGAGGTCGACGGCATCCTCTACATGCAGGTCGGCGATCCGAAGCGGGCGTCCTACGGGATCGATAACTACCGGTTCGCCGCCATTCAGTTGGCCCAGACCACGATGCGCAGCGTCATGGGCAAGCTCGATCTCGACAAGACCTTCGAGGAGCGCGAGCAGATCAACAGCGTCATCGTGGACGCGGTGGACAAGGCCTCGGACCCCTGGGGGATCAAGGTGACGCGCTACGAGGTGAAGAACATCATGCCGCCGCAGAGTATCAAGGATGCGATGGAAAAGCAGATGCGGGCCGAGCGCGAGAAGCGGGCGACCATCGCCGAGTCGGAAGGCGACCGGCAGGCGAAGATCAATCGCGCCGAGGGCGACCGCCAGGAGATGATCGCGCGCTCGGAGGGCGAGAAGCAGCGCCGGATCAACGAGGCCGAGGGCCGGGCCGTCGAGATCCAACGGGTCGCCGAGGCGACGGCCGAGGGCATTCGCAAGATCGCCATCGCCATCACGGAAAAGGGTGGCGCCGACGCGGTCAACCTGCGCATCGCCGAGCAGTATCTCGAGGAATTCGGCAATCTGGCCAAGACGAATAACTCCATGATCATCCCGACGAACCTGGCCGACATCGCCGGTGTCATCAAGGCCGCCTCATCGGTCATCCAGCGTCCGCCGGAGGCAGGAGCACCGGCAGCAGCACGTAGAGCGTAAGACAACGTAATACGCATTATGATGGATCGGCGCGCGGTACGTCATCCTGAACGGAGCGCAGCGCAGTGAAGGATCTGGGCCACGCCAGGAAGAAATCTCCCGTTCGCAGGCCAGATCCTTCGCCTTTGGCTCAGGATGACAGGGCCTTGTCGCGCCAGAATTATTCCTAATCGGTATGATACCGATTACGCTCAAGGATTTCGTATCTCCGGGTGGCAGCGTCAAGCGCGGCTTGGCGATGGTCCTCCTCGAGGCAAAGGAGCCATCCCCAAGGTCTTCGACCCATTCGACTTCGCTCAGGGCAGGCTCTTGAGGCTGCCACCCGGTGCTCATGCCACACCACGACATATTCATTCGTAATCGGTATAAGACCTGTGGAAGGATGCGCGCCGTGAATCGTGTGCATTTACAGCATGATGAGGCTGACGGCCATGACGAGCATGCCGACGACGATGCCGCTGATGACGAGATGGCCGTGGCCGTAACGGTGGGCCATCGGCAATAGCTCATCGAGGGAGATGTAAATCATGATACCGGCCACGAAGGCCAGCGTGCCGGCCAGCACGGCGGGCGTCAGGAACGGCATCAGCAGCAGATAGCCGAGCAGGGCGCCGACCGGCTCCGAGACGCCGGAAAGGAACGAATAGACGAATGCCTTGTTCTTGTCCGAGGTCGCGTAGTAAATCGGCACGGATACGGCAATGCCCTCCGGGATGTTGTGAATGGCGATGGCGACAGCAATGAAGACGCCGAGATGCACGTCGCTCAGGGCCGCGGCGAAGGTGGCCAGGCCCTCCGGAAGGTTGTGGATCCCGATGGCCAGCGCCATCAGGACCCCGGTCCGCATCAGGTGACGCTCCTCGTGGGGGCCGCGCGGCTCGTCGAGGCCCTCAAGGTTGTGCGGGTTCTCCGGCTCGGGCACGAGCAGGTCCACGATCCCGATGAACGCGATGCCGAGGAAGAAGAACAGGACGCCCCCGACCTCCCCGACGCTGTCGATAGCGCCCGGGAGTAACTCAACGAAGGAGACATAAACCATGACGCCCGCCGAGAGGCCCAGGGAGAACGCGAGATAAACGATCCTGGGCCGTCGGATGAAATAGGCGATGGTGCTGCCGATGCCGGTGGACAATCCCGCCAGCAGCGTCAGCCCCAAAGCGACAGTCACATTCCCCGATCCGTCCACGTCATATCCCAGGCCGTCATCACCCTGCCACCAGACTTAGGTACGCGGATAGTATAGGCATGTGCGGGGAAGTTTGACAAACGGGTTCTTTGCGGGAAGCCTTCGAAGGCTGCACGTCCTATGTGTTGATGGATTCTGCGAAAACTCCCTCAGGGTTGTCATCTCGACCAAGGCCGAAGGCCGCGCGGAGAGATCTTCCTGCGAACGAGAGATATCTTTCATTCACGGCCAGATGTCTCGACTGCGCCGGCGCTTCGCTCGACATGACAAATCATACCATATGTCGGCCCTTTCATTGGAGCTGCCGAGCGTTTAGGATGGTGCCACGTTGTCGGTCGAATAGACATAGATCAGTTGACGGGGCAAGTCCATGAGAACACCATTTCGAATCTTCATCGCTGCTCTCACAGCAGGTCTATGCCTGATATCAATCGCCGGGACTGGTGATTCGACCGGTACTGTCACTTTCTTCGTCGCGCCCGACGGCCATGACGGCTGGTCGGGCCGGCCGGCCCGGCCTGACGCCGGTGGCACGGATGGTCCTTTTGCCACGCTGGGCGCCGCCTGCCGGGCCGCACGCAAATCCGGGGCAAAGCAGGCGCGGACCATCGTCGTGCAGGCAGGCGAGTATTTCCTCGATGAGCCGGTGGTCCTTACCGCTGAAGACAGTGGGCTGGCCATCGAAGCGGCGGTCGGCGCTGCCGTTCGGCTGTATGGCGGCAGGAAAGTGAGCGGCTGGGAGAAGGATGGAGATAGGCTCTATGCCGCTGAACTTCCCGGTGTGAAGGAGGGCAAATGGGATTTTCGCGCGCTCATCGTCAACGGGCGGTACTGTCCGCGCGCCCGGCTGCCGAAAGAGGGATACTTTCAGCATGAGAGCGTTTTCGATGTCCCCTGGATGACCACCACCGGCGGTGGCTGGAAACGAAAGCCCACCGATGAGGAACTCACGACGATGAAGTACCGGCCCGGGGACCTCGGCCCCTGGCTCGATACCCGCAATGCGGAGATCAGCGTCTATCACATGTGGGACGAGTCGCTCGTCGGTTTGGCCGGCATTGACACCGAATCCAACACGCTTACTTTTTCCAGCCCGTCGAGTCATCCGGCCGGGGCGTTCGGTGTCGACAAGTACGTCGTCTGGAACGTTCGCCAGGGTTTGACGCAGCCGGGCCAGTTCTATCTCGACCGCACG
>CAYFUB010000726.1:0-36938 GCA_964346195.1 uncultured Pirellulales bacterium
TACCGCGTGAGGAGTACCGGGTGCGGCCGGCATTCAGTGGCGGATTCGAATCGCTTCGCGAGCCGGGCGCCTGCACTCACGTAGCATGGGCATCTTGCCCATGAGTATCACGGGCGTCCCGTCCGTGAAGGCAGGGCCAGGATGGCCCTGCGACTCATGGGCGGGACGCCCATGCTACGAAAACCACAAGGACCGCCACTATATTCCGGCCGCACCCGGAGTACCTGAGTGTCGTCCGGTCCGCGTCGGCAGCCTTCTGTGCCGGCGGGGCGTGAGAGGCGGGAGAATCTCTGGTGTATAATATCACCAAATCGTATGATGAAGCCCCATAGAATGGTTTTCGACGCCGAGACGTTGCCGGGCCCGGCTCTCTCGCGGAAAGGAGCAGGTGCGTGGGTTGTCGCAAGGTCGTCATGGTTCTGGCGCTCGCGCGTGCTTCTCGGCTCCGGCTCACGTGACGTATCGGAGCCGGCCGGGCGTCCTGCCTTATCACCCGCGGCCCAGGAAAGGCCGGTGAAGGCTCTCATTCTGGCCGGGCAGTCCAATAGGGAAGGTCACGGCCAGATTCCCAGCCTCCACCACCTGGGCAACCCTCCGAAATACGGCCACCTACTCAAGCTCCTGAAAAATGCCGACGGCTCCTGGGTGGTTCGCCATGATGTGACCATTTCCCATAGGGTACAAATATTGTCCGAGCGTAAGTATCTTCATCTCCTTGACTTGCGCTGTCATCTGACGAAAGCCCTTGCCAACGGCCCACCGGTTCATTACCCTCTGCGGGCTACGAGATGGAATCTGCGGCTTGCGATGGTGACTTACCTGGCTTATTGCCTGGATCAGGAGTTCTGGAAGGCCATCGAATACCTCAAGGAGCAGGTCAGGGTCCTGAAGGAACAGCAGGAGAAGGACAAACGCATCTTGCTGGACAATCTCCAGAGGACGAGACTGGCCACCCATGCCAAACGCCTGACACGAGAACTCCTGGAGGCAACTACGGTCCTGTTCACGCCGGAAACCGTGCTGGGTTGGTATCGCAGACTCATCGCCCAGAAGTACGACGGCAGCAAGAACCGTAAGACTCCGGGGCGACCGAGGATCTCTCAGGAGGTCATCGATCGTAAGCGTCCGGCGGAGTACGCCCATGAGAGCCGCACCAATATGACGCAGCGCATCGGCGAACAAGTAGACAACCGAGGAGAGAGCAGCGACACCCGCCTGGTCAAATCGGGCTCGAAAACGCTGGCTAGGCCGCTCAGACGTAGTTTTGGCGACCAATTCGCTGTCGGCGGTTGCAGAACTGAGGTCGTTGGGTTTGCAGATCCGGCGGCGGGGTGTCATACTGGTACTCGAAAAGGCCGGCGGCGTAGTCGGTCATTGTCAAATGGGAAATGTCGGGTAATCATAACGGAGCCTGCAAGAGTAGACCTGTCGTTCCGGCTGCGGCAGGCAGAAGGTGGCCGTATCGACTCTGACATACGCGACGGGATAAGCAGCACCGCCCAAGGAGGTTGCCGTCCATGAACAGAACCTGGGTCTCCACGATCCTCCTCGGTATTTTGCTGTCCCATCCGACCGGGGCGGCGGAGGCGAGCCAACCTTGGAGACAAGTCCTGATCCTCCACCCGGTGCCAGCGCAGGGCCAGCCGATCGAGTTTGACTACAGCTTCCGCAACATCTTGCCTCCTTTCGAGAAGGAGCCGGCGTTGCAGGGCAAGCACATCGCTCGGGGACTCATTCCCACCATTCCTCCCACGCCGCTGCTTCGCAACTTCACTGATGGCGAGCTCTACCTGAAGGCAGATCATGGGCAGGACTTCACGACCGGTCCATTCGCCATGTATAAGGCCCAGTGCAAGGATGGTGTCCATGTGATCTTCGAAGGTCTGCAGGTCTCTACGCAACAGGGAGCGCGGGCCATCCCCTACACCGTGGACGTCTTCACGTATCGAACCGTCTTCACCGGTCGGCTCACGGTCTGCTCCGGATGGTCCGGTACGCTCGAACGCGGCGGCAAATCCTGGAGGTTTACTATCATCGATAATCTCGATGGCCGGATTGACGGCCAGGACCGCCTGCATCTCACCGATATCCCTCTAAGCCCGCAGGCATCCTATCACGACTGTCCCGTCCCCCAAGTTCTCTCTCTGGACGGTCACACCTACAACCTGGATTTCTCGTTCCAGCCGGCGGAATCGAGCGTCATTCTGGAGGCTGTCCTGACGGAGGTTCAATTGCCGATGGGAGTGCTGAAAATCGAGGCCGGCGAGTGCCGAGCGCTCGACCTGCAAGATGACCGCCACCTCCTGCTTCTGAGCAATCCGCAGGGCACCGTCTCCGTGCCGGCCGGCAATTATCGCGTGGATGACTGTGTCCTCCGCAGCCAGGGAATGCCCTTGCGGTTTGCCGGCTCGGGCCGGGTAGTGTTCGTTCGACCGGCTCAAACCACGTCGCTTCGTCTCGGCCTGCCGCTGTGCAATACCATCGAGGCCACCCGAGACCGCAATCTGCTGCACCTGACGTACCAACTCATCGGCTCCGGCGGCGAGGTCTACCGGCTCGGTGGCCTGAGGCACCTCCCCTCCTTTCGGATCTACCAGGGGCCGTTCCGCATCGCCAGCGGCTCGTTTGGCTTTGGCTGAAGCGACATCGAGCCGTACTCGTGGCGAGTGCCGTTCTATGCGTTCGGTCCCCTCAAGATCGTGGCGGTGCGTGACCTGGGGTCCTTGGGTCCTGCGGAAGGTCCGGCCGTCTCGGTCTCGTGTGCCCTGTCGGATTCCCTACGCAGCGTCTATCTGTGGTTCGTTCTGGGCGGCTTGCTGCTGTGGCGGAGAGTCAACCGCACCCGGGCCGCCTGGGCCGTCGTCCTGCCCCTGCTGGCTGTCTACGGCATTCTGCATGTCGTGGAAGAGATCGTAAACAGCCACAGTCTCTGGAGTTTCACCCCCTTCCTCTGCTCGCTCGTCTGCGAGATGCTTCGGTCTCTCGCCCTGGGTCTGGCGCTCCTGCTGACCCTATCTGACCAGGTCAAGGTCCGATCCCGCGTCCTTCGAGCAGCGCTGACCTTCGTGATCCTGGTCGTTGCCGGCAGTGCCGCGATCCTTCTCAACGCCCCGCTTTCGTCGGTAAGGTCGGGCAAACCCACCCTCTTTTTGAGTCCCGCAATCTGGAGCATCGTGTTCGGCGTGGTGGTCTTGATCTTTATGATCGGCTTGGCCATCATTTCCGCCGTGCTGCTGCGGCTGGCCCGCGGGCGGGCCTTGAAATGGTGCGCGCGTATCTGCTTCGCGCTGGGAGCTGCCTCAATCCTGGTCCTCGCGGGCACGAAACTGCTCCTCGGCTCGACCCAGTTGATGAGCAACCAGCAGTCCCTTTTCGCGGTGGGCGCCCTGTTGGAGCCCTTCCTGGCGCCCTATCTTGTCTTCTTCTGGTTCGTTCTGCTGGCACTGCGGAGCCCCTTCTACCGTCAACGATTCGCCAACTGCTTCGTGGGCGGCACGGCACCATCGCCCGGCGATTGACGCGGAACAACGCCGACCAAGATCGCACGGAATCCGATCCGGACGTTGCGCCGGCCGGGTGGCGTGCTGCCCCCGCGGTAGGCACAGCGGCCATATTGCGACTCGTCGCAGGGTGCAAATATTGTCTCATCGTAACCACCTTTGGCTGTTGCACTTGCGCCCTCATCTGACGAAAGCGCTTGCCTGCCACCCCTTGGCCCATTAGCCTCTGGGGACTATGAAGGAGAACCTCTGGCTTACGGTCGTAACATATCTGGCTTACTGCGTGGACAAAGACTATCATCATGAGCGGATTCACCAAGGTTTCAACCGGATCATCGAGCCACAGCATGAAGGGAACCAGGGCGACATCATCTGCATTGAGCGTCTGGGCGGACTGCTGAAATCCCACCATCGCAAAGCGGCGTGACACGCTCCTACCGTGCCCTCCTCGCAAAAACAGCGCGCGCCTCAAGGCAATCTCCACACCACAGATGTTCAGTCCGAGCTGGTTTCAGAACAGACCGCCATGATTCCCCCCCTCCTACCGCCTCATCCTTCGTAGCGATTTTGAAGCTAACAGCCTGACATCACTCGGGTTGCGGCCTGACGAATTTGTGTACCCTACGGGAGCGCCAAGGTCGAGTGCATCCGCCCCAAGACGCCGCTGTCGCTGGAGGATGCCCGACGGATCGTGACCGATTATGTCCGCCACTACAACACCGTCCGCTGGCACAGCGCCATCGGCTACCTCACCCCGAATGATAAGCTCCAGGGACGAGCCGAACAGATCTTCGCCGCCCGTGACGCCAAGCTCGAAGCCGCTCGACAGGCCCAACGAACCGCCGCGACGGCTCAGACCCCCTGAGGAGAGACATGGACTCGCAATCCGCACATCCATCCGGAACGCCGACAGCTACAACCCACCGTAAAGACAAAGGCAGGCCCTCGCCAGGCGGAGGCCACGCCGTCGTCGCGTGGCGGCCGACTTGCCGGGCCGGATACGCGGAACCATCCAGACACGCTACGGGCCTTCCTCGAAAGCCCGAGGGAACGCCCGTGGCGGACCCTCGAACACGACCGATCATCCGCTTGCGTAATAATCCGGCCAACCGGCGTCAGCCAGAACATCCTCAACCATCCGACTTGACAACCCTCACAGGGCAGTGCATCATGCCAACGTCAAGCCGGCGATCAACTCCCTTCGCCGGTGACAGTAGTTGTCCAATTCCCGCTGAACCAACACAGTCCGCTCTCGTAGGTCCTTGATGGACATTGATCTTGGAATTCCTGTTTGGCTCCGGCTATAGCTTCGGCCGGGCCTTCGCCTGCGCCAAACAGGTGGCGGCGTCCGCCAAGTCTCTTTCAGCCGACTGTCTTGCCACCCCACCAGCATCATCCAGAGCACTCCCATGGGTCTTGCTTTTATCACCACTCCAAGCTCTCTCGTATTGAACGATCTTTCACAATAACTAGGCCCTGCCACTGTACCCGCAGCACCTCTGAAGATCGACCGATTTCCTGGTAATTCAGCCGTTGCGGGGCGGTCCCGTGGTCGCTTGACAGGTACACATTGTTCAATTGGCCGTCGGGACCACAACAACTGGAATAGCAAGGTTCCCCAGGTCCGTTTCGCAGACTACTGTACCCTCCATGACCGTGTGCCGGCTTTCCGCCCTCTCGTCTTGTAGCGTAATAGTCACGGAGTGTGCGCCAGCATTCTCAGATGCAAGGAATGTCGCGCTGACCGGAAGATCCCCTTCGACATGAACCGCTCGTAACGCGACGGGGCGACCCGAACGTGAGGAAACGTGGATTTCTCTCTTCCTGGCCTGCCACGGCACATAGGACAATACGAGCGCCGCGGGATTAGCCTGGATATCCGGTTGGACGGTGCCCGACAACCGCACATCACACTGACTCATCTCACCCTCCAAAGTCGTTAGCACCCGGCATGTACCCGTGAATACTCCCGTGTTGCCAGGTTCTGTGCAGGAATGCATGTACACGGTAACCAGATAGTCCCCTTCCCGTATAGGAAATCGACTTCGTATCCCCGTGTATGATTCAGTGACCTCTTCAATCCTCTCGTAGGTTGCCCAGGCCTCGACACGTTCCTCACCATCTGCCAAAAGCATCCGAACATCACTGATTGCCAACTTTCCTTCTCCTGGATCATGAACCACGAAGACTCGGCTCCGCTCTGAGTCGTGGAACATTTCTCCAAAATACAGGACATCTGTTGAGGTCAGGCGTTCGTTCAGAACGTGACCTCGCAGAAACACTCGAAACATCGGGAGTGCTGCGTCACTACTTCTTATCACAAGGTATTCCGTGAATTGCCCTCTCTTGGTTCGCAAGTCTATTGACATGGTAAGGTTACACGTCTCGCCACTCAATATGGTCTTACGCTCAAGCTGGAAGCTCGTGCATCCACAACTTGTTCCGACGACTTCCAGACTCAGGGATGCGCCACCGGTGTTCTGGAGCCGGTAGATCCCTGCGACATCATCTGTGCTCCGACAATTCCCTATGTCGAGCCACGCCGTATCCAATTCGATCCGTCCGGCTTCGGAAGTTCCCGCTCGACTGCGTTTGTTCAGGATCAGGCATTGCCCACCCGGCCATACGGACTCAAGATCCTGGCGAGACCTATATTGAGCCGCCTTTTCCGAGTCGTAAACCCGTACCCCTTCTCGATGACCCGCCGCGCCAGCGCCCCCCTCTCTCGGATCCACTGCAACGAAGTGAGGACCGGCAGCAGTAGTCGTAAATAGAATGGCCGTACCATCGAGCCCAACAAGTTGCTCCCATGACAGCACGGCAATACGCGCCGGGACACCGGCTTCCTCCGCAATCCTTCGCAGGTCGCCCAGCGAAGTGCCTTGGCCTGTGCTGTCGCACCTCCGGATCAGATCGTCGACCTCTGCGGGAACGCCCAACCGGTTCAACGCGATGCATAAGCTGTAGGGGCCGCATTGTGAGTCTAACGCACAAGTCCCCGGGCGACCAGGTCCGGGACGGCTCATGCGCGTCTGCGGCACTTCCGCAGGCAAGTGTCGCCAATACAGCCGCAGAGTCAACAAGCCACCACATACGGCTATTGTGGTACCGACAACAGCCGAGATAGCAATCCTGCAACACGTCCCGTTCAACATTTCTTCTTTCGCACACGCGCGAGAAAATAACCAGTCACAGCTGCGCCGACCACAACTAGCCCGAGTATCGCGTACAGTCGCCCGGAGGCTTGGTTCCTCGCCTCCGCTGGCACCGGTCGCCGCATGGTGCGAGGCTGTAGCTCGGATTGCCCCGTATCGGGACCAGGCGGATGCCCGTTGCGAGCGGAAGTCAATTGAGCCTCGACATTCATGTCTTGCACCTCTTCCCCCGTCATTTCTGCAAGAATTGTCTCCACTGGTGGAACCGCCTCTCCTGGCCCAAACAGGGAGGGCGTCGTCTCAATTATCGGTGGGACAGCCCGATCGTCCATGAAGACTGTATTCGGCGGGAAAGGCCCGTTCATGGCCTTGGTCGCCTCGACCAGAAGGTCGTTGCTCACCTCTTGCGATGTGCTCTCGAAAACCAATCGATGCGGCTCACTGTTCGGATCCGGAAACGTCTGCCTCCAACTGGACGCTTCGGCTGTACACACGCCACCGCTATACTTGACTCCGCTGTTCTCGATCTCAAGCAATGGCTTCTCACCCTCGCGACCTTCGGGCAAGTATGACGCCTTGCGCACCAAGTATGCGGTGCCTGGCTCCACGATGAGATGCCACGTTCCTGTGTTTCCCATGTCAATATGGCCTTTGGCCGTCACGTGAAGTAACCCATCATCGTCTTTCGCAACCGCAGTCACCTCGTCCAAATACTCGGTATACATTCGTCCCAGACTCAAGAACGCCTTCATTATGGGCAGGGTCATTTCCGGGGCATCCGGGGGGCGCAGTTGCACCACGCGCGCCTTGCCTAATTCCCGCTTCGTATTATCTGGCGAAACCTGAAAGATGGTGTCCACCCGGTGTTGTGAGGAATACTCCTTACCGAAGAACAGAATGTGCTCCGATAAGACGCCCACACTGAAGCTGCGTGTCGGCAACATTACCCTAAGACCGCTGGTCTCAAGTTGTTGATACTCTATTGCGGGCACTTCTGCGCTTCTAAAGACCATTGCAGTGCCTTGATCGCCGCACGTGAGCTCCCAATTCATCTTGAAGGGACGAACACCGACAGAGAAGCTCCCGGTCTCGGTGCCCTTGCAGGAGAACCCCTTACTCAAGACAGAGTCGAACGCTTGCATCTTCGTAAGAAGCTCAGTCGCAGACGGCACGCCCTCTCCAGCCAGCGCTGCGGGCGACAGACAGAGCGCCGTTCCGATCGTTATGGTAAGATACGTAGCCACCCGGTTCATAGCAGAACACCCCATGTCGATTGCTCGAAGGCCTATGCCGTCTTGCGCAAGCGGTTCGTTATTTCAGAGCCTTGGCCCATAGGACTCACGAGCGTGATTAGCTGCGCCATAGAAAAGCCGCCATCGTTCAGGAGACAACGGATATGCGACACCCGCATGGTCACTGAGAACGTAGGTTGCGCCTTCGTCCGATGGACGGTGGCATCACCCTGCATTTCATTCTCACTTTCTGTCAAGCCGCTGTCAGCAATCGCGACAGCGGAGTCATTAGATCCGATGGCGGCTTGTTTGACCGTCTCTAGCTATTCATAAATGAATTCAGAGACCACATACCTCGCGGCCGTAGTGGGGCGCCGTACCCCAGCTAACGCCGCTGCATCCGCCGGTGATGCATCGCACATACTCACCCTTGGTTGGCGCACAAGCATGCGATTTCTGCCGCCAAAAGGGATTCTCGCCGCTGTGCGAGCACGACGCCCACTTGCGTTCCTGCCACCGCCACATCAGGGTGAAGTCATAATGGTAGACGCAATCGCCCTGTTGGCACGTGGGACTGCATTCGATGTACCAGTGCTTGTTTTCTATGCATGCATAGGTTAGGCAAGGCACCCGGGGATCCATTACCTCATGATAGCATTCATAGAAGTGACTGAAGCGATCCTGACAGTTCTCGCAGTTTGCCAAGCTTACACCAGCACGAAGCGATGCCAGGTCGGTCTGCACCTGATTGCTGTCACGGCCAAACCAGGCAGCCCCCGCACATGTAACAATTCCCACGCACACAATCAGGCAAACACTCAACGACTTGTATGTTGTCGACTTCATTGTCAACGCTCCTTTCCTTTCTTCTTTGTCCGCGGCTTTCGGCATCTTTCTTCCTATTAGTTCACCGATGCCCGTTTTGACGTTCGACGTTACTTGTCTCCGGGAAACAGACTACGTCCCGGACCTCTTGCTGGCTGCACCGGACCCCTCAAACCCGAGGCAGACGTAATTGACCGTGATCGTTTGCGGCTCACTCTGTAGATATAGCCGCACAGTGCCGACTGGGGCCGTGGGCACTCTAAGGAGTTCCGCGGAAACGCTTTGGGACTCGCCCGCCGCAACATCAAGAGTCGCCGAGAAACATGAGGGCTCGTCGAATCCGATGCGAGAGATATTAACGGAACGACCGGGTATGTTACTTCGGACAGTGAAAGAACGTGATCGGTTCGCATCGCTTGCGAGGTCGCAAGTAAGCAAAGCGGGATCGCCCGAGTAGACCGGTACATGTTTCACGCGAACGGGGACAACCACAGTGGGTTGCACTGCCTCTCCCGTACGGATTACCAGGTCTGTGCCAACCTCTGTTCCACTGCCATCCCCTGTAGCTGTTACCGCCACAGTCATTTTCGCGCCGGACCGCTTGATCCCTTCGGCTTGAACGCCGCTATTGTTGCAGGTAGACGGTACCTCGAGAGCGGAGGTAAGCAACTCGCCCGGGGACGCATAGATCGACAGCACGCCCTCGACAAGGGTGCCCGGATAAGCGGCGCCGAGGTCCAATTCACTCGGCTGGATCCGAACGACATCTCTGATCTCTACAGTGCCGTCCAGAGCGATCAGCGCGTTCTCCACAGTCTCGTCCGCTACATACACACGCATATCCGAGACGCCAACTGCGTTGGGCACATCCCAGACGACCTGGAGTTCCGTCGTTTCCCCGGCGGGCACATCTTCCTGAATCAGGGTAGCTTCCGCACAAGCACAACTACGCTTGAACACACGGAGATCCAGATGCCTGCCGGACCGATTTTCAATCTTATATCGCAGCGGCACCTTCTGTGATACCGGCCGGTACATTTGACCCAGATCAATGACTCGCTGTGCGCAGAACAGCAGCGAAGACGCGGCAGGATCACTCTCCCTGCACGCCTGATCGCGGTAGTGAAGAGCGAGCAAAATACCCAGGCTACTCCCCACCAACAGCACGCTCAAGCCTGGCAATGTCATGCTGACCCACCTGCGCATCCGCATGTCTTGCATCTCCCTTCGATAAACCGTGGCTTCTTCACAATGGCCCCGTCACCAGGGCAAGTCCCACACCGATAAGAAGTAGAATGGCCGCTGCCCCCGCAACCATCCACGACCAGCCGGCCGATGACTCGTGCACGATCGACACCCCCGGGAGGTCTCCGCGAGATGGTCCAACGGAACTGATTTACCTTCGACCGGCTGGTTTGCGTGCTGTCTGAGAACGTCTGCAGAACGTTATCAAGCGTTTCCTCTACATGTGGTTTTCCTTTCGTAACCCATACACGTGATTCTCCTGTCGTAGCCTCTACATGTGATTCTCCTTTCGTAAGTGACGCACAATGAGTGTCTTCCAGCCAGGAACCATCCCCGGTGACATATACAGAGACTTCTCCGGCCGAAGGCGATGCGATCCGATCCGCGGGCATCTGCGGCATGATCGGCACGATCGCCAAGCCCAGAGTGACTTTGCTCAGCTCGCCCACATCGATGACTACTATGTGCCGGCCGTCGATCATCAATATCCGATCCATGATTCGGTAAATCACTACGGCGTGGGATGGGCGGCCAATTCCCACATGCAAGGGGCACAAAATGGGTACGCGTTCGGGCAGTTCAGAAAGCGACCGAAACCTAACGAGCTTATTGGGAACATCCAGGGACGTAAGCGCTTGCTGGCATTGGGCCAGGGTTGTTCCTTTGTCCGTGGCGCCGGCATGCAAATATACTTCGCTGAGATTGGCCGGCCGGCCAGCGATCGTGCATATGGTAGCCACGGCAGATAAGCCGCAGAACGGACGTGAAGATGGGCGAATGTCGGGCCTGTAGCAAGCACCTCCTCCCGCGAACGTGACTGTGACCGCATAGCCAGCCGCGACGCCTGCGATGCACGTCAACGTCAAGAGCAATCCTACAAATAGTCGAGAGCCTATCCGATAACCCATTGAACCTTCTCCATTCCATCATGCCGCCGAAAACGCCTATGCGAAGACGGCGGTCCTTGTCGCAACATCACCAGGCTCAACATTCTCTTTCTCCATGATCCTGCAATCATGCATGTCTCACAGGGTAATGATGATCATCATGCCTAACCCTACAAACAGCGCAACCGTACCGAGTCTAAAAGCGACCAGGTGACGGTGCAGGAACTCCCGCAGGAACTGGCATTCTGCACTGATGCACGCTATAGCCAAGATCCCGGCCAACGGGAGGATAAACATCACGTTGTACAGCAGCAAATAGCTGATGGCGGCCGCCTGCATGCCCGGGGCTCGAGTCATAAGGACGACCGTCGGCAGGCAGACCTGGCCTGTGCAAAGTGGCTCCGGGATCGAAACCAGAAAACCCGCGCTGACCGAGCCGATGACCAGGCCGCGGGTCGTCAGGCCAGCACGGATCACCTTGTGGATCCCGCCTTTGACCTTCTTCGGCAGGCTGAGGGTCACCCGCTGGGTATCACCGGTATGGATGTAGCGGATGGCGTTGATCAGGCTCCAGCCGGCTAGGGCAAAGACCAGGACGGCCACGCCGCAGGCTAGGCCGGTCGACAGACCATGGCTGACTGAGAACGTCTTGGCGGCCCCCAGCAGACTCAGGCCCATCAGAAAATAGGCGCCGAACATGCCGACAATGAAGCCGGCGCCCACCGCCAGTATCTCGCGGGGGGTCTTCTTCAGGTAAGCCAGCACGGACAGGAAGGATATGATAGTCGTGAAGGCACAAGGGTTGAAGCCGTCGATCAACCCGGCGATAGCCACGGCACCTGGGCCGAATGATTCAAGGCGATTGAGGATTCCGCTTGGCACGGCCTCTTCCACGGCCTTGTCTTCGGACAGGGCGAGTTCGGGCTCGAAGGTTGCAAGACCGTTGGCGAGAGCATTCGCGATGGCAGCGTCCAATTGCTCGATGATGACTTCATCGCCTGCCAACGCCTTGTCGCCGACGAAGATCGCCGGCGGCGCGGCCACGGTCGCCCTATAGTGCTTTTCGTACTTGAATAGCTCGTCGAAGATGGTTATGTCTTTGATGCTACGTAGTTCGAGGCTGATACGATTGCCCCAGCGGCTGATGACTTGGGGAAGGAAGTTCTTGACCCTCTGGCATTCGTGGCACGATGAAGAGTGGAAGTAGACAACCCGAAGCGGCGACGATGCCACAGATGACGAATTGTTTGAGACAATCGACGGTGCACGATCTCTCGCAATGGGCGCTTCTGCCAGATCACCGGGCAGGGCTTCTCTGGAAATCACCATTGCCTCGCCGCCCCAGCAGGCAGTGAGCTTGCTCGCCGGCCACCACCGGGCTTCACCGGATAGTGTGCTGAACCGGAACTGTCCCTCGCGGGCAACGTCCACATAGCCAAAATGGCCTTTGTTTAGCGCGAGTATCGCACAGACGGAGAAGTGGTCGTTAAGCAGGCGTTCCAGTCCGCGCACATCCAGCCGCACTTGCTGGGCGTGCAGTCCCGCCCGCTGGCAGGCAGTCTTGATTTGTTCGATGCCCGTACCCTCGTGCGTAGCATTGTTTACGGTTGCGTGGTCGGGAACCTCGACGCTAAAGTGCTTCAGTACACGGCCCAGGCACGCTGGCCCGCAGGGGTTCGGCCAGACGCCTTCGTAGTCGCGGTTCTCGTTCGCCGTTGGGACCTGCGGCACATTGGCGGGAGTATCCGCGAGGACAATCGGCGTTGTGATACGCGATACCAGTAATGCGAAAAGAACCACCGTCACCGGCAGCCACACAATACCGCCATCAGCTTGCTGCCTGCCGGCGCGCCGCAGAGAATGTGTGGCCAATCCATTCATTGTCCCTGGCCCTCCCGCCGATCCGGCCATGCCGGTACCATCTCCGACACCAGCGCCGCCAGTTTGCGTTGCTGCTCCAAGGTCTGGGGCGCACAGCCAGTCCCGACCGGCACAAGCAGCCCTTCCATCGCGGCTGGAATGCAGCTTCGTGCAGCCACCGCCTGTTGCCGCAGTTGCTCAAGCCACTCATCTTCGTTCAGTGTCCCGGGCGTCATCGGAAGCATGGCGATATACGTGTTGTCGGCCAGCAGTTGCCGAGCTTGTTGCGGATGAGTTTTAGCCCACAGATAAGCCGCCGTTCGGGTGTCAGCCAGGTACTGGCTGGCGCGCAGACTGAATAGTGCCATGCGATCTGAATCGCTTTCTAGTTGTTGACGGCCAGTCGTCAGGGCGTCATGCCACCGCCGCAGAGCATCGGCATACTGCTGGCCAGGCGTCCGGTCATGAGCGGGCGAGCGGGCGATGGGTGTCGAATCCGGCAGGCCCAGGCTTCGCCACATCTCCCTTTCGTCCAAGCCAAAATGGCGAGCCAGGCGCGCGAGGGCCGTTGGCTCAGTCTTCGTAAGCGACTGGCTTGACGGCAGCATGGGGTCGTAGTGGAACTGCCATATGTCCCCACCGATCATCAACAATTCGATCCAGTCGGCTTTGACGGGTGGACCTTCGCGCGTTGCGGCAAGCAACCTGAAAGCGAGTTGGAACCGCCCATGCCTATCGCGCCAGGTCGCGTAGTCCAGCGTGTCCACATCCGGCAGGGCTGGCTGTCGCCAGAAACCCTGACCGAGCCCCGAGAGATCGATATCCATCTGCGCATCGGCCCGTGCGATCGCGTTGCGAAAGGCCGTGTCCCTGGCCCAGGCTGTCGTTGCCACCGCGTCGACGGGTGCCGGGGTGGAGGGAGCACGCCGGCCGACAATCGTGGAGGCGTAACCTGCTGCCACGTTCACCGCCTGTTGCCGCTGATCCAAGACGCCGAACCGCACGCTGCCCTTGAGCAGGATCACCTCTGTCTTGTTGCCATCGGCCCGGACATCAAACTTCGTGCCGGTGATGTCCAGGCGGGCGTTGTCGGTCGTGACTGTAAAGGCAGAGCCGGGAACAACTTCAACGTACAGTTCGCCATGGACCAGTTGGATCTCGTAAGCTACTTCTGTGTCATGCCTGCTTTGCGGGGCACCCGTGGCACGGCCCTGCCCTCCCGTGGTTGGAGCCGCGGCAAGGATGGCCTGGGTGTGATGGCTCATCACCATGCGGTGTTTGCCGCCAAGAAGGATTTCTTGCGGCTGAGCCCTGGTTATCACCGTCTGATTCAGAGCCAGGGGCTTGTGGCCTTGATCTGACATCAGCGCGCCAAAGGTGACGAACGATCCGCCGGAATTTGCAGCGAGGTCCGAATTCAATTGCCTGGAACTGCCATTTCTTAACGTCAGCCAGCCAATGCTGATGGCAATCAAAATGCAGGCTGCAGCCGCAATGCGGCCGATGCGGAAGACGATCGCCCGACGGCGTTGCCGATGCTTGGCCTCGTACCCATCAATCCGCCGCCATAGACCAGCAAGAGCCTCTCCCGGAGAACAGGTGAAGACCGGTTCTCTCCTGGGGACACCCGCCGCCTTGGCGGCCTCGCCCCAAAGGTCCGCCTCGGCATCGCACAGCACTCCGTACATACCGCAACAACGCTGGCATTGCGTGATGTGTTCGACGATGAACTCGCGCTGCCCGCGGGGTAGCCGCTCTGCTTGGACCACATGGCGCAGCAGAAGTTGCCATGGTGGGCAGGAAGATGGATCAGACTGTCCACGTTTCCTAAGCATTGTTGCTTCCATCACAAGACAATCATGCCGCTCACTCTATAGACGGGAAAAATGGCCTGAATTCCCCCTCGAAGAATCTCCTGTTTTCTTGTGCTGGGAGCGCAAGTTCTTAAAAAACAGCCACTTAAGACAATAAAGCTCTTTCGCCCTGGCTGGGCACTGATCCTGGCGAGGGGTACCGATGACACACGAAGGGCCACAACGGGAAAGAGCAAGGCGTAATTGAACTCTCGCCTTTTCCAGCCGTCGCTGGGCGGCCTTTTCTGTGCAGTTGACGATGGCGGCGATCTCCTTGGTCGAATAACCCGCCTGTTTCAGTTCCAGCGCCAGGCGATGTGATTCAGCCAGAGAATCCACCGCTTGGGCGACTTGTCCGGCGATTTCATCCTGTTCCACCGCCGCATGAGGAGAAAGGTCGGAGGCCTGCATATCAGCGGAAAGCTCCTTCCCGGCCGCTATTTGCCTCTTGCACCGATCAGCCACCGTGTTCCTGGCCATGCTCATCAGATAGCTCAGGACATCGCCTGTGATCCGCAGATTGTGGCGGCGCTGGAAGAAACGAAGGAACACATCACTGAGAACGTCCTCGGCGGTCTGTTCATCCAGTTGATACTTCCAGACAACGAAGTTCAACAGGCCTTGCCGATGTCGAAGGTAGAGGATTTCAAAGGCCCGTCGGTCGTCGGCAGCTATGCAGCGCAAAAGCTCGGCATCGGTGAGTGAAGAAGATGCTTGCTGCTTGTCATCCTTGTGCTCGCTGACCGATTCCGCAGACGAGCGCAGTGTGCCCGGCTGGATACCGCCTGGTGCCGACGCAACGGCAGCGCCATCGCTCGCCCGCGGTCGGATGGTTGGATCAAAACGTTTTCTCTTATCTTTCACGAAGCCCTCTGAGGAAGAACGGAGCTATCGGTTGCCGTCGATGTCGGCCTTTCGCATGGCTCTCGGGCCTCCCTCCACAGCGAGTTGTCGAACGGTGTGCCGGAAACGCAAATAGATCACGTTGCATGCCATCGTGCTATCCTCAGCCACCAATCATGGCTCTCGGCCCACCCATACGCTTCGGCTCGGCTCCGAGATTGGCGCAGCCGCTTCGGCCAGGTTGATGCAGCACTTATCAAGAGCGCGGCTCAGCCATGCGTTCGCGGGCCGCGCCCAACATCCAGGTTTGTCCGTTCCATTCTCATTCATCTCGGCGAAACGGAAAACAGCCCCTTCGTGCCCCAAGCAGGGAGCAACGTGTCGTAGGGTGCACAAATTCATCCGAGTGTAACTCGCGCGGTATTACGCTGTTGGCCGAGAAATCGGGGTGAAAGACGCGGTGGTCAAAGCAGGGAGATCAGGGGTCATCCATTGTTGAAAGTGGCTCAGGCTGGGCGCATCTGGCGCGGAGCATGCACTTCGGCGCGCACTGTCTCTGCCAGAAGAGTAGGGCAGGGGAGTGTCACGCCGCTCTGCGATGGTAGGACTTCAGTAATCCACCGAGGCGCTCGATGGAGATGATCTCACCCTCAACTACTGGCGGGACAGAGGACAGCTCAAAGCCCCGAAGTTTGCTCGGCGGGTGTGGTACCGTAGGGCCGAACTCGACCGATTCCTGGCGGTGAAAACGGAAGGATGAGAAGACAAGATTTGACTTGCGCCCTCGCTCAAGCGGACGTATACCGGCCCTTGGGTCAGTCATCCGTGATGGCCACAGGCTCTGTACGGGCCGGGAGATTTGATCATGGCGACTGAGAAAGTCACGGTCTATAGGAAGTACCGTGGTGCCGTTCCCAAAGACCAGAGCGGTCGGCGGTTCAGAAGCTTGCTGGCCACAGCGACATCAAGACGACTCAGAAGTACTATTTGATCGTTCAGCAGGAGGACATGGAGAAGGCCCGCATCGTGAACTCAAAGATTCTTGGGCCAAATCTGACTGACCCACTCTTGACCCACTCCGGCCAAATCAGGCCCCCAACGAAAAAGGCCGCTGAACATAACTTCCCAGCAGCCAAGGATTTACGATAGTGGGCAGGGGCGGATTTGAACCGCCGACACACGGATTTTCAGTCCGTTGCTCTACCAACTGAGCTACCTGCCCGCATGGAGGTTATACGGCGACCACCAGTGTACCAGACGCACCGGCCCGTGCAAGCGATTTCGTTCGGGAGCGACGATTTTCTTGCCGCCGCCGGAGGCAAAAGGGGCCGCCGAAAGCTCTGCGACCCGCTTCGGACCCGACTTACATGGCCGTGAGGCGTTCTTTGCGAGACTGGACGCGGAGCCTGGCGTCTTCGTACCGCCTCTTCTCCTCGGGCGTCTCGGGCAACAGCGGCGGTGCGGTCGTCGGTCGTTTGTGCTCGTCGAGAGCGACCAGCGTCAGGTGGGCCGTGGTCGCTGTAACCTGCTCGCCCGTGTACGGGTCTTCGCGGCAGACCAGCACGCCCACCTCCATCGAGGACCGGCTCACGTAGTTGACCACGGCTTTGAGGATGACGTGGTCGCCGACGCGGATGGGTTGGCGGAAGACCAAGGAGTCGATCCCGGCGGTCACCACCTCCCGGCCACAATGGCGCTGGCCGGCCATCGCCGCGGTCATATCGATCCAACCGACGATGGCCCCGCCGAAGGCCGTCCCCTGCGGATTGGCCTGCTGTGGCATCACGAGGTACCGCGTCTCCACAGCACTCTCACGCGGCGTTTTGCCTCTTTCACTCGTCATGCCCCTGGTAATACCGGAACAAGGCCTGTCCGGTCAAGCCTGCAATGCCGGAGTTTGAAGAAGCCGCCCGAACCCTCGCGCGGCCTCGGATGGCAATCATACCGATTACGATTGAGAATTTCGTATCTCCGGGTGGCGGCGGCAAGGCCGAAGGCTTTGCCGATGGCGCATGAACTGGACCATCGGCAAACCAGCGTTTGCCGCCGCCACCCCAAGCATGACGACGCGCCACGCAAAACTCACGCGCAATCGGTATCACAGATGTCTGCCTGGCAAGACAGGACATCGCCCGGCCGCCGTGCCGAGGGACTCACAGGCGAAGGGCCATACAGGAAGAACGCTGCCCCCGGAACGCGTTACCAGCGACGCGGCAGACGCCCGGCCAGACTCAGCCCGAGAAGCACAAGAGCTGCCGTTGCGGGTTCGGGAGCGGTAATGGTAAGCCCGAAGGAGTTGAAGGTGCCGAGATTTATATAAAAGGCGTCATAGACCTGGAATTCCCACAGACCACACGTGTCTTCGCCGTCAAAGGCCGCGAGCGACTCCAGAGGCACGTAGTGACCTTCGAAAGGCGGTTCGCCTTCCACGATGGAGGTATCGGCTTCGTCATCGAACGTGGTGGAACTGTAATCCTCGCCCGTATAGTACCCGTTGAAGGGATCACTCTTGTTCAAGAGTACTCTGGTGCCGGAAGGACTTTGGATATACAGGTCGAGATCGAAGGCCTTTGTGTGCGTGATGCTTACGGTGACATCGAGGTCCAGGATAGCCAGATGCAGCGGGACTTCGATAATCGCATCTTGCATCCAGCCCTTGCTGTCGCTGGGATCGGCAGGGATCGGCAGGTCGAAGCTGCCGCTGAAGGAATACGTTATGTCGCCATCGGCCGCACGGGCGGGCATGCACGTGCCCAGGGAAACACCGGCAACAACCATAGCTGAAACAAGGGCCCGAGAGTTCATCACAGCCTTCCTCCGAATGCTTCTATACCTCAGAAGTTCTCCACGGAAATCCGCTGGCACACCGCTAGGGTGAAGACCTTACTCTATGGTGGCCCCACCTGTCAAGAATAATCCGCAGATTTTCCCCGGGGGGGGGGTGTACGACAGAAGAGTGGCGGTCAGGACAAGAGAGATGTCATTGCGAGGAGGCGCAGGCCGACGAAGCAATCTCGCATTGCCGGGGGTCGAGACGGCCGCGCCGGCCTCTGGCTGGCTCGCAATGACATGCAGGGCATTTGCCACAAATTTGTCGTACACCCCCGGGGGGCGTCGGAGTATGCCGTCGTCAACGGGGGGCAGGCTCAGCCGGCGGGGTCTGGGCGGGGAATTCGACCTTCGGCGGGGCGGCGCGGGCCTCCTCGGTCGTCTCGAAGAAGGGCTTGGGCTCGACGGCGGCCCGGCGGGCGAAGAACGAGCCGATGAATTCCTTCGTGTACGTGTTCAGCTCGTTGACCGCCTGGTTGTAGCGCGTGCGGGCGACGGCGATGCGGTTCTCCGTGCCTTCGAGGGCCACCTGCAAATCGCGAAAGTTCTCGCTGGCCTTGAGCTGGGGATAGGCCTCCTGGAGCAGCAGCAGCCGGGACAGGGCACCGCTCAGCTCGTTGGAGGCCTCGATCTTTCCTTCGATGCTGTCGGACTGGAAGTACTTCGTGCGGGCCTCGGCGATTCTCGTGAAAATCTCCTTCTCCTGGCCGGCATAGCCCTGCACGGTCGCAACGAGGTTGGGGATCAGGTCGAGCCGGCGCTGGAGTTGGGCGTCGACGTTGGCCCAGGCTTCATTGGCCCGCTGCTCGAGACGGATGGCCCGGTTGTAGCCGGGAATGTAGAACGCCGCGAAGGCGAGACCGAGAAGGGCGACGGCAATAATGCCGATGATGATGATGGTCAGCAGCGCCGTCAGACCCGAATCTCTCGTTGTTGTTTTCGACTCAATCATGATTGACCTCCGTCGCATCTACCATCGTCCACTGGCCCCGCCGCCGCCGAACATGCCGCCCCCGCCGCCGCCGAAGCGGCCGAAGCCGCCGGGCAGTCCCCCTCCGAAGCCACCGAAGCCGCCTCCGAACGGTCCGCCTCCAAATGGCCCGCCGCGCCGCGGGCCGCCGAACCCGCGAAACAGAAACGGCAGAAGGAACAACCAGCCCCAGCCCATGCCCCCGTGCCGGCCGAGGCGACTGAAGAGCAGCATCGCCAGGAACAGGATTAGCAACAGGGCACAGCAGGGGCAGCCGAAACACGGCGCGCCGCCGCGCGGACCAAGACCCCGGTCGTAGTCACGGCCTCCGCCCGGCAGCGCCGGCATGCCGGTCAGCGTCACGCCGCTCTCGTCGGCGATACGCCGGACCACCCGCAGGTTCGCCTCGTAGATGCCCCGGCTGTACTGGCCCCTTCCAAGATAAGGCGTCAGCACGTCCCGTCCGACGCGCCCGGCGTACTGGTCCGTGACGACCCCTTCGAGGCCGTAGCCCACTTCGAAGCGGTATTGTCTTTGCTCCAAGGCCAGCGTGAACAGCAGGCCGTTGTCCTTGCCCGCCTGGCCCAGCTTCCACTTGTCGAGCAGCTCGATCGAGAATTGCTCGATAGGCAGACCGCCGGTGGAGGGGACGGTGAGGATGATGTACTGCACGCCGGTCTTTTGCTCGAGTTCCTGGAGGATACCGTTGAGCGCCTGCTCGTGCTCGGCATCAATCACGTTGGCGTCGTCCTCGACGTAGAAGCCGGGCGGCGGCAGATCGGGCGGCGCGAACTGCCTGGCGCCGCGCGCGGGCAGCAGGATCATCAGGACCATGAGTGCCGGCAGGGTCTTGCGCATGTCTACGCCTCGAATTCGTCAATGATGGTGGTCAGCCGGTCCACGGCCGCGAGAATCGCCGCCAGGGCACGGCCGACCTCGGCTTCCGTGAGCCGGGGTCTCTCGTACCGCCACCTCTCGGCGGCCATCGCGGCGTTCAGATCGACCTGGAATTCGTCCCCGGCCCGCCGCAGCGCCGCCTCCATCGTTTTCGGCCGCTCGACGTCCCTGAGCCACAGCATGGCCCGCGCCAGCGGCGTCAGTCCCTTGCCGGTCGATATGAGAATGTCTCGAATCATCGTCCGGTCGCCGGCCGCGGTGACATAGCCCTGTCGCAGCCGGACGAGCGTCGCCTTGAGCTCGCGCTCGCACTGGAGCCGAACGTCCTTCTTCTCGATGTGCAGCGCGGCGAAGGGGTCGTCGCCGAGGATGGTCTTGTGCGTCAGTTGGAAATCGAGGAACTCGACGCCGAAAACGTCGCGCGAACGCTCAATATAGGAGGGCGTCATCAGCAGCGGCGGCGTGACCTTCTGTCTGCTCATCGGCCGGGCCAGGGAGGCGACGGCGTTCAACGCCATCATATCGTGCCGCTCCACGACGACGACCGTGTTGATGTCACTGGTCGCGGGCCGGTAGTCCTCCGTCAGACTGCTGCCGACCACCGTGACGCTCTGGAGATTGTCCCCCAGCCCCGCCTGGAGCCGCTCGACCAGCAGCCGCAACGGCTCGCGGATCGTCAAGCGAACTTCCTCCAAGCGGGGGATACTGCGCGTCTCGATCTTCTTGGCGGCTTCTTCGGACACGCCGGGAATATTCTCTTGCGGTGGACCCTCACGAATCTCGGTCATCGTGCCTACCCTTTCCGTGGGGAAGGTGTCAACCCCTGAAAGAAACTCATGCGCCGAATCTACTCTTATATCACAACCGCCAGCCGGCCCGGCGTATACTCGATTATACTAAGGATTTGGACCGTTGTGGCGACAAAAAAGGCTCAGAGACTATCTCAAAACGACACTCTCACTTGTCATGGCGAGCGAAGCGAAAGGGCCCCCCAAACACGAAATAATGCGTTGGGGTCCTGAACCATCCGGCCGCCGAAAGAGGGATTTCTCAAGTCTGTAGCCCGGATTCCTCGCTTCGCTCAGAAGGACATTGCAGCTTTGGGGTAGTCTCGGGCGTTGGGGAGTTGCAGGCCGTGCCCGATGGGAACGGGGGACGGGTTTATGGCAATGGCGCCTGGGAGGCTTCTTGATCCGGGACTTCGATCAGGAACCTGCTGCCCAGGCCCGGTGCGCTTTTGATCTTCATCCGGCCGCCCAGCAGTTGGACGCGCTCTCGAATGCCCAGCAGCCCGAATCCGACCGCCTCTTCGAGTTCCTGCGGGTCGAACCCGCGCCCCTGATCGACCACCGACAGGTAGATGCACTGTCGCAGGCGTCGCACGCGAATCCTGGCTTCCTTGACGCCGGCGTGTTTGACCACGTTGAACAGCAATTCCTGGGCCACCTTGTACAGGAAAGCCTTCAGCGGCTCCGAGGATGAATCGACCGGGCCATGGGCCTCCACGGTCACGGTCAGACCGTGCTTTCGTTCCATATGACAGGCCAGCCACCTCAGGGTCTCGGCCAGATCGACCTGATACAGCACCGGGCTGAGCTCGTGCGACAGACTGCGGGATTTCTCGATCGCGTCCCGGAGCATGTGTTTGACCTGCTCGACGATTTCCTGGGCCTCTTCGGTGCCACGCGTCTCGGTGCCCAACAGATTCAGGTGGAACCGTGCCGCCGCCAGCGTCTGTTGCACGTCATCGTGAAGAATGTCCGCGATGCGCTTGCGCTCGCGGTCCTCGGCCTGCGACAGCTCCAGCGTCAGTTGCTGAAGCCGGCCCACCGTGTGGGTCAGGTCCTCCGTGCGCTGGGCGACCTGCCGCTCCAGTTGCTCGTTCAGCTGGCGCAGGAACGCCTCCACCTGCTTTTGTTCCGTGACATCCTGTGCGGTGCCAACGAGCCGCACAGGCCCGTTGCCATCGGCGCGGATCAGCTCGCCCCGGCCACTCAACACGCGGGTGGAACCGTCCGGAAAGACCACGCGAAACTCCAGGACATCGGGGTGTTCGCCTGCCAACGCCGCCCGGATCCACTCCCGCATCGCGTCGCGGTCATCAGGATGCAGCAGGCCCATCAGCGCCTCCGCCGAGGGCACGAACGTGTCCGGGGAGACGCCGAAGAGGCGATAGGTCTCGTTGGTCCAGGTCGCGGCATTGGTAGTCAGGTCCACACTCCAGGTTCCGATGTGGCCGATCCGCTGCGACTCGGTCAGCAGATGCTCTTTTTCCCGCAGCGCCTGGGCCGCCAGCTTGCGTTCGGTGACGTCTCTCAGGCCTACGATGCGAGCGCTGCGCCCCTGGAACCGGCAGGAGGCCCCAAAGGACTCGACCTGCACGAGGCGGCCGTCCCGGCGCCGCAGCTCGATCTCGTAGTGTCCGCCTGTCCCGGAGCGGATATATTGACGGATGCGCCTTTGCGAATCGGGGGTAAACAAGTCAATGGCCTTCGAGCCCAACAACTCCGAGCGGGTGTAGCCGGTCATCTCCGCGAAGCGGTCGTTCAGTTGAACGATCCGGAAGTTCTCATGCACGAAAATGCCGTCGAAACCCCGATCCAATAGGAGTCGATAGCGGGCTTCGCTTTCCCGCAGCGCTTCTTCCGTGCGCTTCAGGTCGGTGATGTCCTGGACAATGCCCCCGAGGCGGACGATCTTTCCCGTCGCATCGAGTTCCCGGTCGGACAACTCGGTCCGGACACGACGAATACCGCCGTCCGGCCAGACGACCCGGTATTCCATCGCCTGAGCCGTGCCCTCCTCCACCGCGGCCGCCATCCGTGAAAATACGAAGGCGCGATCTTCCGGATGAACGGCGGAGTTGATCGCCTTGTCGAGGTCGCCGTCGAACGCGGATGGGTCGATGCCGAAAATCCGGTACATTTCCTCGGACCACGTGACGCGGTTGGCCTCGACGTCCCAGGACCAGTGGCCGACATGGGCGACCTCCTGCGAACGACGCAGCATCCGCTCGCTTTCGCGCAACGCCTCTTCGGCCCGTTTGCGTTCGGTGATGTCGAAATTGACGCCGACGACCTTCCGCAGCACGCCGCCTGCGTCGCGTATCGGCACGGCCGCGCCCTGTAGCCACGCCACGCTGCCGTCGCGGCGGACGACACGAAGTTCCGTGTCGGACGGTCCCGTCAACCTGTGCTTCACCGATTCCCGGTCAAAGGCGAGGGCTTTGTCCTCGGGGTGAATCCGTTGCAGGATCACGCTCGACGGCACGCGCTCGTCCGCGTTGTCGAGGTCCCACAGGCGGCGGTGCAACGGGTCCGTGTCGACGGTGTCGGTCGCGAGGTCCCAGACCCACGTCCCCATCCGCCCGGCGTCCAGAGCAACACGCAGACGCTCCTCGCTCTCGCGCAGCGCCTCCTCGGCCCGCTTGCGCTTGGTGATGTCCCGGTCAACCCCGCGGTAGCCCGCCAACTTCCCTTGCGCATCCAGGACCGGGACAGCGTTGGTTTCCAGAACCACCAGGCGGCCGTCCTTATGGCGGTTCACGTTTTCCAGTCGGCGGATGGATTTTGCCTGGCCGGCAATGGCAGCAAAGACTTCTCGCACGCGCCGGGCTTCCTCCGGGGGCATCAGGTCAAACGGCGTCTTCCCGACGATCTCCTGTGGCTCATATCCGAGCATCTCCCGGCACTGCGGGCTGGCGTACGTGTAAACGCCGTTCTCGTCCACCTCCCAGATCCAGTCGTTGACAGACTCGACCAGGAAGCGGTGTCGCTCCTCGCTCTCGCGCAACGCCTTTTCGGCCCGCTTGCGCTCAGTAATGTCCCGGGCGAAGGCGCAGTCGTACGCGCGGCCGCCGAATTCCAGGTAATTCGCGCGGATTTCCACCGGATAGACCCTTCCGTCCCGGGCCCGGTGGACCGTTTCCAAAATGATGCTCTTGTCCGCCTTGAGCCGGCGCCAGCTCTCGCGCCACATGCTCTCCGTGAAGGCCGGGTCGATGTCGTAGACCGTCATCTTCAGCAGTTCCTCGCAGGAATAGCCCAACGCCCGACAGGCCGCCTCGTTCACGTAGAAGAACCCCCCATCTTCGGTCATCCAGAAGGCGGCATCCGCCGTGTGATCGATGGCGAACTGGGTGAATTGCAGCGCCTCCTCCGCCCGCTTGCGCTCGGTGATGTCCCGGGCGACCGCCAGGATCGCCGGTTCGCCTCGATATTCGACCGCCGTGACGGACAACTCGACGGGAACGAAAGTGCCGTCTTTGCGGCGGTGTGAGGTCTCATACGAGAGACTGCCCGTCGCCCGAAGCCGGTCGAGGATCTCTCCCAGGTCGAAGTCCGACTGGGCGGAAACCGCCGAAACAGGCAGTCCGATCAATTCCTCGCGCGTGTACCCCAGTTGCGCACAGGCGGAGTCATTCACGTCTGCGATCCGTCCATCCATTCCCATAACGAAGATGCCGTCCGCGATCGTATGGTACAGACTCCGGTATCTCGTTTCGCTTTCCTGCAGCTCGGTCGTTCGCGCCGCCACCAATTCCTCCAAATGCTCCGTGTGCCGACGGAGCTCTTCTTCCATGTGCTTGCGCTGCGTAATATCGGAGAACACGCCGTCGGCATACCACCGTCCATCCTTCTCGTAGCTTGACACCGACCGGTCATGCAGCCAGATCCAAGTGCCATCCTTGCGCCGGATTCGGTATTCGACGTCGTACGGTTTGTTCTCGGTGAACAACTCGTGAAAGGCCCTTTCCATGCGCGGGCGGTCGTCGGGATGGACGTTTCCCAGCCAGGTGTCGCCCCCCGTGCAGACCTCTTCGACGGAATACCCGTAGACGTCCTTCACGTTCGGGCTGATGAACAATGTGCGTCCCTGCCGGTCGGTCGTCCAGGTGACGTCGGGAATGTTCTGCACCAGGGAACGGTATTTCTCCTCACTGGCCGCCAGCGCCTCCTCCGCCCGCCGGCGCCCGGTGATGTCCTCGCCGGAGAACAGGACACCGACGATGCGGGAGGAGGGGTCGCGCAAGACCGTATTGTGAAAAGCAACCATGCGTTGTTGGCCGTCTTTTCTCCGGATAGGGTTCTCATAATACTCGACGGGCGCAACGTCTCCCGCCATCAGTCTGTTGAAAACGCCTGTCACTTCTTCTCGTATTTCCTCCGGCAGACAGACCTCGAACCAGTTTCGGCCCAGGATTTCCTTTTGCCTGTAACCCAGGATCTCACAACCCTTCTCGTTGATCAGCGTGATCTTGCCTTCCGCATCCAGGGCCACCATCATCACGCCGGCCACCCGGAGGTATTGGCGGGCCTGATCGCGCTCCTTCTGCAGCGCCTCCTCCGCCCGCTTGCGCTTCGTGACATCCTTCAGAGCGACCACCACGTATCGTCTTCCGTCCAGCCATACCAGGTCGGGGCTCAGGTCGGTGACAACGACGCGCCCGTCCTTTCGCTTGAAGCGAATGTCATGACGGATCGGCTTGCCTCCTCTCAGGAATTCCTCGATCTGGGCATAGACAAAAGGAAGGTCGTCCGGAAGATGCAGATCCGGAATGCGCAGATTCAGGAATTCTTCCTGCGTATAGCCCAGCATCTGCGAGCAGGATTGGTTGCACATCGTGAATCTTCTGGCTTCCAGATCGAGCAGGAAGATCCCGTCGCTGGTGGTGTCAAAAATGGTCCGGAATTTTTGCTCGGCTTCGCGCCGCGCCTCACCTGCCTGTTTGTAATCGGTGATGTCCCGCGCGTAGATGTTGACATAACCATCGGCCACCGAGGGCGCGGCGGTCAGCCAATACGTACGCGAGTCAAAGTCGACTTCATGCTGTGTAACCGCGCCCTGGGCCAGGGCGGCAGAAACGATCTCTCGTACGACCGCCGGCACCTTCCGCCCTTTGCGGTAGCCCCACAGCCGGCAGAGTCTTTCGGCAGCGGGATTACTGTACCGCAGCACATAGTCGGCGGAGATGCAGAGCACGGGATAGGGGTTCTCCTGCGGGATGCGCGCCCGCCGCACCAACTCTTCGGCCGCTCCGTCCGCCGGCTCTTTGAGCTCACGCAGAGTCAGCACCGTCAGAACCACATCGCCCCGTTCATTCCTGACAGGCGTGCCGTCGCAGCGGCCGAGCCACTCCGTGCCGGTTCGCTTGTTGCGCAGACGAACCTCCACGTCGTGAAAAACCTCACCCCGAACGGCCCGGTTCAGCGGCCAGTCCTCGACCGAGATCGAATTACCCTGTGGATCGTACAAGGCAAAGGCATCTGCAAACTCCGGCAGGGATTGCCAGGCTTCCTCGGCAGAGGCATACCCATGGATTTCCAGCGCCCGGCGGTTCATCCGCCGCACGCGGCCGGTGGCCTCGCAAACCACCAATCCTTCCTCCACACTCTCGATCACCGCCTCAAATGGGGCCAGATACCTGTCGGTCTGATCGACAGGCCGGCGCTCTTTTGACTTCTTCGGTTGCACTTGCTCGCACTTTCCAGGCGGCCGTCGCAGGTCATCGCCGGTTCTGGACTTTTGGCTCTTACTCATAACACGATTCTGTGGAGGGCCCAGCGAAACACTGTAGAGTCCCTTCAGGATCAATACACTCGCCCAAAACGCTCTTTGAACAGTATTACACGGCAATTACCTGTGGGTTCATAGGTAAATTCCCTACCCAGCCGGGCGTGTACGGCCACGCTTTGTGGGGCAGGCTACGCCCGTCATGCTGAACGAAGTGAAGAGGTTTCCCCAAACGCAGAGCGCTGTATCGGTCGGGGCGGACCGTCATTCGCCCTGTTACTTATGTGCAGGGCTTGCCGGCGAGATTCAGTCGCACACAGAGTCTTCTCTCGGTCAGGGTCCCGTGCGCGCGGAGGAAACTCTGACTCCCTGGCGGTCGGTCAGTTCGAGAATCTGGCCGCCGGACGAAAGCCGGCCGGTGTAGTCGCCCACGACGAACAGGGCCTGGCCGCCGGTGGGAAAGGAACTGCGAGCGCGGAAGGCCGGCCGGTTGGCAGCCACGTAAAGAATGCCGTTGGCCGGGATGACGGTGCCGCCTCGAAAGGTGAACAGATGAGCCGGCGCGCTAGTGCCCGCCGTCAAGGTCCAGCCGGAAATATCCACGGCAAAGCTGTTGGTGTTCAGCAGTTGGACGTACTCTTCGTCCTGATTGCCGCTCGCGGGGTCGGCGTCGATGGTGCCGAATAGAATGACGGTGCTGGGCGGTTGGGGGCCGGGGATTTCCCGCGCGCCCGAAGCCAGGCCATAGTACAACTGCTCGCGCCGCTCGGGCAGGTAGAAGCTCTTCATCTCCTCGACCGCTTCCGGCAGCGACTGCGGACAACAAGGGGCCGTCGAGCCGTTGCCCCAGGCGTGCGAATTCCATTTGGCGGCGTCCAGAGCCGCATCCGGGGCGATCTGGGCCGCCAGCTCATCCATCCGCGGCTCATAGTGCAGGTCTTCCGGCGGCGTGCCGGGCGGTTTGAGCAATTCGTCCATGAGCGTGCGAATGCGGCGCAGGTACATCTGGCGTATCTCCAGCGTGTTGAAGATGGCCTGCGGCAGGCGGTTGTTGTTGCCGATGAACAGCGGCGTGTCGGGAATCAGGCGCTGGTCCCAGTACGTGTGCGAGCTGATCCAGCGGCGCCCGAAGCTCAGGTCGACGTCCCACGGCCACATCTGCCATTCGTCGCTGCCACCGGTGTCACGATAGAGATAATAGTTCTTGTGACAGCAGTCGGTGTCGCCCGTGATGATGCGGGCCGCCAGAAAATTGACCACCTGGGCCACGTCCACGTTGTCGTAGAGGTACCGGCGCCGGGCCTCGCCCGAGAGGCTGACGCCGTTGTAAAGCGCCAGCAGGTCCGCGTTGCTCTCGTACTTGCGCGTTTTCTTTTCGGCGCCGCTGGTGGCGTGGCTCGGACTGGTGAACCTGTTGTACATTTTGTAGAGGGCTCCGTCGGCGTTCAGGCCCATGCGGATCAGCCAGTCCTCGTCGCCGTTCTCCATGACGTGGGCCGTGCCCCAGAAGGCCCCGTTCTGCTGCACGCGCACGGCGAAGACCCAGTGGTAGGTACAGTCGGCGTCGCGGTACGTCTCGTAGGCGAGGATGTTGCGCATCTGGGCCTTGTCCGGATAGGTCGTCATCAGGTTGATGTCGTCGGCCCGCGGTTGGCCCGGGGCCCACTTGAAATTGTGACCGGGATGAAAGTCGATGTTGTAGCTCTTCTTGGGAAACCCCCGGCTGGACTGCCCGTGGATGCGGGCCAGAATGTTGTCGTAAAACTCCCCGTCGTAGAAGAGCACGCAACGGGTCCCCGCATCGGTATTGGCCGCGGTCGGGTTCTCGATGAACCAGTGCAGCACCGGCAGCGGGCTGCTCACGCTCGGGTCCGGCGCCATCGTGCCGTAGTATTGCGGTGATCTCAGCGGCTCGGCAAAGGCCGGCGCCCGCGACCCGCGCCGGGCCAAGTCCACCGCCGTCAGGTACCAGCGCACCATCTGGCCCGGGCGCACCGCCCCGCCCGGAACGCGCGCCCCGTAGATTCCATCGCCGGCGTCCCCGTCGCCGTTGTCTCCGTCGTCGCGCAGGTCGACCGTGACCTCCGCATTGAACATCACGCGGTAGTGTAACTGCGCGAAGACCAGCGGGTCGAAGGCCGGCGTGATCCGGGCCGTGACGACCAGGTCTTCGTTCGCGACCGGAATCCGCGGCTGGTAGTCGGCATCGCTGATGATCGGGCCCAGCGTCGCGACCCCGGCGTTGTTCGGCTTGCCGGGCGTCGGCACCGGGAAATAACGCCGCGACTGTGCGGTCTTCGTGGCGACCGTAGCCAGCAACTCCGGGACGATCAATAGGTCCGAGCTGCCCAGGCTCTGGTTCAGCCCCTGCACCGCCAGCAGGTTCGTCCCCACGTGCAGAAAATCAAACCAGGCAATGTCAAAATCCGCGGGCTTCACGGCGTCCGTGTCCGACCGGTTGGCCGCGGCGCCGGAGTTCCACGTCTCCGCCCCCGGGGCCGGGGCATTGTCCCGGGCCACCTCATGCCCGTTGATGTAGGCGATCATCCCGTCCTCATAACGCAGGCGCAGGGTCAGGGCCTCGACCGCCGTCGGGTCCTCCACCACGAAGGGTACGCGGATGTACACCGTCTCATTGACGTTGCGCATGGCCGAGACGTCCAGCCCGATCAGCCCCGGATAGTCGTAGCCGACGCCCGTGGTCCCCGCGAGCCAGAAGGAGTCATCCAGGTCCTCCAGTGTCCAGAAGCGCGGACCATCAGACAGCGGCTCCGGCTCCAGCGCATCGTCCCGCGGCACCAGCGCCTTGGCCGGCGCCCCCTGCGCCAGGAGCACCTCCTGTGATGCCGAACCGCTCAGGCCGTAGGAGATATTGGGCGCCTGCAGCGGATAGGTGGGCGCATACTCCGAAGCCACCGTGACCCCATCCGGCCGCACCAGCGCGAGATATTCGCCGTCGCCGCTCAATTTGAAGTTCGTGTGCAGCACGCCGGCCGGGTCGCGCCGGTCCTTCCCGGAGGCAAAGACAATCAGATAGTCGTCCGGCCCCAGCGTCACGGCCGGAAACTGCCACCGGGTCAGGTCGTCGGCCTTGTCCGTCAGATACCACCCCTCCAGGCTCGCTGCACTCGTCCCGGCGTTGTGGATTTCGATCCAGTCCTCCTCGTCCCGGTCCTCGTCGTCGATACCGGTCTCGTTGATTGCCATGAATTCGCTGATGCGCAGTCGCTCCTGCGCGCGAGCCGAGCCACAAAGGCCCAGGACGAGAAAAGAAATGATTATCGCGACCGACGCGTGCCAATGTCTCATGAGAACAACGATCCCATGCCGTCCGGGTGAATGAAGGATGTCCGACGCACCCTCCGGGTCTTGCCGTGGCCGCCCAACGCGCCACGCCCTGTCCTGTCCCCACTATTATAGCGGAAAAACGCCGACCGGGCAAACGGAAAGCACTAGCCGGCCGGGAGCGCGTGTAACGGCGTCTTGCGACAGTGCAGCCGTCTTTGTCATGCTGAGCGAAGCATCCGGCCGTAGAACGGGCGTTCCGTGACGCACGCGGGCGAAATCTCCCGTGCGCCCCGCTTCTTTCGCGTCACGCCCTCTGCGCGAGCCAAGGAGGCGCGGGCCACTCGTCGGGGAAATTCAGCCGCGCGAATGGACCTTGCAGCTCGACGGCCTTGCGGTCGTACGCCCGGGCCGCCTCGACCTCGTCGTCGAACGTGCCCAGGTGATACTTGACGCCGTTATGCGTGATCTCGGCGAACCACCGGCCCGTCTGCTCGTCGAAGCGCACGCCCTTATACTTCGACTTCTTCGTCCGCGGCCGGCTGTTGTAGCGGTTCTGCTGCGGCGTGCACACCCGCATGTTGCACCGCCGGTTGTTCACCCCGTTGCCGTTGATATGATCGACCACCATGCCCGGCGGCGGCTGCATGATCTCGCGGTGCATCAGGATGGTTTTGCCCTTGTGACTGCGGATCGCATAGGCCTGGGAGCCGACGACCAGCGCGGTCCACTTGTACCGGCTGAGCCACTCATAGTCCGCCGCATCCACGATGGCATACAGCCCCTTCGTCAAGGGGATATGGCGGATCTCGTCGCTCGGCGGCTCCGGCGGCGTGGTCCAGACCGCCGGCTCACGCCGGGCCCGGAAGTTCGGGCACGAGCCGCCGGGGTCCACCAGCACCGGCCGGCCCGGGCTCTCCGGCCGATTGACGCACAGTAGCACCCCCGCCAGCTCCGCCAGCGGGCAGCCGGCCCGCCCGTCCCGCAGACAGCCGCCGTAAACACAATGCTGACAATCTCGCTTCGATGAGGCGTTGCGGTCAGAAGACATGTCACAACCTTTCCGACCCGGCGAACGACCTCACCGGCGCCTCGCTTCCGCCGCTCCCGTCCCCTTGCTCTCCCAGGGCCGGCACTCCCGGCCCCTCATCATCATAGCCCCGCCGTCCCCCATTTGCCACCCCAAACCCGCCGTCGTGACAAGAAAGGCCGTCCCTAAGTCCCTGTCACCAAAGCATTAACAAAAATTTCGCAAAAAGGCAAATTTTCGTTGCCCACAGAACCAACGCGGCGGCCCCGGCCGCCCATGTGCCGCGTGGCACGAGCGCCCCGGGCCTCGATAATCCATCGCAAATAGTCCCTTTCTGCGGACCCAAGCCAGGCAGAATCGCCTCTCGCACGGACAAGAAGTGGCCTCTCCCCGGGGCGCACGCACACAGCGCAGACAAAACCCCCGGCGCGCATGAACACCCGTCGGGGGCCTTGACTGCCCATTTCAAACCTGGCACTTGCCGCCTCCGTGCGGGCGACTTTCTTCCACTTTCTCATGAGAGGAGACACGCAGGCAACGACCCAACGGGAAGTAAGAAAAGTCCCCTGCCGGGCACCTTCAATTCCGCCTGCTGGTGACGAAGTCTCCCCGCCCAGACGTCACAGCGTCTGACGTCTCCTGAGCCAGCCAATCAGCCCCACACCCAGGCTGCCCAATAGTACAGCGCCCGGCGCGGGAATCTCGCACAGCGTATCGACGTGGACATAATCCAGCATGGCAGGAGCCGTGACCCCGCCGATGACAATGAGGATGTCCTCCCAGTTCGGATTCGGGTAGATACGCCAACCAAAATCCGCATCCCCCTGGCCGTTCAGCGGAACATATCGGTCCTGGCGGTCGACGACCACGACCAACGCGGAAAGGACCTCACCGTCGAGCAAGCCCACATCGACCCAGATGGTCTTAACCAGGCCATCGTCGAAATTGGGAATCTCCAAGCCGATCAGGATCTGGATGCCGAGGAAGGCGCTCTGTGCGTCCCAGAAGACAGGATCATTGATCTGTGCCTTGACTCCGCCGGGATCCGGATTGATCACTGCCTCGGGAAGCGCTTCCCATCCCCCCACGATCGGGGTAACGTAACCCGTCTGGAAATCCCAGTATTGGTGCGTACTGCGGGGAGCGCCCTCCTCCCAGCCGCCGAGGCTCGGGACAGCCTGCGCCGCGGTCGCCAACACGGCACATACCGCGAGACTTACCAAGACTCTTTTCATCATCTTTGCCTCCATTAAATAAATTGTCTCCCTCCCTTGCCCGCGCCACGCGCTAAGATACTGCGACCGATTCGGTTTCGACCGTACGTTGCAGAGTCTGCTTTGCACTTGCGGGGACGCGGTTTGACGCGTCGTCTACCGAGGTACGCCGTCGGGCACGTGAGCCTTCCCCACGGAATGAACAGGCTTCGTTTCACCCGGACGTCACCGGCCGTTGCCCTGCCACCGCTGGCACACTGCCCCACCGCTTCCCTGGCTGTGCGCGCCGCACGTCCTGAAACAGGAACAACACACACAGGGACAGAGTTGATGCGTGATATGACACCCTGCCCCCAGACTCCCAAGCAATATACCCAAAATCCGCGCAGAAAGTCAACAGGAAAATCAGTAATTCCGTCACACCTTTGCACTCCGTCGCATAGGCGCAAAACTGTAACTACCTGTGCAGCAATGATTTATACGGATTCGGAACAGTCTTTGGGCCTGTCAAAATAGGGAAACGCCGGCCGGCGATATCTGGCAAACTGACGAAGAAACGGGAGGCACGTCCGGACCGACCCGCCCCTTTGCTGCGTGGCACGAGCGCAGCGGGCCTCTGCCATCCAAGCGCCGATAGCCTGTTTGACAATCGCCGGCAAAAGAACTGAGAATCCTGCGTTGCGCAAGTACCCCAACTTGGCACTATTCATCGGATTTGGCATCGTCTTCGCTAAGCCTGTGCGTCTGTCAGAACGGAAGGAGGAAAATCGCATGGACATCCAGATGATCAATCTGATCCCGCTCGCTGTGGCGGGCCTTGTGGGGCTTTCTCTGGGGGGGCTGGCGGGCGCCCTCGTCACCTGGTCGACGCTGACGGCCCGCTTCCGGATGGTGCAGAGGCTGGAGGCCCTGCGCCGCCTGTAGGTCCCGGCCGCCCGTTGCATCGACCGGGCCCCCGCCGTAGTCGCCGGCAACTGCTCCCGCCCCCCATCCGGCCCATCGGTCCCCGGTCGAGATCGCGCCTCAACGACCCTCTCGTCACACCAGAGGCCCACTCCAACACAGGACAACGCCCCGGTCAATCAAGCCAATCGTCACCCGAGCGACAAGCAACGCCCGTTGAAACCACGAGCCACGAAAAACAAACGCCTCTGTCATGTCATTGCGAGTGCAGCGCGCCAATCTCCTTTTCTTGTCATTCCCGCGCAGGAATGTCATCCCCGAGTGCTGCTCCTTGGCCCGAAACATGGGACAGGAATCGTGGGCCTTTTCACCACGAAGGACACAGAGAGCACGAAGAGAATAGTCCCCGCCGGAGGCCATCGATTCAATCATCAATCATAAATCATCGATCATCGATCAAGGGGCCACGGAGACACAGAGGACACCGAGGAAAAGCCACTCCGGCCGCAACCAAACAAGTTCTCTCGCCAAACCCCGCCCTGAGCGAAGTCGAATGGGACGCCAAGCACGCTAAGGAGAACGGACAGCGGAAGATCGAGGACGGCAAGTACCTCAATTCTCGGCGCTCTCGGCGTCTCCGCGCGAGAACAGCTTTACAAATCAAAAATCACAAATCATAAATGGTAAATCCAGACCCCTCCGGCCTCTGTCTTTCCAATCATCAATCGTGAATCATCGATCATCAATCCAAGGGCTCCGCCTCGCGGCCTCGCGTCGGTTAGACTCGCCATGTGCTGGGCGAATGCGCGTTTTTTTGAGATTTTTTGTTTTTTTGCTTGCATTGTTCTGGCGAGGGGGCATAATGAAAAAAGCGGTAAGCAATCCTGAGACGGCATCCTTGGAGCCGCGCCGGCTGCGTGGTGTTTTGATGTGCGAGAGCGGCCGGAGAAGACGTTTTTGAGAGTTCTCAAAAATGGCATCTGCACGGGGCGTTGGAAAATCGCCCTCTTATGTGGATGCAGGCAGACGTTGCGGAGTGGCTCCCATGAGCTTCGCAAGAGAACCGAGAACCAGGGATGGCAATTACCCCCCGGACCAGACCCTATTCATCAATAATGACGATGCTATAGACCGCGTTCCGCAGTCCAAATCGCCAATCACAAATCGTAAATCAAAAATCGTAAATCCCCCGGGTTTTACCCTCATCGAGCTGCTGGTCGTCATCTCCATCATCGCCTTGCTCATGGCGATTCTGCTGCCGACGCTCGCGCGGGTGAGGAACCAGGCCAGAGGCGTGGGATGCCAAGCAAAGCTCCGTCAATGGGGGGTCATCTTTCAAACCGAAATGACGGCCAGGACCGACGGAGCAGTCAGTGAGGACCTTGGCAAGATTTTCAGGTTGGGTCTTTCCTCGTCCATTCCCGACACGGTCGACTGGGCGCGCTCCAGCCGCGTTCCTCTCGATTTGTACGTCTGCCCTATGGCGTCTCGGCTTGGTTCTGAGAAGCCCCCGTGGGCGACGGAACCGGGCGGAGACGGGAGCACGTTCTTCGCAGGTTGGTCGATGGAACCCGATGGCCGGATCGTGGCGACGAGCTATGGCATCAGCGGAGGATGCCGGGTCCCGTGGTCCGGCGAGGGACCGGAGGACTCATACCGGTTTCTCAACAATCTCAAGGGCTCCACGCGTGCCTCTTTCCCGGTGCTGTTCGATTGCACTCAAGTCATGGCAGAAGGAAGTCATCTGACCGGTCCGCCGCCATACGAAGACGCGCCAAATTGGGTGGGAACAAACCCCTACTGGAACGCTCTATGCATCAATCGCCATCACGGCGGGGTGAACTATCTGTTCCTCGATTGGTCGGTACGTAAAGTGGGTCTGAAGGAACTGTGGACGCTGAAATGGCGGAAGCAGTTCAACACGCACGGCCCCTGGACCAAGGCCGGCGGCGTGCAGCCCGAGGACTGGCCGGAGTGGATGCGGAAGTTCAAGGATTATTGAGTGTCCCCGCTCAAGCGCCGCGGGGGCTTTGGGCTTTATAAGGCAACAGACGCCGGATAGATTCCGGCGACATGGAAGAAGATAGGTCAGGGAAGACAGCTTGCTGACACTTCTTCGAATGATCCCTGATATGCAGAGCGCCTCAATCGAATGAGGCGGCAAATCCGAGGCACGAAGCCCGACAACTCCGGCTATGCCGGACGTCTGTTGGGGACCCCAAACGCAATAAATCGCGTTTGGGGACCCTTGCCCGGTGCCGTTCGGGAATCTCAAAACATGCTCCCATCAGGGAATGTCCCAAAGCTTGAAACGGCAACGATGTAGCAACCCCTCTTCTCGATTTTGAGCATTCGGATTTCGCATTTTTTTTCGGATTGCGGTTTTCGACATTCGGATTTGCCCGCAGACGGGTCAATCATCAATGGGACGCCCTCCGGCCGCACACCTGTCACTCTGTGGGCGTGGCCGCGGGCATGGCCAGCGGCCGGTCCAGCGTACCCAGGTCATGGACCCTGCCGAGGTATCAGCGGCGGCCCGCCGGGCCGCAGGCCGGATTCTGTCTTTCCCATCTCAATCATCAATCGTAAATCATCGATCAGCAATCCTAAGGGCCTTCTCGACCGCCAGCACAGCCGCCTCGAAAAGGATTTCCTCCGTGACGGCGGTCTCCGCGAACGCATGACCCGAGCCCGCCTCAACGAACGCGACAGGCAACGAAAACAAGGCCGTAAGCCCTGAGGACCATCGCCGCGGCGGGCCTCTCCTGACACCCTTAATTCCGCCTGACCTCCGGGTTATGTTCCTCGTACAAAGGCCGAAGCGAGTAGTCGCCCACCTCACCGTGCATGTTGCAGATCGTATCTGCTTGCTCTTTGACCCCTTGGTGGTAAAGGAACCTGGCGATCTGCAGAATCTTGTCTTTGTCATAATACGGGTACGTTCCAGCGTCGAGCATCCCTATGTAAATCTCGGCAACTTCCCTGGGACTCTGATCGACATGTTTAGCAAGCCGCTCTACTAGGCCCGACTCCTGGTGTTGAGGCCCAACGTACTTGGCAGTAAGAAGACTCCATTCCTTAATCTCGTCGTCAATCTTGTCGACGGTGCTGAGCCACAGATGGAGTTTAGAAATGAGCCTCTGACATTTCGGTTCCTGCTGTTTGGGCTGCAGTAGCTCGAACAGGGCTTTCCAGAGAGACTTGATTCTGTTTTTCAATTTCGCCCGCGGTTCATCACCTTTAAGTTTTCCCAGGAAGCCAATAACCTCAGACAATTGCTCCACCTTCGCCAATTCGAGGATTCGGTGCATCAGGCTGTTCGCGTCCGTGACGCTTTCCCAATCTTCAAGGAACGCGATACAGATGTGTTGGACGAGCTTATCTGTGACATAGGAATCCCCAAAATCCGTCTCAAGGGCTTTCCTGTATTGTCCCCTATTCTTGAGTTCGGCGTAGACCTCCTGATAGACGTTGTGGCTGTACGAGAGATAGGCCGCGAACGAGGCCACCCAGTGTTTCTCAGAATCACGTGGAAAGATACGCTCGATTTCGCCAAACACCCATTGTCGGTCCAGAAAAATCAGGTTTGGGATGTACTTGCCCAATGTCACCCAGAAGTCAATGGCTGACTCGCTCGCCGGGTCAAGTCGATTGTTGAACGCTTCGTGGATTGCATCCGGCCATCTGATCTTGTTATCTCGCCCATACAGGCGCGCGTAGCGTAAGGCATAGTTGACGGCCGCTGAAAAGATACAGGCTCGGGGGCTCGCCAGCACAGAATCGATGATTCTGGCTCCCTCGGAAATGTCCGACTCTGCCTTCTTCATCAAATCCAGTAGTATCTTCTCGATCTCCGGCAAATGTTCTGGATCGAATGCGTGTTCGTCACTCCGCGTC
>CAYFUB010000727.1:0-13920 GCA_964346195.1 uncultured Pirellulales bacterium
GCAATCAAAACGCTGCGGGCCCAGGTGCTCGAAAGCAGTTCGAAGGTCGGGGGGTATCAACTCGACACCTCTGCTCTTTGCTGATTCCGCGATGATCGGATCCAGCGGCACGCCAACAACCCGGATACCCTTCTTAACCAGCATTGCTTCCGTTTCTCCAGCGCCGCATCCGACCGAGAGCACCTGCCGGGCGTCCTTCGGCACCTCCGCCAGCACGTCCTCCTGGGGCATTTCATAATATGGCCGATCCCAGTAGGTCCTGCCGAGCCTCGTAACCGTCGGAAACAACTCTACCGCCATCTTGCCGTTGCGCGCGATGCGCGACAAAGCATCGGTTTGCGCCCACAGCTCGTCGAATGGCAGCCCCAGCTTGCCCACATATCGATTCGACAAGTGATGCAACAGGAAATCATCGAGGCGAGAGATGCAAATCACCTTATGAAACCCGCACTGCGTATACGGGTCGGTGGCCGCCGTACACAGCAGGTCATAGCGGCCTCTGTGAGGAGCAACCAGAAAGCCTCCCGAAGCGACGGCACGTCGCAACTGATCCTGCGTGAGTACGTAGGCCGCGGCATGATCGTTCGTCAGGCGTGCGAAGATATACGGTCCTATCAACCGCGCGGAATCGGGCATCCAGTGATAGATCGAGTGAATCGTGGAACAATACCGCCGGCCTGCCGCATCCTCCTCATAGCGGAGAAAACCGGCGATCTGGTTCGGAGGTAAGATCTCTGTCACCTCGAGAAACGCGTCAATCTGGCGTTGCCGGATCAGGGTGTCATCCTCCGAGTAGATGAACAGATCGTAGTTGTCGACACGGTCGGCCAGTATCTGCTTATGAGCGAACGGCAAGGACCAGGGGTCCTTGACCGGTCGGCCGACTACTACCTCCACCTTCGGACCGAGGTCCCTCGGGATATCCGAAAGTACGACGACATCGACATCGTGCGTCATCGTTCGATATTCCTCGAGCAGCCTCTCGAGGTATATCTGGTTCTTCATCCCGTGGCTCGGTATCGTGACAAGCACTCTCACGGCACGAAATCCTCCCCGCCACCATATCCTTGCGAAATGGCCCGTCGGCGCCGCACGCCTCCGCCGGCAGCCGTCACGCGCGCCACGGTCTCACGGACAACCTGTTGAAACCTTTCCCGGGAGTAGTGCCGCCGGACCAGACAGCACCCCGCCTCCGCCATCTTTTCGCGCAAGCCCGGCTCTTTCAGCAGACGTACGCAGCCCTCGACGAGGGCGTCCTCGTCGCAGGCTTCCCACAGCGCCTCGCCATGCCGCAGGATATCCCCATACCCCCGGCACGAGTGCGAGGCCGCCACGACCGTCCGCCCGTGCCGAAGCGATTCCAGCACCTTGATTTTGGTTCCCCCGCCCTCGAAAACCGGCACGACCGTGAACGCGCAGCGTTCATACTCGGCGCGAAGGTCGTCGACGAAGCCGACCGGCACCACCCCCGGCACCGCTGCCCACCGGTCTTTCTGCGTGTCCGTCATCCCGTAACCCACGATTCGAAATTCACTCCCAGGCTCACTCTTCAAGACCCGCGGCCACACGTTCTTCAGGAATCTGTCAATGGCTCTCACATTCACTGTATGGCGCAGTGAGCCGACAATCAACATGCTCTTGCTCTCCGGTCGCGACGAACACGCCGGAACGTACGTCGCGCCATCGAGCTCGAACGGAACGTTCGCCAGAATCGACGTAGGAAATGAGTTCAGAAGCTCCTGGTCCTCCCTGCCGGTCACCCAGACATGGTCACACTGGCTCAACAGGCCCGGAACGGTTTTCTCCGTCTGCCGGGCCTGCCGCCGGGCGGAGTATCGCTGCAAAGTCGAAAGGCCCGGCTGTTGCAGGCGATGGCTCTGGACGCCGCAGTCAAAATCGTCCAAATCCAGCACGACCGGCCGATAATCCAGCGCTCCGGAGCTCGCCAGCGCCCGCAGATACCGCCCCACGATCAGGTCATACCGGCCTTCCCGCAGGCGGCGGGCCAGCCAGCTCGCGACATCGGCCTGGGGCCGGTACCACAAGCCCACGCCTCCGAGATGGACCCCGAGCCGCTCCGCCAGCGTGGGCGAGACCCAGCCCGCCGCGCGCCAGGGCCACCGCCCGCCCGGCCCCTGCTGCCGGAAGCAGGCCACCACGCCGAACGCCTCGCGCAGATACTCCAGCTCCGCGCCGGAGATCTCGGCGTAGCGCGAGTGGATCACGGTCTCCACCACGCCGCACTGCTGCAGCGCGCGCAGCAGCAGATGGGTCCGCTGGTTGACGCCCAACGTCGTCGGCCAGGGCGACCCGCCCGTGATGAACAGAATCCGCATGGGAGTTGAGGATTTCCGATTTACCATAACCAGCGCCCGTCACGCGTGGGCATCTTGCCTCATGCGGGGGGCGTCCTGCGTAAAGGGGCCGCGAACACATCTTCCGTGTTTGGGAACGGGTCCCGGATCCGATACGCCGGATTCGGGAGGCCCGAACCCTGCCGAGCCCGGCCACGCCCGAATCATACATCACAAGGCGCGACTTATCAATCCCGAGTGATGCCCGTCGCGCCGGCCAGGTGCCCGAGCGCGTACGCCGCACGTGCCAGGCCCAGAAAACAGGCGGCCCGGTCGTGCCGGGACACGATATCGACCGACGCCCGCACCCCGACGAGCGCCGCGTGCTTGCACGCGCCCGGAAACGCGCGTAGACTTACGATCTTCGATTTGCGATTGACGCTTTGCCCACTTCTGTCCGCCGCCTGCCTTCGCAGGGGCGAAGGGTTCCCGAACGCGAGCGGTCGCGTTTGGGGTCCCCAATCACGATTCGCCCGTACCCCCGAATCACCATTCGCCTGGTCGTGGGGATCACCCTTCGCCCTCGACACGCCCAGACCACCGTTCGTTCCCTGCAGGGGCGAGGGTTCGGGATCCCCAACGCATAATTCCGCGTTGGGGGGCCCTTCCCAGACGCGGTCTATCGTGTTTGGTGGGGCTCCCGGAAGCGATGTATCGGTTCTGTGGTCCCGGGTCCCCGAATCATCATCCGCCTCCGATCCGCCCGAATCGTCCGTCGCCCCGACGAGCCGGCGGAAGATGGCATCGGAGAGGCCCTGGGCCCAGGCCCGCCTCAGGAAGAACCCTTTGGACAGCCTCTGCGCGGGGACCACGTGGCGCACGAGGGCGTCGGGGGTATAGACGACGCGCCCGCCCAGACGGTGGATCTGAAGGAAGAAGAGCTTCTCCTCGTTCGATTGCAGTCCCGGCCCGTGTCGCCCGAGTCGGGTCGAGAACCCGCCGACCCGGCGGGCCACGTCCCGGCGCACGGACATATTGCACCCGTAGGGATAGCACGGGTAGGTCATGACCCGCGGCTCGGACCCCAGGTCCAGCCCGCTGAGATAGCCCTCCAGCTCGGGCGCCAGCCAGGGCGGTCGGACCCACCCCGCGGGCCACTGCAATTCGATCCTGCCGCCCACGGCCGCGACGCGCTCGTCGGCGCGATAGGCCGACGCATGGCCCGCCAGCCAGCCCGGATCCGCCAGCGCGTCGTCATCGAGAAAGCAGATCACCTCGCCGCGGGCCTCGGCGAGGGCCCGGTTCCGCGCCGCGCTGAGGCCCTGGCACGGCTCGAACGTCGCGCGCAGACGCGACCCCAGCACGCCTCGGTACTCCTCGATCACGCCCGCCGTGCCGTCCGTGCTGTTGTTGTCCACCACCAGAACCTCGTAGTCCAGGCCCACCGGGCAGCCCAGGCCCGACAACGACCCCAACGCCGAACGCAGGCCCTCGGCGTGATTATATGTCTGAATCGTAACCGTGAGGAACACGCGACTTATACCCGCCTATCTGCACCGCCTGTACAAACCGGGAGCGAACGCCCTGCACAGGGCGCTCAACAACTCGCGGATGGGAAGCTGCACGCCGGGATAAACCTCGCGAATACAGTCCTTCAGGCAGCGCCTGGCCTCGGCCGGCTTTCCCTCGTCACAGTACTGATGGGCGAGCCTGCAGTACCGTTTGCACAGCGAACTGTTGATGGTGCCCCTGTACCGGCGTGCCATGACACAGCGGAAGCGCCTGAGCATATCTATGGCGACCTTGATTTTATCCGTCGCCGGGCTCATGGAATAGACGCCGGCGTTATGCTGGCGGTAGACGGCCATCGGCTCATCGATGTAGCCTATGGTGCCGTGTTGCGCATGCAGAACGTGCTGCGTCCAGTCACGAATCGGCATGAGGAAATGCCAGGAGGGGTACTTCCTGAGCACTTCCCTGCGATACATCGGGGAGCAGGCGGCGATGAAGTTGCCCTCGAGGAGGTCTTCCAGCATGTAGGTTTCCCGAATGCAAGGCGGACGATAAACTATCGGCTCCTGGCTGCCGTCGTCCCAGGTCATCGTGGCGCTGTGGAAGCAGAGGGCATAGTCAGGGTGGCGGTCCAGCAAATCCGCCTGAGATTGAAGCTTGTGGGCGGATGTCCAATAATCATCACCGTCGAGCGTCGCCACGTACTGCCCGCGACAGGCGTCATAGGCGCGGGCAAAGGTCCGGCGCACCCCGATGTTGCGGCGGTTCAGCAGAACGCAAATACGGTCGGTGTGTCGCTGCCAGTAACGGCGGATCACGTCGCGCGTGGCGTCCGTGGAGCAATCGTCGGCAATGATCAACTCGCAGGGGAAAGTAACCTCCTGCATCAGGAATCCCTCGATGGCGTCGGCGACGAAGCGTTCGTGATTGAAGGTGGTGATCAGGGCACTGACCTTCATGGTCTGTTCTCGCAGATGCCTGTGGCTCGGTCGCCATTTTTGCGCGGTGCTGCGGCGTTTCTGTCGCGCCCGTCGAGGCGTCGTCGGACCTCGCCATGCCCGTTCAGCACGAGTCGGAGGATACGGCCAATGGTCGTGATGGCGTGTGCGTCGACAGACGTGCCCGTGGGCAGGGACAGGACCCTCTGCGCCAGGGCCTCCGTATGCCGCAGGGGCGAAGGTTCGGGGTCCCGAACGCATAATTCCGCGTTTGGGGTTCCTGAGTGACCGTTCGTCGACAGGGTGCGGGAACGGTACGGCTCCATACGATGGCAGCCCGGATAGAAATAGCGGCGGGCCATGACGTTCTCGGCATGGAGGACTCGCACCAGGTCGTCGCGCGACAGGCCGGCCCGGTCCCTGTCCACGGTGACCACCACGTACTGGTAGTTGTGCCTCTGCGCCGCGTCATACGTCACAAAGTCGAGACCGGGCAGGCCGGCCAACTCCCGACGGTACAGCTCGTAGTTGCGACGATCGACGGCGATGAACTCCTCGAGGCTCTCCAGCGCCGTCAGGCCCAGGGCCGCACACAATTCGCTCATCTTCCCGTTCGTGCCCAGGGAGACGACGTTGTCGTACCCGGAAAAACCGAAGTTGCTCATCAGCCTGACCTTGGCGGCCAGCTCGGAATCGTTGGTCGCCACGGCGCCGCCCTCGGCGCTATTGACGAACTTGGTGGCGTGGAAACTGAAGATTTCGGCGTCGCCGAAGGACCCGATCATCCGCCCGCGGTGCGAGCAGGCTAGGGCGTGGGCCGCGTCGAAGAGCAGTCGCAGCCGATGCCGGCGGGCGATGCGCTCCAGCGCTTCGATATCACAAGGCCGGCCCCATACGTGCACGCCGACGATGGCGCTGGTGCGCGCCGTAATGAGGGGCTCCACGCAGGCCGGATCGAGGTTGTGCGTCCGCGGGTCGATATCGCAAAAGACCGGCGTGAGCCCCTGCCATTGCAGGGCGTGGGCCGTCGCAATGAACGTGAACGACGGCACGATGACCTCGCCCGTCAGCCCCAGCGCGCGGACGGCGACCTCCAGGGCCACGGTGCCGTTGCACAGGGCGATGCAGTGTCGCACCCCGGCCAGCTCCGCCAGGCGGCGCTCGAATTCGCGTACGTACGCCCCGCCGTTGGTCAACCGGCGGGAGTCCAGGATGTCGTTGATCCGCGCCAGGAGGCGGTCGCGGTCGCCGACATTGGGCCGGCCGACGTGGAGCCTTTCCGCGAAGGCGGGCGTGCCGGTGAAGATGGCGAGTTCGTCAATGGTCTGAGGCGACACATTCATCGGTTCTGGGGCTGGTTTGGCTCGGCGTCGGGAGGGCCCGGCCGTAGCGGCCGTGCCCGGGACCAAGGTTCAAGAGGCGCCTGAGGTCGCGGGGGGTCATGAGCTTCCTTTCGTTGGCCGCGGCGATGGTATGGATGCGGCGCAGGAGATCGGCGTTGGTGGCCAGTCGCGTGCGGCGGGGATCGTAGAAGATATTGTCTTCGAGCCCGACGCGGACGCCGCCGCCCATGGCGATGGCGACGGAGTTCATGGCCAGTTGGAAGTCGCCGATCCCGGCCAGGGACCAAAAGGACGGTTCCGGGAGGTCGCGGATCATGATGCCGGCGTGCAGCAGATCGGCCTGGGCGCAGGCCACGTTGCCCAACAGCAGATTGAAATAGAACGGAGGAGAGAGCAACTCCCGGGCGTGCAGATAGCGGGCGTAGTTGATCATGCCGGCGTCGAAGGCCTCCAGTTCCGGGACGATGCCCCGCTGGTCCATCGCGCGGGCCAGGTCCTTGATCATGTCCGGGGCGTTGACGCTGGCGACCCGGTTGAAATTGAGCGAGCTGAGGGTCAGACTGGCCATGTCGGGCTTGACGTGGCCGTCGAGCTGGAGGACCTCGGCGCGCTGCTCGAAGCGCGGGAAGTTGCGCCCGCTCAGCGAGACGCAGACGACCAGGTCCGGCGCGAAGGACCGAATGCCGGCAATGAGGCGCTCGTAGACCCGGGCCTCGTAGGCGGGCTCGCCCGTGGCCTCGTCCCGCGCGTGCAGGTGGACCATGGAGATGCCGATCTCGACGGCCCGGTGTACGTCCTCGACGATCTCGGCGACCGAGACAGGGACGTGGGGCGTCATCGCCTTCGTAGGGATCATGCCCGTCGGCGCGAAATTCACGATCAGGTCCATGCCGCTTTTCTCTTCATCAAGCTCAGGGGCGAACGATGATTCGCCGCTGCGTGGTCTTTCGGCAAAACCGGGGCGGGACTTTATCAGGAAGGCGATTCGGGGCCGCCCGTGCAGTATTTGGCGTTGGGAGCTGATTTCTCCATGGACCGGGCGGGCACACCGGCCATCCGGGCCCCGTCCGGGACGTCCCGCGTGACCACCGCGCCGGCGGCAATCAGGCAGTCGCTGCCGATGGAAACTCCGTCGATGACAATCGCACCCATGGCCACGAACGTCCCCGAGCCGATGCTCGTCCGGCCGGCGATATTCGCTCCCGGCCCGATCGTGACGTAGTCGCCGATGCGGGCATGATGGCCGACGAGGCTGCCGCGATTGATGATTACGTGACGCCCCACCACGGTGTGCGAGGCCACGATAGCGCCGGGGCTGACCAGGCCGCCCTCGCCCAGGGTCGAGGTCGCCGAGATGTGTGCCGCAGGGTGTACGATGGTCGCAAACCCCAGTCCGAGTGCATAAGCCTGCTGAATGAAGGCCTGGCGCCCGGGCGAGCCCACGGCGCAGACGGCCCGGCACGAGTCGCGCAGCGTGCCGATTTCATCGATCCAGTGAACCGGCAGACCGAGGACCGGCTCTTCACACCGACGGCGGTCCAGACCTTCCACGAAGCCGACAAGGTCGTAGCCATCAAGGGCGGCGACGAGGTCGGCGGTTTCCTCGGCGAAAGGGCCCGCGCCCAGAATAACGATCTTTTGCCTGCCGTGCTGATTGCCCATCGCGGCAGTGTCCTTTTGCCACCCATAGTCCCCAATCGGCATGGCAACCGTTCGACGTTCCACAGATCCGAGGGGTTTCAACGGTCTCAGAGGCCGGGCCCGTCGTACGCAGGGTCCGTACGTTCATAGGACTGCGGCGGCGAGGCGCCTTCATCGAGCGCGTCCGGTCCGGCGGGCGCTGCGCCCTGAGGACCGGGTCGTACACGCGCCGGGCTCCAACCGCGATTCCCGGCCGCGCAGCGGTCCGCCGAGTCGAGAGCGTTTCGGGCCCCGGGCCCGTGTTGCGGCTGGACGGCGAATCGGCCACGGATGAAGCCCCTGGTTCTGGCCAGGACTTCCGCCAGGTCCTGGCGGTCTTGCGGCTCCAGGCACAACGCCAACAGGACCGTCAGGTAACACAGGAGGCCGGCGGCGGTACACGCGCCCAACTCGGACCAGGTGTCCGGGCGGACCGCGAGACGCAGAGCGACCCATACCACGGCCGCGACGCAGCCCGGCGTCAGACCCGGGACCAGCGTCTCGCGAACCCATCTCTCGAACTTCACGTCCGCCAGTTTCAACCCCAGAGGCCATGCCACGGCAACGCCGGAGACCACCCCGATGACGGCAGCGGCCAACGCCGCTCCCAACCCGCCCCAGCCCAGCTTGCCCACCGTGTAAAACGTCAGGCCAATTACGACGAGCTGGGTCGCAAGAGCATATATGCCCGTCGGGCGAACCCGTCCCGTGGCGTTGGCCACATGCCAGACCATCCGTGTCCCGCCAGTCAGGGGCAGACACGCGAAAGTCAGTACCATAATGGCGGCCGCCTCCAAGTATGCGTTGCCCAGATAAAGGCGGATAAGCGCTCGCGCGTAGATGCTCGCGGGCAATGCCACGGCGAGCATGGCCCACAACGCGATTCGGCCCCCGCGAAGATAGATGCTCCGAATCCGCTGCCTGGCACCCATCGCGTGCATGCTCGTTACTACGGGATAAAGCGGCACACCGAGGACATCGGCCCATTGGTCGACGAGACGCCGCGGCATGGAGCCGATATGATAGGTCGCCATGTCCAGGGGCGTCGCCAGCCGGTTGAGGATCAGGGGAATGATGTTCTGCCGCAATCGCCAAGCGACAATTCCCAGGAAGTTCCAGCCGCCAAACGAGACCAGCTCGCGCGCCCGCTCCCACCGGATCTCGCGCACCCGCAGCCGCAGAGCCGGCACCAAGCGCCGGGAGACGATGACCAGGACCGCCGTCATGCACAACTCGGCGGCCACGTTCGCGACCACGACCCACAATACGCGTGTGCTCACTCCCAGGAGCAGGACGCACAACAGCAGGAGACGAAAGATCTCGTCGCAGATGACGAGGATGTTCTGAAGAACGAACTTCTGGCGGACATAGAGGCCGACAGAGAAAGCGGCACAGGGCAGTCTCGTCGCAACCGAGAAGACCAACAGCGCCATCATGATGCGCGCATCCCACAGCCGTCCCGGAGGTATGACCAATATTTTGTCGACACACCAGGCGAATACCAGACCTCCAGCAAAGAGGAGCACGCCGGCCAGCAACAGCAGCGGAAACATGGTCGAGACAATCTGGGTAATGCCCCGGTCATCGCTCCTGGCATAAGCGGCAACCACAAAACGACCGATACCTGAGGTCAAGACCGATGTAAACAACGGCAGCAGGAGAATGACCGCCGTCAGCACCGGCAGAAGACTATACTCGTCGGCACCAATCCGGCGGAGCAGGTGCTGGTTGAGCCAGACCACCACCGAGAGGTTGATCACCCGGGCCACAACGGCACTGGCCGAGTTGACCAACACCAGTCGCTTGCTGATTTCAACGCGTGGGTTCATGTTTTCCAGTAGGTGCGAATCATCATTCGCCCCCATTCACCCGATCCGAACACAAACACGCCACATAAAGGAAGCGGGCGGACTCCGTCCGCGTGGGATGCACGACGAGAACGTGTGCAAATCCTTGTTATTACCGGATTTACATCGAACCACATTGGAGGCAGGGACGAGGGATGCCAACGCGATACATCGCGTTTGGGATGCCCGAATCATCATTCGCCCCCACGTTGATCGCCCTCGACCATCCCTTCCACCCGTGTCAGCCCATCCGGGAGATTGCTCGCCTCTACGTGCCCGTCGCGGTCGGGCAGAAAAGAGAGAACCGTGTCCGCCATGTCGCGAGCCGCCGCTCGGGCGGCGTGTTCGAGAATGGAGCTGATCTGGATTTGTGCCACGTACCGGGCCGGGTCCCCGGCGAGGTTCGGTCTTCGGCCAAGGAAATTGGCGAAGTCACTCTCCCGGCGGGTGACCTGCCCATTCAGGACGTAGAAGTTCAGCACAAAGATCTGCTGGTAGGCGGGGGCCGGTTTGTGAAAACAGTGGACCAGACATTTGATCAGACGCCCGGACTGAGAGGTGATCTCCGACGGGACGGTCTGATCCCAGATCCAGCCGTGTCCCGGAAAACAGATCCGCGGCTGATGCCCCACGATCCCAGCCGGGTTGGCCGAACAGTAGACAGCGTAGACGTCGGCCCAAAGTCCCTTGGTCGTATTCTCGTATCGGCGGCTGATGAAATCATCCGCGAAATAGGTCTCCATGTAGGCTTTTGTGACCGTCGGGACAGGCAACTCATCGCCCACCCAGCCCCCTATGCAGGTAGGAACTGCGCTCAACGGCACAGGCAGCTCTATGGGAGTGTTGCGCGCCGTCTGCACCACGGCGGCCATAACACGGTAGCCAATTCCTGCAATGATCAGCAGCAGGACCACCAGGACTCCCGCCAGCCACACGGGTACGGTGCCCTTCAGAGCGTTCTGTGCCCTCGACAACGGGGCGCATTTGCTTGTGAATGCAGAGCCGTTGGAATCCATCAGTACATCCCCTCAGACCGGCATGTGTCTATTGCCCTTGAGTTCATAGCCGCAGTGCCTCCTCCTGCAAATGACCCTGCCACTAACCCCTTGACCGTGTTCATCTTAGGTAGTTATCGGCTGGCCGTCAACCCGAATCAAGGCAAAAAGTCTGCGCGTCCGGAAGATTGATGATTCACGCTGCCGGCAGGCGGTTGGCACCGGACAGGTTTGCCGCGTGGACGGTTTGTATCGTACGATTTGGGTAGGTATGAGACAGCACGCTTGCCCTGCATTCGAGGACGTAGCCGTAAGGGCGAATCATCAGTCGCCCGTACCGGGAGACATGGCTGAAAGAGAGAGCCACGCCGGGCGCGCCGACCCTGCGCGTACGGCAGCCTTGGAGATGGTTGCCGTGACGGCCGGCACAATCGCCGCCATCAAGCTCCTCAACGCCTGCTGCCCCGCGGTCCTCCGTTGGCTGGCCATTCCCGGCATTCTGGTCGGCGCGGCATTGGCGCCCGCGTGGATCAGGAGGCAAGAATTGCCGAATTTGGGCCTCGGCGTCAATCATGTCCGTCCCGCCGTCCGGGCCGCAGGCTGCGTGTGTGTCTGTACCCTCCCCATAGTTTTTCTGGGGCTATGGCTGCTGACGTTGTTGGATTTGCCGATTCCTTTGCAGCCGATCCGCGCGGGACAGCAGGATCCGCTCACCTGGCTGCTTCACCAATTCCTTTACGTGGCAGTGGCTGAAGAAATGTTCTTCCGTGGGTATGTCCAAACCGGCATGACGAGGCTCGTCAATCAAACGAGGCGCGTATCGGGGTCCGCGCGGCAGTGCCTTACCATCGTGGCTTCCGCGGCGTGTTTTGCACTGGCTCACGTCATCATCCAGGGTCAGATAATATCGGCGCTCGTGTTTCTCCCTGGTCTGGTCATGGCCTGGCTCTACGTTCGGACGCGCTCGCTGTGGGCCCCCATCCTCTTTCACGGCCTGGCCAACGCCTCCTACGGCCTCATGGCACTGGCACTGAATTGAGCGGCACGGATCGCCCCACGAGAACATAGACGCGCTTATCGGCTCTGCACGGATTGGTCGGGACGTACCGACCTATAAATGGCCAATTCTGATGCTGGCCGCGGCGGCTCCGTCGTCAGCGCTTCTATTATCGTTCTTCTCGATTAAGTGCCAGCCACACCGAGACGATAGAACACGCAGGAAAAAGTATGTTTGAACGGGGCCAAGAGATGAATGAAAAGCACCTCGTCAAGGTCGTGTGGGCCGTCAAGGCCCTACTGGTTGTCGTGCTGATATACGCCGGCTTCCAGGCCATCATAGGACGCGTGTACCTCGGCAAGGTCCTCGACCCGGACACGGTCTCAGGAGAGGAGCGAACGCCGGACGAGCAGGCCGCGACGACACCCGGCTCCCCGCGCGACTACTCGGCGATCATCCAGAGGAACCTGTTCACCGGACCCGATCGTCTGGCTCTCCAGACAGGCCCGAGCCGTTCGCAGATGCTGGACTCCCTGCCATCGGCTGAGGAACTGGGCCTCAAGCTCATTGGAACAATCGCCGGCAATCCGGCGGTCTCCCGCGCGATCATCCAGAACGCTCGAAACAATACAATCAGTGACTACAGAATCGGGGACGTTGTCGCCTCGGCAACTGTCGAATCCATTCAGCGAGAAGCCGTTATCGTGCGCCATCAGGGCCGCCAGTTGGTGCTGAGGCAGCATACCGGCACGGGCGCCAACAACCAAGGCGACTCCCAACCCAGCGGTGAAGAAAGCGGGTCCATGTCGGCGGCCCCGCGCCAAGGGGCCGCCGTGCCGTTGTCCACCCAGGCGGGCTATGTGGAGGAGGTCTTTCGCAAGGTCGAAATCGAGCCCTACGTGAAGAACAACCAAACGCAGGGACTGAAAGTCTCCGGGTTGGAAAAGGTGCCCATGGCCGAGCTGTTTGGCCTCAAGAACGACGACGTCATCCAGACCATCAACGGCCAGCAATTGACCAGCAAGCAGAAGGCCTTCCAGGTCCTTATGAAAGCAAAGAGCCAGTCAAGAATCGACATCCAATTGTTACGCGACGGCAAGAGTAAAGACCTGTCATTTGAGATCTGAAAGGGGGAGAGTCCTTTGAAGACGAAACGATGTTCACAAGCAGCGCGGTCCGGTATCCGTGATTCTGGCGGTCGGGGCCGTTGCATCGGCGCTCGGGCCGTACTGGTTCTCGGGTTGTGCGCGTCGATGGCAATCGGCACAGGGTGCCAGAGCCCGCCGCCACCCGCCGCCGGCGATGAGATTCCGACGGCTCAGCCTGAAATACAACCGCGGAACCAGGCAGACCGCGCCTCGGCGGCCACTCCTCCTGTGCCCAGGCGCCGGCCTGAACCCGCCGCGCCGCAGGTCCTGTCGGCCGCCGCGATTCCCATGGGCCAGGGAGCCCCGCCGGTGCCCAGAGACGACCTCTCGGAACGCTGGCGGGCGGGGGCCGAGCCTGTAAACCCCGCTGAAGCACAGTCGTCAACAGGGGCGAATGATCGTTCACCCCTGCCCGGCGCGAGAATAACACAGAAGCCGACCGCTGAGCCACAACGGCATATTGTGGCCGCACAGGAGGCCGACATGCCCCTGCTGAAACCGGGCATGGCCGATGAGCCGGTCTCCATCAACTTCGACAACGTGGACATCCGCACCGTGCTCAAGACGGTCGGCGAGATCACCGGCATCAACTTCATTCCGCACGAGAGCGTGACCGGTACAGTCACCGTTCTGTCGCCGACCCCCATCCGGCTGGGCGATATCTATGCGTTCCTGCAATCCATTCTGGACGTGGCCGGGTACGCCACGATCCAGATGGACAACGCCGTCAAGGTCGTTCCCAAGACCGAAGCGGCCCGGCACAATCTGCAGGTGCGCATCGGCGCCGATCCCGCGGACATCCCCAGAACCGACGTCATCGTCACGCAGATCATGCCCCTCAAGTACGCTGATGCGGCGGAGATGGCCCAGATCATCCAGCCGATCCTGTCCACGGCGGCCCAGCTTTCGACCTACCCGCGCACCAATTCCCTCATCATCACGGACACCTCGGCCAACATCCATCATATCGCCCAGGTCATCCAGCAGCTCGACGTCGAGGGCTCGCAGGAAAAGGTCGTGGTGTTCTCCCTCGTGCACGCCTCGGCGCAGGTGATGAGCGAGCAGATTACGCGCATCCTGGAGAAGAGCAGGACGGCGGCACCGGGAGGTCGCCTCAGTGCCGCCCCGGCCGCCGGAAACGGGCTCCGGGTCCTGCCGGACGACCG
>CAYFUB010000728.1:0-2689 GCA_964346195.1 uncultured Pirellulales bacterium
TTGACCTCGTCGATCCGCCAGTAGCAGGTCTGCCCGAATTCGAGGCGTCCCGGCGGGTCGTAGGTGTTGGCATCCTGGCCTGGACTGGCCAGCACCCCGCGCGGACTTGTGACGGTGGCGGTATTGACATCGGCCAGACTGGTTCCGAAGTACACGTCGTGTGTGTCGGCGAACCGTCCCGGGGTCCAGCCGATGATGGCGTCGCGAGGGACATCGACGGCCTTGTCCGCCGGATCCGGTTTCACAGCAGGAGCCGTTTCGCCCTCCATGATCCTGCGGATCTGAGCCGTTGCGAGCACCTCGTCGTAAATGCGAAAGTCATCCAATATCCCGTTGAAATAGGGGTCCGCGTACTGGGACCGGCCGAGCCAGTTCTGGTTGGTGTTGCCCAGGTCTTGAAGCACGTACAGTGTGGACGCGTCGGCAACGACTTGGCTGTCGACGAACATCTTCAGGTTCTTCGTTGTCCCGTTGATCACCAGCGCGACGTGATGCCAGCCGGTGGGAAGCGCCCCGCTGTTGCTCGTCACGTCGGTCCAGATGCCGGTGTTGGCCGTAATGGCCGCTCGCATCACCCCGCCGCCGTCACTGGGACAGAGGTATATGTAGTTCGCCGTCCCCGTGCCGAAATCGAGGATGCGTTGCCAGGCCCCGCCCTGACCGGAGAAGTTCGTCCACACGGTAATCGTCGTGTCGGTCAAGGTGGCGATCAGAGGGCCGATGGGCAATTGCACGTAATCGTCCGTTCCATCCAATCGCAGCGCACCATCGACCTGGCCGGCCACCCACTGGGGGTTGCCCAGGAGAGTGCCATCGTTGCCCTGGCCGCTGGAGTCGGCCGCGATGGTGCCCGCCGTCTCGTCGAATTTCCACCAGCCCACGAGGTCGGCGCGGGCCACATCCGTCAACCCCACAGCACATGCCAGAACAGCCGAGATCAGAAGTACGCATCTGCTACACATACTATCTCTCTTTCCTGGTTCGACCCTGTGTTGTGTTGGTCGGCTTATGACTTTCCTCAACCAAATAGGACTTTCCGAGCTAACGACGATTCGGGGAGCCCAAACGCGGCGTGTCGCGTTCGGGCTCCTTCGCCCCTATCGATCGCCGGCGAGGTAACGCACCTCGGCGGCGGACAACGCCCGATTGAAGATGCGGAACTCATCCAGCGAGCCGGTGAAATAGGCGTCCGTCGCCCACTGCGAACGCCCCAGCCAGTTCTGGTTCGTCTCGCCCAGGTCCCTCGGCAGCAGCGTCGTGGCCGCGGTCCCCACCACCGTGCCGTCCAGGTACAGTGTCAGGCTCATCGCGGCACTGTCGATCACCACCGCCACGTGATGCCAGCCCGAAGGCAGCGTGGCCGGGGCGTCCGCCTGTTGCTCGCCGACGGTGGCGGTGCGGATGGCAAACCGCATGACCCCGCCGGTATCCATGCGTGGCGTCAGGAACATGTAGTTGGTGGTGCCCGTGCCGAAGTCGAAGATTCGCTGCCAGGCGCCGCCGGCGTTGGGGAAGGACACGTACGTGGCAATCGTCGCATCGCCCAGCGTCGCGAGCTGCGGGCCAACCGGCAGGTCCACGTAGGCATTGGTCCCGTTGAAGACCAGCGCCTGGCCCGCCACGCCCGGCTCGTACCCGCCGTCACCCATCAGCGTGCCGTGGCGGCCCTTGCCCGAGCCGTCCTGGACGTTGCCGTCCAGCGGATAGTATGCCACCAGCGCGCCGGTGCCCGGATCGACCGGCTCGATCACCGCCGGACCCGTCTCATACAGGCGGATATCATCGATGAACAGCAGGCCCGTGCTGCCGCTGGTGCCGTCGCCGAGCCCAATCGTCAGGCTCTTGACGCTCTGGAGATTGGCGCCCGTGGCGGCCAGGTCGATATTCCAGTGCTTCCACAGCGGAAACGCCGTGGCGGCCGCCCCGTTGTCGTACAGCACCTTCGTGTCGTTGATCTTCACGTACAGCGGCGCCGGACCGTTGCTGCTTTGGCCGTAGAAATACAGCACCAGCGTGGTGATGCCGTGCCTGGTCCAGTCCTGGGGCGTCGCGAAGGTGCGTTGGGCCTCGGAGTAGACCGCGCCACTGGCGTTGTCATAGAACAGCGGCATGGCCTGCTGGCCGCCGTGGATGATGCTGAGCTCGGCAAAGGGCGCTTCGTTGTAGCCGACCACAGCCCCGTTGACGGTGGGATTGTCCCAGCCGTCGATCCAGGTGTCGTAGATGCGGTGGTCCTCGTCATCGTAGCTCTCGAAGTCCTCGACCGCGACGAACTCGGCGGTGGCAAAGCGCCACACGTCGCTTTCCCAGGCGCTCGGGACTTGGGCCTCGTTGACCTCGATGACCTTCCAGTAGTAGCTTTGGGCCAGGTTCACGGCCGTTTCATACGCGGGCGTCGGGACCGTAGCGACCGGGGCGGTGCCGTCGCGGACCGCTTGCTCATCGTCGCTGAGCAAGACCTGATGGGAGGCGGCCTCACGTCCGGCTCGCCAGCTCAGCGTCACCTGCGGGTTCACGTCGGTGGCCTCGTCGGCCGGGGCGGGCTCGCGGGCCCGGACCGGGAGCGAGAGGAAGCGGACCTCGCTGAGGCCGTACTGCGGCAGCACCTCGCCCCAGTTGCTGGTGATGGTCAGCTTGACGTAGCGGGCCGTGACGCCGTCGAAGTTCACGTCGATATCACCTACGTAGT